>NZ_JBQQBZ010000002.1:0-470209 GCF_052245655.1 Streptomyces sp. 4N509B
CTGCCGGAGGGACGGCAGCGACGCAACGCCGTGCCACATCCACCTCGAACAAGAAGGACGGTCGGCACAAGTGGGCAACCGGCCGACCGTCCACCTACCGAGCGGTTCCCCTTCACCAAGGAGCAACGCAACCGTAGGAAGCCCACATGCTACGCCACGCAATCCCACCCACATCGATGAGCGCGACGGCACAATCACTCCCGTGGACGCCGACGCCCCCCGCCCCCGCCGCCTCGCGACCCGCGCCGAACTCGCCGCGCTCCTCGCCACCAGCGTCTCGACGCTGGAACGCCTCTGGGCCCAGCGCGCCACGAACGGCCACCCGCCCCCGGTCGACGCCATCACCGGTCAGCCGGGCCCGCCCCGGCCGCGCTGGCACGTCGACACCTTCCGCCGCTGGCACGACGAGTACGTCGCCCAACGCCGAGGCTCCACCGTCCGCGCCGGCAAGCCCGACGACCTCGGCGGCCCCGCCGACTTCGCCCGCGCCTGCGGCCACACCGACACCACCACCATCAGCCACTGGCTGACCGAGCCGCCCCCCGGCTTCCCCGAACCCGACAGCTGGACCGAGCTGCCCAGCGGCCGGCGCCGTCCGCAGTGGAGGCTCCACCGCATCTGGGCCTTCGCCGACCAACGCCCCTACCGAGGCCAACGCTCCGGACGTCGGCCCGGCACCAGCGCCAACGCCGCGCCCTACGCCAACGACCCCCGGCTCGACCTCGCCCGCCGCGCCCTCGCCGACCACCCCGACGCCCGCAACGCGGAGCTCATCCCCCGTCTCCAGGCCACCGCGGGCCCCGAGCACGCTTCCTCCCGCTCTACCTGGAACCGCATTCTCAACGCCGCCCGCGCCCACACCACCTGACACGGTGATGGACAGAAGCCAGGCCCGCCGACGCCGAAGCTGAGCGCCCGGTCGCCCTGTGGACGCACGGGCCGAAGGAACGAAACGCCGTGGCCGTGTCTGTCGCCCGTTGTTCAACCCGTCGATCAACCCGCCGCCGAGGTCGGCGCTCGCTCGGCGGAGGCGGGCGAGGGCACGGACGCCGTCGCGACCGATGGCGACTCCGTCCGGGCCTCAGAAGAACCGACGTCGGGGGCGGCACTCGGAGCGACGTTGGCAGCGGCGTCCGCCGCCACCCTGACCGCACGCACCGTCGACTCCTGGGTTCCTAGAAGCTCCGCCACCGCGCGCACACCCGTCAGCGTGAGCATCTCCCCCACCGCGTCGTCCATCCGTCCACGCAACTGCCGCACGCTCGTCTCCGCCTCCCCTCGGACCTTCGCCGCGTAGAGCTCGATCCTCCGCTCTGCCGCCGCCTCGATCTCGGAGATCTCGCCCTCCGCCTGGAACCAGTCGGTCGCGAGATCCTCAAGTCGTTGCTCTCGCCGCCGACGCTCCGCCGTCCGGGCGCGCGCCTTCTCTCGCGCCTCGACCAACCGCGAGACCCTCCGACCTGCCATACGTCTCCTCCAGCCTTTCCGCACTCCCGCACTTCCGCACTTCCGTGCTTCCGTGCTTCCGTGCTTCCGTGCTTCCGTGCTTCCGTGCTTCCGCACGAATCCTCGATCCGATCATGCCGCCCCTCCGCCAGCATCCGCGCGTCACCATGCCGCCAAGCCCTCCGTGGATATCGGCCGCCGCGGGTTTGTCCCCAGGCGCGCTCCGGAGAGCACGCCTGGGGACAAACCCCTCCGCTTCGCGGACCGATTTCGCTGGTGACAAGCTGGCGACACACCCCGACACGACCCCAGCGAAATCGGTCGAAGCTTTTGCATTCACAAGTTCACGCGTTAGCCTGCGCCGCATGATGACCATCCACAAGCTCTCCGCTGGGGATGGCTACCTCTACTACACGCGGGAAATCGCGACCGGTGACGAACGCCGCTCGGGCCGGCGCGAGCTCGACGACTACTACACCGCCGACGGCAACCCACCCGGAGTCTGGGTAGGCGCCGGCAGCGCCGAACTCGGCGTCAGTGGCACCGTGACCGAGGCCCAGATGAGAGCCCTGTACGGCGAGGGTCTCCACCCGAACGCCGACCGCATCATCGAGCACGCCACAGCCCAGGGCCTGAGCCCCGCAGCCGCCGTCCGCAGCGCCCGCCTCGGCCGCCGCTACTACCGATACGACCAGACGGAAGGCCCACTCGCCGCCCGCATCGCAGGCGCCCTCCAGGATTTCGAGTCCCGCGAGGGCCGCCCACCCACCGACCCCGAACGCAAACGCCTCCGCGCGAAAACCGGTGCCGTCGCCTTCCGCCAGGACTTCGGCCGCTCCCCGAAATCACCCCAGGAACTCAACCGCTACATCGCCGCCCACACCACCTGCACCCGCCAGGCCGTCGCCGGGTACGACCTCGTCTTCCGCAACAAGTACGGTTCGATCCTCTGGGCTCTGGGCGACGACGAAACCCGCCGCCAGGTCGAAGCAGCCCACGAACAGTCCATCGCCGAAACTCTCACCTGGATCGAGAACAACGCGCTCGCCACCCGCACCGGCGTCAACGGAATCGCCCAGGAGGACGTGCGCGGCGGACTGATCGCCGCCCAGTACCGCCACTACGACAGCCGCCGCGGCGACCCCCTCCTCCACGACCACGTCGTCGTCGCGAACAAGGTCCGCGGCCTCGACGGCAGGTGGCGCAGCATCGACGGCAAGCTGCTCTACGCCATGGGCGTCGCCGCCAGCGAGCTGTACAACCAGCGCGTCGTCGAAGAGCTCTGCCGCCGCCTCGACGTCAGGACCGAGGAACGCGAGGTCACCCCTGGCAAGCGACCCGTCATGGCCATCGCCGGCCTCGACGACGACCTCGTCAACGCCTTCTCCAAGCGCGCCCACGACATCCGCGCCGACCTCCACCACCTCCTCGACGCGTACCGCAGCCGCCACGGCAGGGAGCCCGACACCACCGCCCGCCTGGCCCTCATCCAACAAGCCGCCCAACAGACCCGCCCACCCAAGAAGAAGGCCCGCGCCCTCTCCGACCTCCGCGCCGCCTGGCACCACGAGGCCGTCACCCTCATCGGCGCACCCCGCACCAACACCCTCCTCCGCCACGCCCAACAGACCGCCGCAGCGTCACCCCCACCCCCCGCCGTGGACATCCCCGAGGCCGCCGCCGACGTCCTCCACACCGTCTCCGCCGAGCGCGCCGTCTGGGGCCGCCGCCACGTCCTGGCCGAGGCCCGCCGCCACATCCTCCGCCTGACCGGAGGCCGCGGCGACACCACAGAACTGGCGGAACGCATCACCCAGCACGCTCTCGACCACGGCTCCCTGAACATCACCCCGCCCGACCTCCACGCCCCGTTCCCGCCCCTCCTCCGCGCCGACGGCACGAGCATCTACCGCCGCCGCGAGTCCGAGCTCTACACCTCCACGGGCGTTCTGGCCGCCGAGTCCCGCATCCTCCACGCCGCCCACCGCACCGTCATCCCGGCCCTCACCGCCGACCGCTTCACGACCGTCGCCGACCACTTCGACGACGGGCCCCCGCTGGACCCGGGCCAACGCCACCTCGCCCACACCTTCGCCTGCTCCGACAAGCTCCTCGCCGTCGGCGTCGGCCCCGCCGGCTCCGGCAAGACCACCGCCCTCCGACTCGTCCGCGACGCCGTCGCCGACAGCGGTGCACGCCTCATCCCCCTCGCGCCCTCCTCCCGCGCCGCCAAGGTCCTGGAAGACGACCTCGCCGCCCCCGCCCACACCCTCCACGGCTGGCTCGCCCAACGCACCCGCCTCGCCGAGGGCCGCCGCGTTCGGCGCACGTTCCTGCTCCACCCCGGCGACGTCATCGTCGTCGACGAGGCCGGTATGGCGGGCACCCACAACCTCGCCCGCGTCGTTGCCGAAGCCGAAGCAGCCGGCGCCCTGGTCCGCCTCCTCGGCGACCCCGCCCAGCTCGGCTCGGTCGAGTCCGGCGGCGCCCTCCGCCTCCTCACCCGCGAGGTTGGCGCCGCCGAACTCGAAATCCTCCACCGCTTCCGCGCCCCGGGCGAAGCGGACGCCACCCTCGCCCTCCGGGACGGCGACCCCGCCCACGCCTGGCGCTGGCACCTGGCCAACCACCGCATCGTCGGCGGCGACCCCGACACGATGCTGGACTCGCTCTTCACCGCCTGGCAGAACGACACCAGCGACGGCCTGCTCGCCCTCATGATCGCCGACGACACCGACAACGTCCGCGTCCTCAACGCCCGCGCCCAGGCCTTCCAGCTCATCTCGGGCCACCTCGACCCCACCCGTTCCACCGCGCTACGCGACGAGCTCCACGCCCACCCCGGCGACCTGGTCATCACCCGCAGGAACGAACGCCGCCTGCCCGTCCACGGCGGTCGCGACTTCGTCAAGAACGGCGACCAGTGGCGCGTCGAACGCATTGACCGGCACGGCAACGCCACCGTCCGCCACACCACCCACCACGGCCGCGTCGTCCTCCCCGCCGTCTACCTCACTCGCCACACCGAACTCGGCTACGCCAGCACCACCCACCGCGCCCAGGGCCTCACGGTGGACACGGCCCACGGCCTGGTCAGCGCCCGCACCAGCCGCGCGTCCGCCTACGTCATGGCCACCCGCGGCCGCCACGCCAACCACCTCTACGCCATCACCACCGACGATCACACCACGCACGACGTCCTGGCCACCATCGCCGACAGCGCCCGCCCCACCCTCTCCGCCCACGAGACCATCAGAACCATCCACGACGACGCCTGCGCCGTCACGCACCTGGCCGCCGAATACGCCGACGTCTACGCCCGCGCCGACAGCCACCGTCTCGAACGCCTGACCCGCCGCGCCCTCGGCAACGCCGCCGAACCCATCCTGTGTGCCGACGCCTGGCCAGCCCTCCAACAAGCCCTCCGAACCGCCGAAGCCGAAGGCTGGAACCCCGTCCGCCTCCTCACCTCCGCCCACACCGAACACCACCTCACCAACACCGACGCCCACACCGACGACCCAGCCGCCCTCCTCACCTGGCGCATCACCACCCGCATCACCGAGGGCCGCGCCACCGCCCAACGAGCCGCCGAACGCGAATCCACCCCCGGGGCCAGCCGCCCCCTCAAACACCTCACCCCCGACCTCCTGGCCCGCCTCGCCGACCGCGCCGAACGCATCCGCCGCAGTGCCCTCGACGACGTCCACCACGCGTGCGCCCGCACCACCCCCTCCTCACCAGTCTCCGCACCTGCCTGGTCCAACCGCCCCCACGGCCACCTCATCTCCACAGCGCTCGCCACCGCCATCGCCGACGCCCGCACCCGCATGCGCCGCGCCCTGCTCGAAGACGACCCCACCACCGCACGCTCCGCCGCCGCCGAGCACACCACCCTGTGCCGCGAACAACGCCTCCGCCGCACCATGCCGCGCGTCGACCGCCTCCGCGAGGACTGCCAACGCGAACTCCGACACCCGTTCGCACACGCCCCCTGTGGACACCCCTCCACCGCCCTCGAACGCCTCCACCGCGCCAGCACCATCAGCGCCCGGATCCACGCCGAACAGCGCCTCCGCAACCGCCTCCCCGATGCCCCACCCCCCACCCCAGACCACTCCGGCCCGCTCCCCGACTGGCTCGCCCCCTCGGCAGCCCTCCGCGACCCCGACACCTCAGCCAGCTGGCGCCACCACCTCGGCGAACGCCGCACCGTGCTCGCACAACGCCTCACCCACACCGGCGCCCTCCTCGCCACACACCCACCCACCTGGACCCGCCCCCTCGGTCCCGTCCCCGCCCCAGGAAGCGACCTACGCACCCAGTGGGAGCACACCGCCGCGCTCACCCACGCCTGGCGCACCCTCCATGGCATCCACGACGGCAGCGAAGGAATCGGAGAGCAACCTGATCACCCCCAGGACCCCCACGCATGGGCCTCGCTCCACGACCGCATCACCACCCTCGGCCGCCGCACCCGCGCACTCACAGCCGCCCGCACCCGTGTCACCAGCCCCGGCACCGCCACACACATCGCTGCCCGCACCGCATGCGCGCTCCAGCAGCGCATGCTGAACCAGCACTCCCGTGACAAGGCCACCCAGCAGACACTCACCGCCACGGCACGCGCCTTCAGCGACATCGCCCTCCACCACGCCATGACCGCGCAGGAACCGCCAGCCTCCTGGCTCCGCCACATCCCGGCACCGGACGCCAGCGACCCACGGCAGCAGAACCACTGGCGACAGCTCGTCACAGCAGTAACGCTCTGGCGCACGCTCCACCCCACCACCGCAACCGCCCCCGTCGGAGAAGCCCCGAACGACGTAGACCTCCACCCACTGTGGACCGACCTACGCGACGCCGTGACCCTGTTCCAACGCGCCCGCATCCAGCAACGACTGACCGACAACCGCCTCCGGCAAGCCGCACGAGACACCCCCAACCAGCCCCGGCCATCCCCGGCGCCACGCCGCATCCCTCAGGCGGTCGAAGAACATCTGCCTCTCCGACCAGCGTCCCCGCGACGATAGGCATCCCTGAGCGGGGGCTGTAAATCACGCAGGGTCCCCTCTCGTCCGTGAGGGGAGTTGCGAACCTTCCAGGGTGGATGAGGACACCGTGTCCTGAGCGGTGGAGGTCTGCCGCCAGGTTGCGAACCCTCCAGGGTGGATGAGGACTTCGTCCCCGACGACTTCGAGTTCGACCCCGGCGACGTGTTGCGAACCCTCCAGGGTGGATGAGGACGGAGCTTCGGAAGATCAATCAGCGCAACCGGCAGATGTTGCGAACCCTCCAGGGTGGATGAGGACCAGGCGACGTCGATGGTGAGGACGCCGAGGGAGTAGTGTTGCGAACCCTCCAGGGTGGATGAGGACCGTACGTCGGGGTGGCGGTGGCGTTGGTGCGGCCGCGTTGCGAACCCTCCAGGGTGGATGAGGACCCGAGATCCAGAGCCGTGTACAGCTAGCCACTCAGGGTTGCGAACCCTCCAGGGTGGATGAGGACTCGTGGCTCGGGCGGCTGTCGCTGGACACGGCAGCCATGTTGCGAACCCTCCAGGGTGGATGAGGACAAGGAACCGCCGGCCGCCCCGGGCCCCGAACCCGCTCGTTGCGAACCCTCCAGGGTGGATGAGGACCCGACGGTAAAGTCGCAGGTCATGGTGTTCCGAGTGAGGGAATCGCCTCCAGGAACTGCAGCAGTCCGGCGGTAGTGCAAAGCCACAGGTCAGAGCGTCAGGTGAGCAGGGCCCGATCCTACGCGAGCGCACGTCACCCCGCCCCCGTTACAGGATGTCGCCCGGGCCGCCGAGGGCGAGGCCCAGGGTGGTGGATTCGACCAGGTCGGGGGAGCGGGTGGTGTAGGCGACGATGCTGTCGTGGGTGGGGTCGATGGTGGCGGTCAGGGTGGACATCAGGGAGCGGAACTGGGCGGTGGAGAGTTCGCCCAGGAAGTGGCTGCGTTGGGTCCAGTGCAGGTATTTCCGGCAGGTTTTCAGGACCTTCGGGTTGCGTTCGGCGGCCGTGTCGTAGACCAGGATGACGAAGATGGGGATCACCACCAGGGTCGGAAGGGCTTGTAGGGGGTTCCTTCGAGGCAGAGGCGGACGAGTTTGAGTGCTTCGAGGTGGATGAGTTCCTCGTAGCTGACCTTTCGTTTGAGGCGCCGGTGGTGGACCGTCGTGTCGAGTTCTTCGCGCATCAGGGCGGCGACCTTCTTGCGGCCGGTCCTGCTGAGGGAGGCGCGGCCGACCTCTGTTTCGAAGTCGCTCGGCTTGAGGGTTTTCTGGCTGGCGGCTCGTCTGAGGAGGCGTTCGGCGAAGAGGGGCTTGAAGGGCTCGGCGAGGTCGAGGGCGAGGGTGTTGCGGCGGCGGTCGGTGTCGGAGTGGAGGAAGCCGATCGCCGGGTGGAGGGGTGTGGTGCGCAGGGCGGTGAGGACGCGGGCGTAGACGAGGGAGTTCATGTAGCTGATGAACGCGTTGCCGGCGTTGGTGGGTGGGCGGCGGGTGCGGCCGTCGAGGCGGAGCCAGGCCGGGAGTTGGGTGTCGAGGACGGCCCAGCCGGTGCGGCGGTAGTTGCCTTCCTGGCCCATGATCGCGTCGGCGTCCTTACAGTCGGGCAGGGCCTCGCGCAGGACGGTGAGGGCGGGGTCGAGGAGGTCGGTGTCCAGGGCCCAGCGCAGGTTCTCTGCGGCTGCGAGGACGAGGGCGCGGCCGATCGCGGCCCGGCGATCGGTGTCGGCGGTGAGTTCGACCTGGCTGCGCAGGACGAGGGCCGAGGACATGGAGTCCGAGGGCGCGAAGTGGCCGGCGTGGTTGCCGTAGTGGTCGAGGACGTGGAGGGTCACGCCGTTGCGGCTGAGGAGGGAGAGGGCGGAGGTGTTGATGTCGACGTGGTCGAACGCGACGAGGTCGCGGATGTCGGTGACGGGGATGCGGACCGGGCTGCCGTCGGCGCGTTCGACGCGGACGCTGTTGTCCTCGCGGCGGATGCGGCAGGGTTCGGTCAGCCAGTAGGTGCGGCCGACGGCGGGCATCAGTCTCCCCAGCAGTAGTCGAGGTAGGAGCACCCACGGCAGCCGGCGCGCGGCAGGCGGGGCGGCGGCGTCTGGGTCGCGATCACGGCGGCGGCGCGGGCTTCGGTGTCCTCGGCCTCGGCGCGGGCCGCCGCGTCCCAGGGCACGTCGGTGGTGCGCCGGATGAGCGGGTAGTGAACGGTGCCGCCGCGGACGGCGACGCCCCGGCGTTCCAGCAGCAGGCAGTAGTGGCGGACCTGGGCGGCGTGGGCCGGCGAGGGGGCGCGGGAGGACTTCGTCTCGTGGACGACGGCGCCGGTCGTCACCCAGTCGATCTTCGCCTCGCCGAGGTCGACGTCGCGGCGCCGGGTGTAGGTGCTCTCGTCGACGGCCTCGCCGAAGGCGACGAGGGCGCTGCGCTGCTCGGGGCGGTAGCCGCGGCTGTAGAGCCACAGTTGGCGGGGGCAGTGGTGGAGGTACTTGATGTGGACGCCGCCGAGTGCGCCGTCCTCGTCGGCTAAAGGCGGGGTGGGTGGGGCCGGCTCGTTCACAGGATGGTCTCCGATGCGGAGGGCGGCGAGGGCGGGTGGAGGCCGGTCGTCGGGTCGTAGGTGCCGCCCACGACGTACGTGGCCAGGTCTCCGTCGTAGCGGGCGTGGTAGGTGCGGAGCGCGCGGTAGCGCAGGGGGATGAGGAGGTCGGCGGCGAGGAGGGGGTCGCCGTCCGTTCCGGCGGTGAGGTCGCGGTAGGCGTCGATGTCCTCGTGGTGCAGGACCTCGACGCTGTCGAACTGCTCGTTGAGCCGGGCGGCGAACTCGCTCCGGTCGTGGAACGGGTCGGTGAAGGTGAGGAAGGTCTCGGCGAACTCGTCGCGGGCTCGGCGGGCGTCCTCGGCCCATCGCCTGCCCCAGTCCGTGTCGTAGGCGAGGTCGAGGAGTCGGTCGACGTCCTGCTCGCTGAGGGTGTCGACGCCTTCCTCCTCCGTCAGCGTGGTGAGGGCGTTCCACGCGGCGGCCATCGCGTCCTGCTCGTAGGGCCGGTGGCCGTCGGAGCGGTGGACGCGGAACTCGACGGGCCCGTCGGGGTGACGGCCGCGGCGGTTGACGCGGCCGGCGCGCTGGGCCACGGCCTCGACGGGGGCGCAGGTCACGGCCCCCCGGTCGAAGTCGAGTTGGAGGGAGACCTCGACGGTCTGTGTCGCGACGACGAGGCCGCCGCGGCGGGCGTGCTCGCCGGGCCGGCGTTCGGGGTGGCGGCGCAGCAGGTGCCGCTCGATGGCGTTCCGGTCGCGGTTCTTGAAGCGGGAGTGGAGGAGGAGGGCGCCGGACGGGTCTCCGGGGCGGGCGGTGCGGGCGGCGGTGCGGGCGTCGTCGGCCAGCTCGGCGTGGAGCCGTTGGGCGGTGGCGACGGTGTTGCAGACGGCGAGGACGCTGTGGCCGTCGGCCAGCCAGGCGCGTAGGCGGGCAAGGCTGGCCGGGGAGTCGATGGGGTCCTGGTCGAGGACGAGGCGGTGCCTGACCGGGCTGGTGCCGGCGGGCGCGCGGTGGTGGGTGACGGTCCGGCCGAGGCTCTCGGTGACGAGGTCGACCATCTGCCGGGCGAGCGTCGCGGAGAGCACGGCGACGCGGCTGCCCAGCGTCTCCCACAGCCGCATCGCGGCGCACAGGCGGCCGAAGGTGGCCGGTTCGTAGGCGTGGAGCTCGTCGAGGACGAAGAGGCTGTTGGCCTGTTCGAGGAGGACGGAGGAGTAGGCGGGGCCGGCGATGGCGCCGCGCAGCAGTTGGTGGGGGGTGGCGACGCGCAGGCGTTGGGTGAACAGGCGCATCGCGTTCGCCCGTGCGCGGGCTTGGCGGGCGTGGGCCTGCCGGGCGTGGGGAGCCTGGCGGGCCGCAGCGGCGGGCGGCGCGGGCGGTGGGGCGCCGCAGTCGTCGTCGACGGCCTGGGTGAGGAGGGTGTGGGCGACGGTGCCGTGGAGCAGACCGACGTCCGGGAGCCGCTCGCCCGGCGCGGGCGCGAGGTCGCGTTGGAGCCGGGTGCGGGCGGCGTTGAGCGACGCCCGGTAGGGCAGCGTCCACACCACGCGGGGCAGGCCCGGCATGGTGGACAGCTGGCGCGCGGCCCAGGCGAGCCCGCTCTCGGTCTTCCCGCTGCCGGTGGGGGCGGTGAGGATCAGGTGGCCGTCGGTGGCGCCGGCGCTGCGCTGGTGGGGGTAGGGCGTGTGGGGGAAGCGGGAGAGGTAGTCGGGGGTCAGGGGGAGGTGGGTCTGGAGCGGCACGTGGGCCGAGCCGGCGTGGTCGGCCAGGGTCAACGCGCCCTGCGCCAGCACGGCGAGGAGCCCCGGCTCGGGCCTGACCGGCTGCTGCCACGCCTCCAGGACGCGGCCGAGGAGCAGGCGGGCGCGGTCGGCCAGGGTCGGTCCTCCCCCGGCGGCGGACGGCTGGGGTGACCGGGGCGGGTCGGTGGCGAACATGCCGGCGAGCCACGCCAGCAACTCCCGGTGCAGCCCCATCGGGACCTGCACCTGCTCCCCGCCTGGCTGCGGGGTGCGGGTGAACGCCTCGTCCCACCGCGTGTGGGCGTTGTACGTCTCCGCCAGGCTCCGCCTGCCGCGGGCGGTGCGGCCGGCGGCTGCGGCCGGGGCGTGGAGCGCCCGGTGGTGGGTCGCGACCAGGGTGGCGATCACGAGGCGGTCGGCGTCCGTCCAGCCGGCGGCCTCGGCCAGCAGGTCGACGTAGGCCAGGGACAGCACCTCGTGGCGTTGCCCCCACCGCGCGCCGCCCGGCAGGAGCTGCCGCTGGAAGCCCTCGGCGACCTTTCCGGTGTCGTGGAGGACGGCGGCGCGGCGGACGCGGGTCCAGAAGGCGGGCTCGGCGGCCAGGATGCCGGCGGTCGCGACGCGTTGCTCGATCTGGGTGACCGTGTCGTGGACGACGCGGGAGTGCGTCGTCAGCCGCTCGGGGTCGTGGGGCGGGTGGGACTTCGCGCGGACGTCGGTGAGCCGTCGCCTGCGGGCACCGGGTTGGGGCGCCTGCCGATGGGACGGCGGCGGGGGCGCGGCCGTCACGTTGTCAGCAGCCACACCGCCTGCCCTTCGTCGGCCCGCGCCGCCTCGTTCCGCCCCCGCCCCGGCTCGCGCGTCTCCGCGTACGCGCCACGCACCGGGTGCCGGCCGACCGGGACGTCGCACCACAGGTAGTCGCGCCACGTCGTGGTCAGGCGGTCGGCGGAGACCCGGGCCGCCATGCGGTGCACGAGCGCCGACCCGACGTCGTGCCCGCCCACGGGCGCCAGCGCGTGCCCGACGACCGCTCGCGCCGCGGGCGCCAGCGCCACCCGCGCCGTTCCGGTGAGGTGGACGACGTCCTGCGAACGCCCCAGGCGCAGCGGCCAGCGGGGACGGCGCAACGCGTCCGCGACGCGTTCGCCGTCGGCCCCCGGCAGCCAGACGGTCAGGTGGACCCCGGCCAGGAAGGGCCGGTCGCGGATCGTCGTGCCGCCCCTGATCGCGCGTACCCGGCCGGAGACGGCGGGGTTGGAGCCGTTGGCGGCGACGGGGTGGTACGTCTCCGCGTCCACCCCGCGCCCCTCGGCCCAGGCCGCCATCCCGAACGGAACGTCCTCGGCGTCGCGGCCCGTCGCCGCCGCCAGCAGCCCCCGCACCGTCGACGGCGGGGGCAGCGGCAGGCAGCGGCTCACGCCCGGGAACAGCGGATCGCGGAACGACGCGACGGGCGCGAGGAACTCCGCCCGCCACGCCACCAGCGCCTCGCGCGCCGCCAGCGCCTCGCGCGCCCGCACCACGGCCACGGCCTCGGCCACCGCTTCGGCCACGGCTTCGGCCGCGGCCACTGCTTCGGCCACGCCCGTCACCGGGCCGGGTCGTCGAACCAGGCGTCCAACGTGCCCTCACGCAGCTCGGCCGCCAGCCCGCGCAGCACCGTCCTGGGATGTCCGACGACGATCCGCCCGTCCGCGATCTCGCGGGCGCAGACCTTCTCGAAGTCCTCCCGCAGCTCGTCGCGGAAGCCGGGACGCCACCCGACCCGCACCGGCGGCTCCCACTCGCCCTCCCACGCGGCCAGCTCCTCCAGCAGCACCTCGCCACGGACCCGCAGGCCGACCCCGGGTTCGCCGTCCACGCAGTGCGCCAGGGGATTGATTCCGCCCTTGAACGGCACCAGGACGAGGAGGTCGGGCACGCGGTCGCCGTAGTGCAACGCCTGCTTCGCGCCGCCGCTGAGCCGGGCCAACGCCTCCAACAGCAGGGCCGTGCGGTGGCGGCGTTCGGCGAGGGGCAGCCGCACGGCGGGCCGCTCCCGGAACGTGACGGCCGTCGCGCCGGCCGCTGCCGCCTCGGCGACCTGGAGCGCCTGCTCCTGGCTGAGGTAGTTGGGCCGGCCGACACCGCCCGCGTCCGGGATCGTGAAGGTTCCGATCCTCGGGACGTCCAGCAGGAACGGCGCGGCCAGGTCGGCGGTGTAGAACTCGTGGCCGTGCAGCACCGGCTCGATGACGCCACGGGCCATCACGCCGTAGTCCTCCGTCGGCCGCGCCGGCTCCACGGACATGAGCGTGCCGAGCATGAACGGGCTGTCGCGCAACGTCGTGGCCGCGCCGTCCCTGCTGGAGCCGGCCTTCATGTAGCCGAACAGGTCGTCGTCGGCGTAGCGCACCGGGTCGGCGGCGGTGTTGGCCTTCTGGGCCTTGTTCTGGGACTTGCCGACCCGGGTCACGGGAGAGGGGACCGCTCCCAGCTCGACCAGGCTGTCCCGCGCCCAGCGACGGACGGCCTGCGCGGAGACGTAGGGGTAGGAGCCGTTGCGGAAGCGGGCGACCTTCACCTTGGCGGTGGTCGCCTCGCCCTTGCCGTTGTTCGGGGCGCTCGCCCTGACCGAGAGCACCATCTTCCCCGCGAGGTACACCATCACGCGGCTCCCATCTCGTCGTCGAAGTCGTCCGCGTCCGCGTCGCCGAGCATCGGCCGCGCCAACAGCTGCTCGGTCCGTTCCCGCTCGTCCGCGCCCGCGGATTCACGGTCCGATTCGGCTGTCGGTTCGTCGTGGACCGCGACGCCACGCTCCTGGAGGAGCTGCAACACCGTGGCGGCCAGCAGCACGCGCTGCTCCCACGCCCGGGGCTGCTGCCGGATCAACGGCCTCCAGTCCGCCGGTCCGGCCTTCGCCGGCCGGCCGTCGAGCGTGAGACGGAACGCGGCGTCAGTCAGCAGACGCCCCAGCTCGTAGCCCTTCAACGCGGCGTTCCGGTACTGGGCCAGGCGGCCACGGGGACTACCGGCGCCGTGTTCGATCCAGTCGGCGACCACGGTCGCGACGGGGGTCAGGTTCGGCTCCATTCCCAGAACCTCCTTGGCGTAGGTGAAGGCGAGGCGGGTGAGATCGGCCCGGTGCGGCGCGCTCCAGCGACGCCCGGGATCGGCGAGGAGGCGGTGGAGCTGCGAGAGGAGGGAGCGGCGGCTCCAGCCGTCCTCCGCCTCCGGCTCGAACAGCAGCCGCGCCGCCTCGGCCGGGCCGCTGACGGTCACGGCGCCAGCTCCGGCTCCCTTCGTGCGGTCCCGTTGAGTGAGGGAGAGCTCCAGCAGCCGCCACGCGCGGTGAAGCGGCGCGTTGCCCTCGACCAACGCGAGGAAGCGCGGCACCGCGCGACGGGTGTGGGTCACGCGCAGCCACGGGGCCTCGTTGTGGTTCCTGAACGTCCACAACGTCGTGGCGGACAGCTCGGCACGGGCGGCGCGCAGCGCGTGGAGCGCCACCAGCTCGGGGCGGGCTCCGGGGCGAAGGCCCGAGAAGCCGAGGTGCATCACCCGGCGCGCCCGCAGGACGTTGCGCTGGGCGAAGCGGCGTTCGGCCGCCTCGGTCTCGCAGGACATCACCGTGGCCGAGCCGGCGGTCACCCAGGCGCCGTACGGCAGGGCCCATGCCGCCACGCGGCAGCCGCGGCAGACCGGCCAGCCGGGGACGTTGGGCGGCAGTGTGTTCAGCATCTTGTTGGTGTCGAACAGCGGCAGGTTCATCTTCGTCCACGTGACGGACGCCCGCGCGCCGCAGAAGGCGCAGGGGCAGGGGCGGGACAACGTCGTGGACGCCTCCGCACCGTCCGGGGCGAACAGCTCGGCGAGGGCGGGGCGGAGTGCTTCCCGGTCCCGGGGGCGCGTGTTGTGCGTCGCCTTGGCGTTCGGGTAGAGCGCGAAGAGCACGCTCCACCAGTCGTATGCGTCGGTGCCCTTCTCGGCCGTGGCGGCGACGGTGATGTCCGCCACGAGGCGGGCAGCCACCCGGTCCAGGTCGCCGGCGGTGACGTGACGCGGGGTCGCCCGTTCCGCCAGCACTGACACGGCCCAGGCACCGGCGCGTTGGAACGGATGACTCGTGAGCGACAGCGGGGCGACCGTCGCCACGGAGCCACCGAGGGAGCCACCCACGGTGCCGCCGACGGAGCCGCCCACGAGGCTACTCACCGGATCCACCCGAAGCCCTGCACCGTGTCCAGCCCCAGGCCCCAGGCCCGCAGCGCCCGAACGAAACGGGCGTCCGCCTCCATCGCGACCCGCACCTGCGCCCCGATTCGCGGCTTGCCCCGCACGGTGAACCGCCGCTGGGGCCCCGCCTCCAACACCCGCAGGCCGGAGGGCGCGGGCAGCCCGAGCACGTCGGCCTTGTGGGTGAGGTTGTGCTGCAACCGCTCGACGAAGCCCTCGTCGCCGGGCAGCAGGTACCGGCGCTCACCCTTGACGATCACCGGCGTGGCCGTAGCCAGCTCCACCGGGCCGTCCTCGACCGGTGCGTCGACGTCGAGCACGCACCCGCGCACCCTCAGGCGAGCCGAGCCCCAGACGATCTCCGACCGCGCGGCCAACGCCGCCACCAGGACGCCCGCGATCTCGGGGACGGGCGACCCGAACCACACCGAGCCGTCGGGAGAGGTGGTGTAGACACCGCTCCTCCGTGGCGCCCCCTTGAACTGCGGGCTCGTCATCCCCAACGGCCTGAGCTTGTGCCCACGCCACCCCTCGTCGTGCAGTGACCGGGCCAGCGCGGCGTCCTGGCCGGTCAGCAACCCGTACACGACGCCACGCGCCGGACCGTGCACGTCCTCCCACCGCAGACTCGGCGCATCCGTCTCCACATCGACCCTGACCCGCATCGCACCCCCAGGTGTGTTGGCGACCATGTCGCTCCTCCGTCCCTTCCGTATATGACGGATGGACGGGTGGCAGTGCGCGGGACGGCGTCTTCTAACGTATGTGGGACGCACATGTCAAGGAGGGGCCGCTCTCGCGAGCTCCTTGGTTCGGACTTCGACCGAAGTAGTCGCACAGTCGCAAGTGTCGCGAGCCGACCAGAGCGGACGAGGACGGGAGAGCGGCGTGGCCATTCGGCCTCCTCGCCTCTCGTTGCGAACCCGCCAGGGCGGATGAGGACCCGCCGACCCCGACGCTTGGTTCCCGCCCCGCGGCGGGTTGCGAACCCACCAGGGCGGATGAGGACCGAAATCGATACGGACGGATACGACCTGTACTCCATGTTGCGAACCCACCAGGGCGGATGAGGACCTGTGACGGGCGTTGCTGGAAGAGGCCAAGGGAGTCCGTTGCGAACCCACCAGGGCGGATGAGGACCCTCGGTGGCATGCTGGCGGCGCGGCGTGGGCCTCCCGTTGCGAACCCACCAGGGCGGATGAGGACCCGACGGTAAAGTCGCTGGTCAGCCTAGGCCGACAGCTGGTCGCGGGCGGCGAAATTGCAGCGATCCGGCGGTAGTGCATCACCGCAGGTCAGACGATCGGGATACACCAGTGTGCCATCACCGAGCATGCCCAACGTCGGCTGCCCCGCACAAGTGGCAGCCGCGCCCGCCCGGTCCGGCGAAGCACCGACGCGAAGCCCATCCAACCGACCCGTACACGGCACCCGGCAGCCGACCGGCGTACCGCACTGCGCGATGGATGCCTCGACGCGGCTCGTCCATCTGTCTTATGTAGAGGCAGACAGGCTGATCGGAGGCCCATCCGTGCGGTTCAGAGCGTGGCGTGTCGATATGTCCGGCTGGGGTGCCGTCGCCGTGACGGGTGTGGCGGCGACGGTTGCCGCAGGCACGGTGCCGGACGTGATCAAGGGGTGGGGAGGCGACAGCCGCGTCTTCCTCACGGTGCTCTGCGTGGCCTCCGCCGCGTTGTTCGCCGGGATCAGTTGGTTGCAGCAGCGCCGCCGGGGCGTCGGCATCGTTGTCACCCTGCGCCGGGAGGGCTGGCGGGAGCCGTGGACCCACCAGTGGGCCGTGGCCGCGAACGATCACGCCCGGCGCCACCACGACTCCTGTTTCGTCGTCCAGCGCGAGATCCGCGCGCCGGACACTGCCCAGGCCACCGCCGACCCCGACTGGGCACGGACCCGACGCAACGAGCTCGACGTCGCCTGGGAGTTGGTCAACGCCCGGCTCATGGAGGCCGCGACGTTCGATCCGGCCGCGCCCGTCTCGTTGTACGTCAACGCGACGCTGCCGGAGGCGTACGAGTTCGGCACGAAGCTCAAGTTCAACGTTCACCGGTCGCTGCGCGCGTTGGCCGCACCCGTCCTACAGCAACGCACCGAACTCTCCGGCTCCGACTTCCACCCCGCCCTGTCCGTCAGCGCCCGACTCAAGGAGCCGCCGACCGCACCCGAGGCGGCACGCGCCGAGCAGTTGGCTCCGACCCGCGAGGAGACCTTCGCGGGCAACGGCCCAACCGGGGCCGGCGACGCGGTCGCGCTGGTCGTGCACCTCGCGCACAACCCCGCGATGGTCGCGGAAGCGCTCAACGCCGCCCGGGTCGGCTGCGCCGACGCCACCGGGGCGCACGCACGCTGCCGTGCCGCGCTCGTCATCGACGGCGGACAGGCCAACCTCCCGGACAGCGCCGACGGCTTCGAACTCGTGGTCCGGCACGTCTACGCGGCATGGGGAGCCTGGTTGCGCGAGCGCCCGGAGTACGCCTCGTTGCAGAAACGGCTGTTCATCGCTGCTCCCGCGACGATCGGGCTGGCCCTCGGCTGGCTGTTCGGGCACACGGTCAGGCCGGTTCCCCACCCGTACGTCGGGGTCGGCGACGGGAGCCGCTGATGCAGGTCGCGGGTCGGTCTGGTCCGGACGAGCACGTCACGCAGGCAGCGCTTCATCCACGGCTCCACCACGCGCAAGAAGGTCGTGGGCGTCTACGACCTGCAACACACGCGTGGACCGCAGCGGTTCGACGACCGCTGCGTGGCCTCTTCCCTGGTGCTTCTCACACCTGGCGGACCCAGCGGGAAACGGGACTGGCCCGGCCAAGGCAGTCAACGAGTCATACGCCGCACCAGGAACCGGCCGTTCGCGCCGCAACGACACCGACACTCCGCTGCTCCCGCTCCGCGATGTGCCTGGCGGGTCACAACGCCCCCCTGCCGGCACCGCGCGAATTCACCGTGGCGCAGCCGCTCCGCGAACTGTCCGGTCGTCCGGGACGGCTACGGCTGTCCGGCACGCGATCTCGCCCAGCTGTCGCACATCGGCAACACACCCGACGGCGCCGCGCGGGGGTTACGGTTGCGGCCATGGCGAGGGCCCAGACGATCCCGCTGTCCCGTCCGGTGCGAGGGGTGCGGGTGTCCTCACGGCAGACACTCGGAGCCTGCGTGCCCACCTACGGTCACGTCGAGTTGGACTTCGAGCCCCTGCCCGCCGGGGAGCCGGCCATCTGCGTGTTCGCCCGCACTCCGGCATCGGAGCCCGCCTACGAGGAGGCACTCCAGCAGGGCGTTCTGCGTGGGCTCGCGGGCGGGACAGGACGCCTCGACCACCCTGGTCCCGCCGTGGCGGCGCGGGTGTTCGTGCGATCCCTGAAGTGGCACGAGGTCGACTCGTGCGAGCAGGTCTTTCTCCGCCTGGGCGAACTCGCCACAGCGGAGGCGCTGAGCTGCGCGGCAGACGACCGGGATCCGCAACCCATCATCACCCGGGTCCGCCTGTACACCTGACCGGTCAACGAGCTCGGCACCGTATGCGCGAAGGAGTCGAGAACGCCCGTCTGAGCCCGTAAGCTGACCGCCGGCGATGGCGCGGGCCGTTCGATGGTCCCAAGCCAGCGGCTCACAAGTAACGCTCTGACCAGCACAGATGCACTACCGACGGCTCGCTGCACAACCCCTTCCGAGGGTCCGCTACGGCAACGCGCTGACCAGCGACTTTACCCTCGGGTCCTCATCCACCCTGGAGGGTTCGCAACCAGACGACTTCGGCCTTCACCGTGGCGACCGCCCGTCCTCATCCGCCCTGGAGGGTTCGCAACGTGACCTGGATGATGTTCCATCGCTGACCGTTGATCTGGTCCTCATCCGCCCTGGAGGGTTCGCAACCTTCACGTCGAGTTCGATCGTCCGGTACATGTAGGCGGGTCCTCATCCGCCCTGGAGGGTTCGCAACAGGTCGTGCGCTCCGGCACGTCGCTCACGGGGGTGGTCCTCATCCGCCCTGGAGGGTTCGCAACCATGCGATGGGCGGGTAGCGCTTGGGGGCTGTGGTCGCCGTGACCTCCGGCACCGGGTCCGTGATCGCAGCCGACACCTGCCGCTCAGCCGACGCCATCGCGGCGGCTCGTTACCCACCCTTCGGCCGACCACCAGGCGGCATCCGCCAATGGACGGTCACCCATTCGGCTTCGCGTCGCTCCCGCCCATCTTCCGACCGCGCCCGCAAATGCGCTGTCAGAGCGGTGCACCCGTCTCGCTGAGACGCGTGTACGCGGCTTCCGCCTGGCGGCCGGGGGCGGTGTCCGACGGGGCGTGGGCGAGGAAGTCGGTCGTCGTGCCCGTGAAGACGAGGTGTCCGTCGTCGAGGACGGTGACGTGGTCGGACTCCTCGGCCAGGTCCGCCACGTCGTGGGTGGAGAGCAAGACCGTCACCTCGTCGGTGAGGGTGCGGAGGATGTCGCGGAAGACGCGGCGCTGGCGCGGGTCCATGCCGGCGGTGGGCTCGTCGAGCAGCAGGACGCGGGCGTCGTGGACGAGGGCGGAGGCGACCCCGACGCGCCGCAGTTGCCCGCCGGAGAGGCGGCTGGCCCTGGTGTCGGCCTGACCGGCGAGGTCGACGCGGCCCAGGGCCGTGGCGGCGGCGTCCCAGGCGTCGCGACGGTTCATTCCCTTGAGCCATCCCGTGTAGGCGACCTGTTCGCGGGCGGTGAGCGCCGTCATGGCGGTGATCTGCTGGGGCATGAACGCGACCGCGCGGCGGTAGGCGCGGGTGCCGGCCGGGACGCCGTCGAGGTTCACGGTGCCGCTGCGCGGCGCGGTGACGGAGGCCGCCAGGCGCAGCAGGGTGGACTTGCCGGCGCCGTTGGGCCCCAGGAGAACGGTCAGGCCGGCCGGGAGTGCGTAGTCCAGTCCGTCGAGGACCTTCCGTTCCCAGAGGCGGTAGGAGTACGTGCAGGCGGTGAGTTCGAGCGACATCGTTCCTCGTCGGGGTTCTGGTCGGGTCTGGTCAGGTCCTGGTCACGTCACGCCACGTCCGTCGGTTCAGGTCGCGTCGGCCCAGGCCGCGTCGGGGTCGCGTCACGGGGTCGCGGGTCGGCGACGGAAGAGCTGGAGAGTGAGACCGGCGGCGAGGGCGACGGCGGCCGCCACGCCGGCGAGCGGGTCGCCTGCCGGTTCGGGGAGGACGGCCCAGACGGCGTTGGAGGTGGGAGACATGCCGAGGAGGATGACGGCGAAGATCCACACCACGGGTGCCATCACGGCGGTCGAACCGACCACGGCTCGGACGCACAGCATCAGGCCCACGAGGAAGACGGCGTTGCGGCCGGCGGCCGGGGCGGCGCTGGAGTCGAGCAACACTCCCAGCAACGCGCCGATGCCACCCGCCGCGGCGACCGCCGCGAGGACGAGTCCGGCGTCGAGCAGCCGCACCGAGCGCACGCCGGAGTCCTCCGCCTCCGTGAGCCGGGACTCCAGGCAGGTCATCAACGCCGCACAGAGCGGCACCGGCGCCATCAGCACGAACAGCACGGGCCTGCTGGAGCTCGCCAGGAACGACGGCAGATCGACCACACGGTCCTGGAGCAGCACGAGGACCAGCATGAACAGCAGCAGGCCGCCGACCAGCACCGTCATGACCCGACGGGCCTTGCACCACCACCACATCAGCGGGCCCCGCGTTCACAGGCGCGACGGCGCTCCGCCTCGAACCACGCCGTCTGTTCGGCGGCGGGAAGCGACCGGACCTCGTCGACGCGGTCAACGGTCCGCCGGAGCTGGGCGTCGCCATCGACAAACTGCTGGACCTCGACGCGTTGCCACGCCAGGTACTGCTCCTGCGTCCCGGTGACGTGGGCCGCCCACAGCATGGCGTTGCGGCCGGCCTCGGGATCGGGTCGCGGGCAGGGGAAGTCGACGGCCTGGCCGAGCACGGTCATGCGGGTGGTGCCGTCGTGGTGGCTGCTGGTGAGCGGAAGCCACCAACTCTCGGCGGTCGATCGACGGCCGGCGCGGCCGGCGGCCACGCTGTCCGTGATGGTGGCGGGCGCGTCGACCGCGACGCCGGCGCCGGCCAGGCCTGTCAGTACCTCGGTGACCTCCTGTCTGACCTCCACCGGCGGCACTCCCTCGGCCTCGGGCAGGCACACCTCGGGAGCCTGCCCAACGCAGGCGAGCGTGAGGTGGCCGGTGGAGAGCGGCGGGGTGTGGCTCCAGTCCCTGGCCGTGGCGTACGCGCTGAGGCTGCCGGCGAGGATGACGCCGCCGCCGACGGCGGCCAGCGCGACCCGCACGGCGGCGGATCGCCGTGGCAACCAGAGCAGCACCGCCCCCGCCGCCAGGCCCCCGGCGAGCAGCAGGTGCGGCAGGAGGGAGCGCGCCGTGGGAAGCTCGCCGAACTCCAGCTCCACCGGGAACTGCCCCGAGATGTGCCTCAGCCAGAACGGCTTGTAGGACCAGGAGGCGGCCACGCAGTAGAACACCACCACGGCCAGGACGGGCGCCGCGATCAGCCGGGGAACCAGCGCGCCGACGCAGAACCCGACGACCAGGTGGGCGGCGGTCACGGCCATCGCCAGGAGCGGCAGGATCATGCTTCCGGGAGTCGGTGCGGTGGACTCCCGGACCAGTGCGGCCGCGACGGACAGCACGGGTATGGCCCACACGATCAGCAGCACCGGGAGGAGGGTGTGCGCCGCGACACGCGCCCGCGCCCGTGCCGGCGCCAGCCGCCACACGCCGTCACGTTTCAGCCTGCCGCCCTCCCAGGCACCCAGGCAGGCGGCGGCCGCGTAGGTCACGGCGTACAGACCGGACAACGCGTGGGAGGTGACGCTGGGTGCGTACTCCGGTCGCCCTTCCAGGGCGTCGAGACTCGGGATGATGTTGCCCGAGAAGTAGAACCAGACGAGTCCAAGGGCCAGCGGAGCCGTCCATAACGCGCTGCTCGCGCGAAGTCGTGTGAGGGGTCTCATCGAATTCCGGTCGTGTGGGTCCGAAGCCTGTGGGGGCGCCCGGTCAGGGGCGCCCCCACAGGCCTTCTGCTGCGATGGGTCAGTCTCCGAGCGTCGTGTCGACGGTGACGTGATCAACGCTCAGAGTACCAAGTGAACCGAGGCCGTTGATGCCGATGATCTCGAAGAAGTGGTTTCCTGAGGCGAGCCCTGTCCACTCTCCTCGACTAGTGCCGCCATCAAAACAAGCGGTGAAATTCTTTGAACCCCAGGATCTGTCAGGAAGGTTGTTGATGTCCTGGCGCAACTCGACGTCCGTGTGTCCGTCCGAAATCGGCGTGAAGTAGCTGTTGCACCCTCGGAATATGACTTCGGAGTAGTTGTTGTCCTCCCAGCGGCGGGACTGGAACCCTACTCGAGCACCTTCGATGTAACTCGTCCAGTTCCGGACACCTAAGCTGCTTCCCGTCTCCTGGGCGGAAGACGCTGCTGAAGCGACAGGGGTTCCTGCCAGACAGGACAGTGCAAGAACTCCACTCACGACGGCGATACGGGCTCTAACCCGGTACGTCGTTGAGGGCATGGCTAAATCCTCCCCTTTGCTCATAGCGACGGCCACGAATGCACTGTTCCCGCATGGAACGGCGACTGCGTGGCGATCAACAAGGAACTCCGTTGGCTAGCTCGCATAGATCACGAGCCAGCCAACGGCAGGCACGAGAGCGGTCTCAGTCCCCGAGAGTGGTGTCGACGTACACACGGTCGACGTCAAGTGCATAGTTGACAAGGTTATTAACCAAGTCGATCTGGAAGAAGTGGTCTCCGGAAGCCAGGCCAGTCCATTCCCCTCGGCTCGTGTTGGTTGAGCCGTTGAAACAGGCCGTGAACTCTTTCGTACCCCACGACCTGTCAGGCTGAAGTGAGATATCCTGGCGCAATTCCACGTCAGTGCTCTCGAAGCCGGGAAGTGGGTTGATGTAGTCCGTGTCGCAGCCAGTGAAGCGAACCTCGGAGTAGTTGTTATCCTCCCAGCGACGAGATTGGAACCCGGGATAAACTCCGCTCAGGTAACTATCCCAGTTGCGTACACCAATCTCCCCTGCGGAAACTTCTGCTGACGAAGCAGCAGCGGCGGGTGCAGCGCCCAGAAGGAATAAGGAGACGATTCCACTCACTGCTGCCACATGCGCTCTGAGAGATTGCGCTTTCAAAAACATACTCGAACGCTCCCCTTCGTTCGGATGTTGAAGACATGCGTACCCTAGCTTCACACCAAGGGTAGGTCAAGTCAAAGGCACCATGATTACTCCACAAAGAGGCCGGTGTTCTGCATCACACTTGCTCCTTCTCCACACGCCACACGACGAGGAGGTGTCCCAGACGCGTACAAAGCGGCCTTGAGGAGACTCCAGCATGGCTCGACATCGGTATGTGCCCCGGTACGGCGCACAGCATCTGGTGAGAGAAGAATTGGTCATCGATTCTTGAACAGAGATGGGGACTGACCGAGAAGGTACTGGACAAACGTCATCCTTCCCGTTTCTCCTGCCGTGCAACGCTGCGCGGCCGGCCGCCAGCCACCGCCTCGCCCCGCATGGATCGCGCCGCACTCGCCGTCTGCACGTGCCCCTGCGGAACGCCCGGCCCACGCCCACTGGTGACCGGCCCTGTCGACGACGGTTCGTCAAGGTAGGAAGCGAGAACCCTTCTTGACTCTGCGGCCACGGTGGACTAGAGCCGTGCGCCGATCCGCGTTCGTCCATCCGTCTTATGTGAAGGCAGAAGAACGGGATCGGAGGTTCCTTCCGTGGGGGCAACAGCACGACACCTCGATGGGTCCGGCTCGGACGGCGCGCCGCGGGCCGCCGCTCCCGTGCGGCAGCGGCATCGGCACCAGCACCGGCACCGACCCGCCCGACGCCCAGGGGCCGGCTCGTACCCCAGTCAGCCCCTCAGTGAGGGGAGTCGCTGATGCGGGTCTGGCTGGTTCGGGTCAGCACGTCGGGCAAGCAGCGGTTCATCTTCGGCTCGACGAAGCGCAAGGAGATCGTGGGCGCCTCCGACCTCATCACGCGTGTGGACGGGGAGTGGGTCGAGGAGGCGCTGCGCGGGCTCTTCGCCGGGTTCTCGCCGACGTGGCGGATCGAGGAGGCGGAGGCCGAGCTCGTCATGGCGGGGGCAGGGAGCGCGACCGTGCTGGTCAGGGACGCGGACCGGGCGAAGGAGCTGGTGACCGCCGTGACGCGGCGGGTCCTCCGGCAAGCCCCCGGCCTGGAGGTGTCCGGCGTCGTGTGCCCGTTCGAGTGGAACGGGGCGGGCGGGCCGGCCGGGGCAATCCGTGAGGCGCACCGCCTGGAGCCGGCCGTGCGGGCCACGTTGCCGCCGCAGGAGGCCCGTTTCCTGCGTCTCCCGATCGCGGAGGACTGCGTCGGGACGGGCCTGCCGGCCGTCGAGCTTCG
This sequence comes from Streptomyces sp. 4N509B, assembly GCF_052245655.1. NCBI lineage: Bacteria > Bacillati > Actinomycetota > Actinomycetes > Kitasatosporales > Streptomycetaceae > Streptomyces > Streptomyces sp. 4N509B. Next base: position 24,375 of record NZ_JBQQBZ010000002.1, read on the forward strand.
CCGGTCCTCGCCGGCCTCGCGGGCGAAGCCGCGGTCGGCGGTCAGCCTGGCGAAGCGCGACGCCTACGAGGCGGCGCTTCGCCGCCTGTTCGGCGTGCTCACCGAGGGGGCGCGCGGCGGGTTCCGCAACGAGGTGGGCGCCATGGTCGAGTACCTCGGGGAGGGAACGGACTGGGTGGCCGTGGTGCACGCCGACGGCAACGGCCTCGGCGCCGTATTCAGCAATTTCGAGAGGCTCGTCGGCAACGGCAACGGCAACGGCAACGGCAACGGCGACAGCGACAGCGCCGACGCCCGGACGTACGTCGACGAACTGCGCGCCTTCTCCCAGAACCTCGACGCGTGCGCCCACGCGGCGTTCCGCGAAGCGGTCGCCCACGTCACGGCGATGCGCGTGCGTCGCCGCTTCGGCGGCCTGCCCGCCGTGCTGCCGCTGGTGTTGGGCGGCGACGACCTGACGGTGGTGTGCGACAGCGAGATCGCGTTGCCGTTCACGGAGCGGTACCTCCGGGCGTTCGCCGACCACACCGAGCGCCGCCTCGGCGACCGGTGGCTCTCCCGCCTGGACGGCCGCCGCAGGCTGGGCGCGGCGGCGGGCGTGGCGATCGTCAAGCGGCACTACCCCTTCCACTTCGCCTACGACCTGTCCGAACAGTTGATGGCGTCGGAGGCGAAGAAGGTCAAGGAGGAGCTCGGGCCGGAGCACTGCGCGCTCGCGTTCCACGTCCTCTACGAGAGCGCCGCGCCCGACCTGGGCCGGCTTCGGAGCAACGGCGGCCGGCGCCGCGACCGCGGGCTCGTCGCGCAGCCCTACGTCGTCGGCCCGGTGGACGGGAACGCGGCACAGCCGACCTGGGCGCAGGGGCGGCGCTGGGAGGACCTGGTGCGGCGGGTGAGGGCGTTGCGGCGGCGTGATCGGGAGTCGGGCGAGTTGCTGCTGTCCAGGAAGGACGTGCACGAGCTCCAGGAGGGGCTGTTCGTCGGACCGGAGACCGCCGCCGCCCGGCTGGAGCTGCTCACCCGCCGCTACTCCGGCGACGACGCCCGCGCCGCCGCGTTGAACCAGCTCACGCAGAGAGAGGAGAACGGCGGCGCGCGGCGCCTGGCCGGCCTGCTCGACGCGCGGCACGCCGACACGTTGCTCCCTGACACGCCCCCCTCCGACACGCCCCCCTCCGACACGTCCCCCGCCGCCACGTCCCCCGCCGCCACGGAGGCCCACGCATGACGCCGCAGCACCCAACGGACCCCGCCACGGCCCCGGCGACCGGCCGGCTTGGCCTGCGCCTGCACATGGTCAGCGACTGGCACGTCGGCACCGGCGGCGGCGACCACGGCCACGTCGACCGGCTCGTGCAGCGCGACCAGGACGGCCTGCCGCACGTCCCGGCGAAGACCCTCGTCGGCGTCTGGCGCGACGCCTGCGAGCTGGCCGCCAACGCCCTGGACGCCGGCCCGACCGGCGCCTGGCACGCGTGGGTCGCCGACCTGTTCGGCACGCAGGAGCAGCTCCGCCGCAGCCCCCGGCCGGCCGCGCCCCGCCCGGCACGCCTGGCGGTCGACGGCGCGCTGCGCGTGCCCGGCCGCGTCGGGGCGGTGCTGCGCGACCGTCCGCTGCTGCGCCAGGCCGTGACGTTCCGCAAGCCGGGCGTGGCCATCGATCCCCGGACCGGCGCGGCGGCCGAGGACCTGTTCCGCGTGGAGGAGATGGCGCGGGCGGGCACGGAGCTCGTCGGCACGGCCGAGCTCCGCGACGTCGACGACCTCGACGAGCGGCAGCGGCGGGCGGCGGTCGCGCTGCTGTGGTGCGGCGCCCGGCTCGTGGAGTCCATCGGCGGGCGGCGCCGGCGCGGCGCGGGTCGTTGCCGCCTGGAACTGGCGGGCGGCGACGACCTGCCGGAGCCCGACCTGGCCGTTCTGGAGACGACGCCCCCGAACCCGCCGCCCCACCGCGGCACGCACGTGGCCGCAACGGCGGCGCCCGAGGCGGGGCCCGGCTGGGAGCAGGCGACGCTCGTGCTGCGCACCCGCACGCCCGTCCTCGCCTACGCGCAGACGCAGGGCAACCTGGTGCGCGGCCGCGACCACCTGCCGGGCTGGGTGCTGTTGCCGAACGTCCTCGGCCGGCTCCGCGGCCGGGCCGCGGCGCTGGCGATCCGCGGCGACCTCGTCGTGACGGCGGCGACGCCCGGGCGGCCGGTGCCACGGGTGTTCACCACGGCCAAGGACGACCCGGCGGCCGTGCGCGCGAACACGCTGGCCGAGGCGCCGCCCGACGGCACGAAGGCCGCCCGCCGCGGCTACCTCGACGACACGGCCGCCGACGAGGCGTTGAGGCTACGGCTGCCCGAGATGGTGGTGCGGATGCACAACACGATCGAGGACGACGTGCAACGCCCGACCCGGGACATCGGCGGCGTCTTCATCTACTCCGCCCTGGCGCCCCGCCAGGAGTTCCGCGCCCAGGTGCGGGTGCGGACGGGCGTGCTGCCGGCCGGCTGGGCGCGTTCCCTCGCCGGCACGTGGCGGGTGGGCCGTTCGCAGAAGGACGACTACGGCCTGGTCGAGGTGACCGTCGCCGACACGGGACCGGTCCCGGTCGACGCAGCCAGCGGCGGCGAGCCGGGCGAGACGGTGCCCGAGGGCGGTCGCCTCCGCCTCTGGCTCCAGTCGGAGCTGCTGGTGCGCGACGCCAGGCTGCGCCCCAGCACGAACGGGCACGACGTGGCCCGCGCGCTCGAACGGGCCCTGGCGTCGGCCGGTGCCGACGGCGTCCGCCTCGAACCGGTCGGGAACGGGGAGGCGGCCGTGGGCGTGGGCCGGGTCGACAGTTGGCACCGGGGGTGGGGCCTGCCCCGCCCGACGTTGATGGGCCTCGCGGCCGGGAGCTGCCTGACGTTCCGCGTCGCGCGGGGCACCGTTCCGGTGGCGGCGCTGCGGGAGGTGGAGACGGCGGGCGTCGGGGAGCGCACGGCCGAGGGATTCGGGCAGGTGCTCGTCAACGACGCGTTGCTCTCCGAGCCGCTCGCGCACCGTTCGCTCGCCGACGGGTCGCCCTCGGACGGCACTGGCGACGGGTCGCCCTCCGACGGGACCCACGACAGGCCGGGCGACGGGCCGCAGCCGGAACCGGCGGCCACGGCGCCGACGCTGGCCCCCGCCGAGCCGGGGCACGACGAGGCCCGCGTCGTCGAACGCGCCGCCTGGCGGCACGCGATCCACGGCGCGGCGGAGAGCATCGCCGCCGACCGCGACCAGCGGTCGCGGATCATCCCCGACGGCCCGACGCCCACCCAGCTCAACGCCGTGCGCCGGCTGCTGCCCGAGCTCGACGACGAGCACGTGACGGACTGGCTCAAGCGCCTGCGGTGGCCCGAGGCGGACATCGGGCGCCTCGCGCCGCTGCTGACAGAACCCGACGAGGTGTGGGCGCGCCTCCGGCTGCCGGAGGAGGCGTTGACGGCGACCCGCGACGGCCGCACCGCCCTCCGCGAGGAGCTGCGCGGCGAGGCCGTCCGCGCCCTGCTCACCGCCTGCCTCGTCGCCCACGCCCGCGAGGCCGCCCTGCAACGCCCAACGGACCCCGCCCCAGAGCGGGACCTGGACCCGTCCCGTAACCGGAACGGCAACGGCGACCGCAGCCACAACCGCGGTAACGGTCGCGGCCGCGGCCGCAACAGACACCGGAATCCGAACGGACACCGCAACGGAAACCAGAACGGAAACCGGAACGGAAACCGCCCCGGCAACGGAAAGGAGCAGCGGTCGTGACGCCGCGCACCGGCCGCCCCATGACCTCCCGCATCCGCGTCAGGGGCTGGCTGCACACCGAGAGCCCGCTGCACGTCGGCGGCATCGGCCGGGACCCGGCCGAGTCGCTGCCGATCGCGGTCGACGGCCGAGGGCGGCTGTACGTGCCCGGCACCTCCCTCGCCGGCGCCCTCCGCGCCTGGATGCGCGGCGCCGCCACCCCCGACGGGCCGGGCTCTGACGCCCCCTCCCCCGACGCCCCCTCCCCCGACGGTCCCGACCTCAACGGCCTGTGGGGCTACGCCACCCCCGGCACCCGGGACGGTCACGCCAGCCGCGTCGTCGTCCACGACGCCCTCGTCGCGCGCAGCGACCGGCTCGACCTCCACGGCCTGCCCGCCGACCCGCTCCCCGCCAGCCGGTTGGAGGTCCGCACCTCCGTCGGCATCGACCGCGTCACCGGCACCGCCGCGTCGGAGATCCTCTCCTCCCGTTCCGTCGTCCCGCCGGGCCACTACGTCCGCTTCGAACTCGACGTCGAGTGTGGTGACGGGGACCGCGAGGCCCGGGACCGGGCTCGCGTGAAGGCACTGCTCGACGCGCTCGCCGCCCGCGAGATCCGCCTCGGCGCCGCCACGACCCGTGGTCTCGGCGCCGTCCGGCTGCTCGACGACCCGCTCGACATCCACGTCGACCGGTTCGACTCCCCCGGCGGCCTCCTCGCCGTCCTCCGCCAGGACCCCGCCCGCTCCCTCGCCCTCGCCGACCTCGCGGGGAAGCCCGATCTCCCACCCCGGCGGGAACGGGTAGAGGTGCGCGTCGCGTGGCGCCCTCTCGCGCCGGTGATGGTGGGCTCCGGGGTCGACGGGCTGAGCGTGGACACGTTGCCGCTGGTCACGCGCGTCGACGCCGGGCACGTGGCGCTCGTGTTGCCCGGCAGCACGATCAAGGGCGTGCTGCGTTCCCGCGCCGAGTACATCGAACGCACCGCGTGCGGGACACCCGAGCGGCGGCAACGGTCCGACGGCCCGGCACACGCCCACACCCACGCCCACGCCCACGCCCACAGCGCCGCGTTCCGCGCCCAACTTGACGAACTCGCCGTCACGACGGCGCTGTTCGGCGCCGCCCGCCGCGAACACCCCCGCCCGAAGGACAGCGGTGACGGCGGGGACGGCGAGGCGGGCGGCGGCGAGGCGGGCGCGTTGCGTGCCGAGGAGTGCCTGGCGAAGGACCCCATCCCGGCCGAACTGTGGCGGGCCACGACCGGCCTCCACGACGACCAGGCCGCCGACGGCGGCCGACCCCGCGCCCTCCCCGAGACGGTCCTCGACCGCCTGGCCGACCTGGGCCTCGAACCGGCCGACCACGTCGCGATCGACCGCTGGACCGGCGGCGCCGCCGACCACCTCCTCTTCCGCGTCCTGGAACCCCACGGCGTCGAGTGGAACCCGCTGCGCCTCAGCGTCGACCTCACCCACCTCGACCACGCTGCCCGGCGGCGCGACGCCGCCCTGGCGCTCCTGCTCCTCGTCCTCCGCGATCTCGAAGCCGGCCGGTTGCCCCTCGGGGCCGCCACCAACCGCGGCTTCGGCGACATCGCCGTCACGGACATCACCCTCACCGGGGGCCCGTGGCCGAACGCGACGAGCCTGCGCGACGCCCTCGCCACGCCCGAACTCGCCGCCGCCTGGCAGGCCCTCGTCCTCGAAGGAACCACCGCATGACGACCACCACGACCCTCCACGCCGCGGCCCACCCGAGGATCACCCTCGCCACGGCCCTCGCGGCCGGCGTCGACGCGTCGGCGTTGACCGGCGCCACGGCCCTCCTGACCGCGCCGTCCCGCTACCACGTCGCGCTCCTGACCGCCGACGGTTCCTGCCTCACACCCGCCAGCCCGGCCGACCCGGCCGGCCTTGCCCCGGTCGACCTGGCCCACGTCTACGAGGCCCGCGTCTTCACCCCCACCGTCGAACTCCGCTGGCTCGGCGAGGCCGGCGGCCCCGGCCGCGCCGTCGTCCTCACCGAGGACCCGTCCCTGCTCCCCCACGACTTCCCCGAGACCGACGGCCTCGCCCTCGACGCCGTCGACACCCTCGACGCCCACCACCTGCTGTGGGGCGAGGCGACGACCAGCCAGGACGACGACGGCTGGACCACCCTGTCCAGCGCCCGCGTCGGCACCCTCACCGTCCCCGTCCCCGTCCGCGCCGGCGCCCGCGCCCGCGTCGGGTCCCGCCAGTACGTCGCCGTCGAGCCGCACCACGGCAACGCCCACGTCGCCGAGGAACGCCTCACCCACCTGGAGCCCTACGACCCGTCCACGCCTCAGGAGGGTGACAACGCGTCATGAAGGAGCCGTTCCTCAACCCCTACAACTTCGTCCCCGCCTTCCCGCGCGACCGCCTCCCCGACGAGCTGCGGGACGCCCCACCCCCCGGCCACGACCGGCTGCCGCCCGCCCCCGACCGCTGGACGGGCCGCATCGGCGTCACCCTCACCGTCGAAACCCCGCTGCTGCTCCCGGACACCACCCGGGCGACCCCTCTCAACGAGGCCACCCCCGGCCACCTCGTCCACCCCGTCCGCACCCGCGCCGGCCGCCCGTACCTGGCCCCGACCAGCGTCAAGGGCATGCTGCGCTCCGCGTTCGAGATGATCACCAACTCCCGCATGGGCGTCTTCACCGGCCACGACGACCGCCTCGGCTTCCGGCAGCCTGCCGAGTCGGCCCTGAAGCTGGCGCCGGTCGTGCTCACCAAGGACCGCAAGGTCGTTCCCCTCGAAGCAGCGAAGCTGCCCAGCTACCCCCCAGCCGACGAGCCCGTCACCTACCCCGACGGCTCGCGGCCGCGACACCGGGACCCCGTCGTCGCGATCGTCAGCAACGACCGCGTGCTGCGCCTGGCCCGTCGCCACGAGGCCGCCGCCCTGAAGGGCCCGACCGGCGACCACGAGAAGCTCGTCACCGGCTTCCTCTACGTCACGGGCCGAAACATCAAGGGCAAGCAGAACGAGCGCCTCTTCTACAAAACCGACGACTCCGAGGAGCAACTGGAGCTCGACGAGGCCACCTGGAGGAAACTGACCGAGCAGTGGGAGGCGCTGATCAGGAACTACCGCGCCGCACACGACGAGGCCGACATCCTCCACCGGCAGAGGCCGGGAGGCGGAGAGGCCCACGCCTCGGAGTGGCTGGGCGACGAGCCGGGCCGGACCGCGTGGAGCCCTCACCTCCACGAGCACCACTACGGGACGAAGCAGGAGCAGTACCTGTCGTTCCCCCGGATGTGCTGGGCCCGGTACGAGGGCGGGCGGATCACCGCCCTCTACCCGGTCATGGTCTCCCGCGACGTGTACGACGTCGCGCCGAGCGACCTCCTCGACGCCTCACTCCACCCCGCCGAGGCGTTCGACCAGCTCTCGCCCGCCGACCGCGTCTTCGGCTGGGTCGCCCCCGGGGCCTCCGGGCGCCGCCCCGCCGCCTACCGGGGGCGGGTCCGCATCGGCCCGGTCACCTGCGACCAGGAGGCCGAGCAGGCCGTGCGCGCGTTCCCCGGAGACGGCCTGCCCCTGGCGATCCTCGGCCAGCCGAAGCCCCAGCAGGGCGGCTTCTACCTCTCGGAGAACAGGGCCCAGCCGGACAGGCCGGTCAGCGCCCCCGCGACTCCACCCACCCTGTACAAGAAGACCCAGGGGCTGCGCGGCCGGAAGACCTACCCGCACCACGCCGGCCTGCCCGACGGGTACTGGGACGAGCCGGGCGGCGGCGAGGACCCGACCCAGGTCCTGCTCGACGGCGGCCGCTACCGGGAGTTCCGCCGGCCCCGCGCCCGAGCGGCCACAGACAGCCGAAACGGATCCGGGGCCACGGCGGGCGAGGAGCAGCGCGACACCCAGAACCGTTCCATCCGTGGGTGGGTCGAACCCGGAACGACCTTCCGCCTCACCGTGGAGGTACGCGACCTCGACACCGTGGAACTCGGCACGCTCGCCTGGCTGCTGACACTCCCCGCAGGGCACTTCCACCGCCTTGGCCTCGGCAAGCCGCTCGGCTTCGGCAGCGTCCGCCTCGACGTGGACCCCGACGCCACCGAACTGGCCTCCGGCGAGCAGTGGGCCGCCCACTACCGCACCCTGACCAGCCCTCTCGCCACCACCGACGCCGCGCAGACCCTGACGACCGCCCGCGAGGCGTTCACGGCACTCGTCGAAAGCTCCCGCGAGCTCCGCACCGTCCGCGCGTCATTCCTCACCGCCGCGGCGGGCAACCCCGACGTTCCCATCCGCTACCCCCGGGTCCGCCCCGCCGACCAGCCGCCCGGTGTCCCCACCCCACCGGACCCGGACGGCAACAACTACGCGTGGTTCACGGAGAACCAGCGGGGCGGGAAGCACGGCGTCCGCCCGGGACGCGGCCAGTCACTTCCCCGCCTGGCCGCCGACGCACGGCCCCTGGAGAGCTACGTGGAGGAGATCGAGGACCGCGAGAAGAAGGACAGGACGGGAAGGGCACCGAAGGGCCAGCAGACGAACCGGCGGAAGAAGCAGCAGCGCGGCGGCCAGGCACGGCAGGATGGCCCGAAGCGTTCCGGCAACCATCCTCGTCCACCTCGGCGCTGAGAGGGACAGAAGTACGTGAAGGGCCAGACCCTCCTGATCCACGCCGTGGGCGGCGGCGACTGCGGCTTCGCCGCCGCCCCCAGCTTCACCGGCCAGCAGCCCGACTACGAGGGCGACCCGGCGGCCACCGGCAAGGACCGGCGGCCGTTACGCAAGCTCTTCGAGGGCCTCGCGCTTGCCAACGAGAAGGTCGAGGGCACAGCCCTCCTCGGCACCACCAACGAGCACCGCCCCGGCGACCGCCCGTTCATCGCCTACGCCCGCGAGATGGCCGACCACCTCACCGGCCCCGCCGGCCTGTGCGGCCGACGCCTGGAGCCCACCTGCGTCTCCACCGTCCCCGCCACCCACCCCACGATGGACGCCGCGAACCACGCCGTCACCCGCCTCCTGGCCGAGCTGCGGCCAGCGGCGTGCCTGGTCACCTGCGGCTCCGGCTCCTACTCCCTGAGCGTCGGCGCCCTCCTCGCCGTCATCGAGGCCGGCATCCCGGTGCGCCTCGTCCACATCGACCACGCCCACCAGCCCTACGAGATCGCGACCACCCGACACGGCCCGGACCACCTCACCACCTGGCTCGTCCGACACCGCTTCTGGGACGAGCTCGCCCAGCTCGACCCCGAACACCGCCTCACCTGGCAACTCCTCGCCGCCCGCCAACGCGCCGACTGCGGCCCCGCCAAGCGACTGGCCAACACCGCCACGAACCGCCCCACCGCATCGCCACCCCTCCCACCACGCAGCCACCTCACCAAACTGGCGGAGCAGTGGCCCGCCATCCAGGCCGCGTTCTTCGAACGCCTCGGCCGCGGCGAAGCCGTCGACAACTCCCTCCTCCGCGCCTGGCTCTGCCACCACCTCAGCAACCTCTACACCCGCGAACGCGGTACCCTCCGCGCCACCCAGCCCCGCAGCGTCATCGAGCCCCTCGAAAAGCTCGTCAGCGGCGCCTTCGAGGGCAGCGGCGCCAGCCTCCTCCGCAGCGCCTCCCGCGCCCTGTCCACCGGCACGACCGACAGCCCCGTCGTCCGAACCCTCCGCGACGAGCGGCTGCTGGACATGTACGAGGACGCCACCACCCACGCCGCCCACCTGCGCCCCAACCCCCACCGGCCGCTCCCGCACACCGTCGTCGAGGCGGCCGACCGGTTCGAACGCGGCGACATCGCCCGCAAACTCGTCGCCCAGACCGGCCACACCACCTGGCCGCTCCTCGGCAGCGGCGACGTCCTCGTCCTTCTCGTCGTGGACCTACCACGGGAGGGTGAGGACGGGAACCAGGGCGACCGCCACGCGCTGAAAACCGTCCTTGAACGCGCCCACCGCCAAGGCGACGGCCTGCTTCGCCGCGGCCGCATACGCCTGCGCCTCCTCGCCAGCCCCGAAACCACCGACCGAGCCCACACGCTCCTGACCTGGGCCCAGCCCTTCCTCGACGGTGTCGGCGCCGACGCCGCCGTCATCCCATCCCTCCCCGTGACCCCTGACGCGATCGACGAGCTACGACACCAGGTGGTCACCCACCTCCGCGCCGGCCCGGCCCCGACCGGCCTCACCGACTCCGGCGGCCTCCGGGACGTCGACGAGGTCCTCCTCGTCCTCAGCCCCGGCACGGCCGCAGCGAACTACGGCATGATCGCCGCCGGCATCGACTGGTCGTTGGAGGCCGCCTGCACCTTCACCATTACCGAACTGGCCCGGCCCCACGGACGCCCACCCGAACTCCACACCGGCCGGCCCACGCTCTGCCGCCTCGGCATCGACGGCGTCCTGGCCCGCCTGGCCGAAGCAGCCCTCCGCCGCCTCGATCTGCGCACGATGACCCGCCTCCTGTCCCTGGGCTCTACCAGACTCACCGACACGTTGCGCCACGCCCAAGCGTTCGCAGATCTCGCGATGGCGGACCCGGGCCAGAACGTGAGCCAGGAGTTCCGGAAGCGGCTGGCGCACGCCCGCCTCGCGCTCGTTGCCCATCTCCTCGGCGACCACGCCGAACTCGCCGCGTACATCGCGGTCGAGAGCGTCCGGCCCGCTCTCTTCACCTTCCGCGACTGGGCACAGCTCACCCGCTCACACGACGCGGCGCGTACCCTCGCCCGCATACGCGACGCCTCCCCGTACTGTCACCTTTTGGACCGGCGCCGCGCCGGACAGGGCGGCCGGCCACGCCGCCAGGCCGACGTGCGCGCCCTGCTCCGCGGCGTCATGTCCACACTGCCGGACTCGCAGGGTCAACTCATCGCCGAGTATCAGCGGTTAGCGTCCGAACTGCGTGCTCTCACCCCTTATACTGAGTGATCTCCGTGTCGGCAATCCATGCCGCGGAGGCGTTCAACGGCCCACTGCGGCTGGCGAGCATCGAGGCGCGTTCACGCCCTCCTGAGAAAGCCCGATCGTCGGGCAGCGACATCCCTCAGGAGTGGTGTGTCCGTGTACGTTTCCGATCTCGCCTCCACCGACCCCGCCGCGGCCTTCGTCCCCTTCAGCCGACTCTTCGCGCCCGCGCTGCGACGCGCCACGCGGTTGCCGCTGATCCGCGCCCGCCACCGGGCCACCCGCTGCGCCGGTCCCGCGCAGGGAAGCTGGTGCGCCGACTGCGAGAGCACCGTCGACGACCTGCTGCTCGCCTCCTACCACCGCTTCCGACGCGCCCTCGCGGGCGACGTTCCCCGGACGACGACAGGCGCGGCCGTGCGGGAACTCGAAGAGGTCGGAACCCACGTGCGCTCCACCGACGCACGCTACGAGAACATCACTCCTCTCATCCCCGCCCTCCTCAGGCCCCCACGTGCCGACGACCCCCGCTGGCTGCGAGCCGCCAGCGCCCAGCTCGTCCACTACCCGACGCGCCACCTGGAGGAGCGGGTACGCCGCGAGGACGCCGTCGCACGCGGCGGCTCAGCTCGCCCGGACCGCGACCTCCGCCAAGCCGTCTGGGCTTCCCCCCTGCGCTCCGACCGCCTCGCCCTCGAACTCCTCCTCGCCTACCTCGCCCGCATCCGCCGAGGCACCTCAACCCCCTTCACCACCCCACCCGAGCTCCTGACCCGCCTGTCCCTCGACACCCGCACGGCCAACCAGAAACTCACAACCGCCCTCTCGACCCTTCGCCTCATCCGCCCCGACTACTACACCGCCAACGTGACAGCCCAACTCGCCGCCACTCCCCTGCCCCTGCACCCGGACTCCGCAGAGCCTGACTGGCACTGAAGGAACGCAGCCACCGGAGATCGACACACCACGCTACTCAGAAGGCATCATGATGAGCGGGCTCCATTGCCATGGCCAGCAGGTGAGTCCTCTTCCGACACATCGGTACCACATCATCGTCCGCGAATAGGGAAACGTCTCCTGAACGTCGATCCATTAGCTCGCGGACCGCTGGAACGAGCAGGGAGGCGATCGCGGTCATGAGTGCGAGAACACGTGTGGCCATGAAGGCGACTCGCCACGGCCGCGTGCGGGATCGTCACTCATAGCCACACCTTCGCACGAATCGCCCTGATGCCAATTCCAGTACTCGCGAACTACTGCCCTCGACTACAGCCATTGGAGTTCAGCGGCGGCACAGAAAGCCTCGATCGGAAGTCGACAAATGACTAACAACTCTCATCAGCGAGACCTTCTCGCCGGCATAAACTGGAGTGCAGTACTCAAAATTCCAAACAGACTGGAAGTGATTCCAAGCACCGAAAGCCAGATACTTTCTGGATCCGTCAGCAGGTTGATAAAGAACCCCACGAGCGTGATCGCCGCCACGACGCCCGCAACCAACACGACACGACGCACTGGTACGAGTTGCCGCACACTGTTATGAACAGTCAGATCACGCGTCAACGAGGCATACCAGAAGTCATTTTGGCCAAGGGCATGATAGAGCGAAAGCTCGGGCCGCGCCCGATTTGGCCTGGCAAGGAGCTCAAAGGTGTTCGTCACCGTGCTCCTATGAGACAGACAGACCAGCAACACATGAGCCATCTGAGTCTTTGGTAGACCCGTTACGTCCACGAGCAAGGGGATCGGTTTGGATTCTGCTTCATATTTCTTAAGGAAGTCTCCCAACTGCTCCATCGTTATTGGCACCGCAAGGGAATCGTTCCTTCTCAGATGCCGGGCAATCGAGGCATATTTTTCCCTGACGTCGTGCGACAGGGCCAACTCCCGACCCTTATAAGTCCCATTCGCCAGATTGTCTAATTCCAGAAGAATAGAATCGACAAAATTCGTTCGCGGACTTTCGTTCACCACCCCAGTGAGGAATACAAATTTGAAGTTCGAGACCGACCTCTTGTCCTCTAGATATGACAACACGTTGATATATGGGCCGACATCATTCGAGTAGACGAAAACTAACGCCCAGCTCATCTCGACTCCATTGTCGCATCCAGCGGTATGATCATGTTCTTCCCAGAAGCCTTGGCTATCTTCAGTGCCAGATAGGCCTCCCGCAGCGATGGCCCGTATCCACCAGAGAACGTGAAGCCGGTACCCCGAGTCGCTTGCTCAACGCACGAGACAACATCACTTATCTGCTCGTATTCCAGCGCGATTAGAAGACTGTCTCCGCCTTTCAGGAGGAAGTCGATATTCGGATAGCGAGAGACCAGTTGAATCAAATTATCCGTCGCGCGAATAAACGAGCTCGTAAATTTTTCGAGACCGTCGATATCATCCGAGACAATATGAAATTCCAGCCGGCGGCCAATGTTGTCGCCATCGAGCGCCAAAAACCATCTCTCGGACATTCGACCCCCCATCACGTGTGCCGATACATAGCGTACCGGGCTGTCATCGACCTGTGTTCACCGCGATGTCAGAGCAAGAACACGCCCTCGCGCGGCGTCGCTGTCAACCTGTCCCGCTGTCGGCTCAGGTCACCGACCTACAACTCGCCCCCGGTCGAGTCGTCATGACCGATTCGTCCGAGATTCCGCGCCGAGCGGCCCCAAGGGGACGGCGATCCTGCAAGCCGACGGGACCGTCGTCCATCTGGGATGCAAACTCTCCAGGGTGGATGACGGCCATTGGTTAGGATCTCGGTTTTCACCCCGGGGACGTTGCGAACCCTCTTGGGGTGGATGACGGCCGCCGGGTTGCCGCCCTACCGCGTTCGAGGTTGACGGTTGCGAACCCTCCAGGGCGGATGACGGCACGTAGGCGTAGGCGCCGACCATCTCGCCCCGGTCGCGTTGCGAACCCTCCGAGGGTGGATGACGGCGTGTACGTCCGCCCCGTCGCCACCACCCCCGTGAGGTTGCGAACCCTCCGAGGGTGGATGACGGCGGGGCAACTCCTTGCCGGCGCTGATGTTCATGGTCAGGTTGCGAACCCTCCGAGGGCGGATGACGGCCAGTACCGCGAGTTCGTCAAGGGCCTCAAGGACGGCGGGTTGCGAACCCTCCGAGGGTGGATGACGGCAATGCACCTCCACGTCCTCTCCGAGAGCGACAGCGTGTTGCGAACCCTCCGAGGGTGGATGACGGCCGCATCCTCGGTTGGCAAAAGTCCAGGTCTTCAGAGAGTTGCGAACCCTCCGAGGGTGGATGACGGCGCTATACCGAGGTTCACCGGCCCCTCGCCTACGTCGGGTTGCGAACCCTCCGAGGGTGGATGACGGCCCGTGACGGAGTTGCGGGCGTGGTGCCCGGCGTGCCAGTTGCGAACCCTCCGAGGGTGGATGATGGCCCGATGGTAAAGCCGCTGGTCAGCATAGCTTTCTTCTGGCGCTCAGGCGAGGAAAGTGCAGCGATCCGGCGGTAGTGCATCAGTGCAGGTCACAGCGTTACGGACGGCGTGGGTTCGTTGATGGGCGATGTCCCTGGTCAGCCTATCGAGCGTCAGCCCAAGATGGGCAGAGCCTGGCTCTCGTGGCCGTCGCCGACAGCACGCTGTGGGGCAGTTGTGGGGCGGAAGCCGCCACAGGCGGCGCCTTGCCTGGTCAGCGGCGTTCGCGCGGGAGACTGTAAATCTGCCGGCTCAGCCTTCCCAGGTTCGAATCCTGGCGCCGCCACCCTAACGCGATAGGCCCCCTGACCAGCTTGAACGCTGCTCAGGGGGCCTTCGTTTGCCCCAAGCCCGAGGCTTCGAACAAGAATCGAAAAAAGACTATATCAACCTTTTTCTCTCCCACGTCGCACCCATGTAGATGACGACGGTGGCCACATCGGCGGCGAGGTGGGAGCCGCGGAGGGCCAGCCAGTAGACGGTCGAGGGGGACACCGGACCGCCGGTGCGGTGGTGTGGAGAGTCAGGCCGGGGTAGGCCCCTGGGCGAGATCCATGCCCAACAGGGACACGACGACTCCGGGCTCCCCCAGGTCGGCTGCTGTGGGCCTCGCCCGCGTTGGGCATCGTCACGCGCCCGCACGGCGGCGCACTCTGACGCCGGACGAGACAGCGGTAACCGGGCACGCCACGCACTCGCCCAGCGCCGGTGGTGGTGACCATCGGTGCCGGGCGTCAGCCACGACCTGAGCGGGTCCCACCTCGTCACCCGGGCCGCGAACGCCGTCCCTGGCCAGCTCAGGGCGCCAGCACAACCCTGCCGAACACCTCCCCTGCGTCCATCTCGCGGTGGGCCAGCACCGCCTGGTCCAGAGGCAACACCTCGTGCACCACCGTGCGCAGGCCCCCGTGTGCAGCATCGGCGAACTGGGACGACCGCACGGCCTGCCGGTCGGGGCCGGGCACGGTGTCGGAGCTGAAAGTGGCGAACGACAACGACCTGCGGAAGGCGTCCATCAACCGCATGCCGAAGTCCGCCGGCGGCTGCCCACCGACCACACCGACAGCCACATACCGCCCGTTGGGGTTCAACCTGTCCAGAAAAAGGGGAAGCTGGGGACCCCCCACGACATCGATCACCACGTCGAAGCCCGACGGCGCGTCCGGGCCGCCCTCGCCGGAGCGGTCAAGGACATGGGTCGCGCCCAGCTCTCGCAGGCGGGCGCCACGCTCCACCGACGACGTGGTGACCGTCACCGCGCTCGCGCCACCCCTGGCTGCGAGCTGGACCGCCGTGATACCGATGCTGCCCGCCGCACCGCGCACGAGCACCGTCCCGCCGGGCGTGAAACGGGCCCGGTCCAGGGCGAAGTGGGCGACCACGCCGGAGCCGCCGAGGGTCACCGCGTCGGCGTCGGTCAGGCCGTCGGGCAGCGCAAGGACGTCCTCGACCGCGGCGACGGCCTGCTCGGCATACCCACCGGACAGGCCGGTGAACGCCCACACCCGCCGCCCGATCCACGAGGCGTCCACACCCTCTCCCACCGCGGTGACCCTGCCCGCGACCTCGCTGCCGAGGAGATGGCCCTCCCGGAAGCCGTAGGCGGCGAGCGTTCCCCGGCGGATCAGGGCGTCCACGCCGCCCACCCCGATCGCCTCCGTGGCGATCCGCACCTGCCCCGGGGCAGGAACGGGCGCGGGCACATCGACGACCTCCAGGCCATCGGGGTCTCCGAACGTCCTGATCACCACGGCTTTCATCTCTGCTCCTCGGGTCGGTGGAGGGACGGATCGCAGCTGCAGCGGCCGTGGGCGTCGAGCCAGCCCTCACAGCCGGGGCATCACCGGCGAAGTGCCGGGACGGGGCCGCAGCACCGCCATCGGACCGTAACGGACGCCCCCGTCCGTTTGGCTAAAGTGAGAGACGATGACCACCCATGTGCCTCAGACGGTGCGCTCCGACGCCCGCGACAACCGGATCCGCATCCTGGACGCCGCCCGCGTGGTGTTCGGCGAGGAGGGACTGAGGGCACCCATGCGCGAGGTCGCCCGGCACGCAGGCGTCGGCCCCGCCACGCTGTATCGGCACTTCCCGACCAAGCAGACACTGATCGTGGAGACCTTCGCCGAGCAGCGGCGGGCCTGCCACGCCGCCGTCCGCGACGCCCTTGCGGACTCTGACCCGTGGCACGGATTCCGGAGCCTGATCGAGCGGATCTGCGAACTCCACGCGCACAGCCGGGGATTCGCCGACGCCTTCATGACGGCCTTCCCTGATGCCATGGACTTCGCCGCCGACCGGGAGCAGACTCTGCGCGCGGTCGGCGAGCTGGCTCGCCGTACCCTCGAGACCGGCCAGTTGCGCCCCGACTTCGTCGTCGACGACCTGGTTCTCATGCTCATGGCCCACCGGGGCCTCCAGGACACGCCACGTGCCGCCCGGGTCACGGCCTCCCGTCGCTTCGCCGCCTACGTGATCGACGCGTTCCGCGCCGCACCAGAAGCGGGAGCGCCGACGCCGCTGCCGCCGGCACCACGCCTGCAGCTCACGCACTCGCCCAGCACGCCGTAAGTCATCCGTCACCCGGAGGTTCGTCAATCCCCGCAGCCCGACTACCTTGTCGGGTTCCTGCCGCAGCCAGGTTGCAGAGGGCATGGGGCGGCCGCGGGGCCGAGGCTGTCACCCCTCCTCTGTGTTGGCGGCCCCGCCCCGCGCCTCGCAGGCATCGGCCAAGGTCACGTCGGAGCCTGCCCCTCACGGCAGGCGGGATGTCACCACGAAGGAGCCGGTGGCGGCGGTCTCGGCTGGGTCGCCGGGTCAGCGGTTCGCCGGGGTGGGGTTGGCGTGGGCGGTGCGTAGTGCGTGGAGGAAGGTGTCGGACGGCTGCGCGCCGGAGACGCCGTAGGCGCGGTTCAGGACGAAGAACGGCACGCCGGTGGCGCCGAAGCGGCGTCCCGCGTCGAAGTCCGCGCGCACCGCGTCCGCGTACGTGTCACCGTCCAGCATCCGCCGTGTCTCGTCCTCGGGGACGCCGACCTCGGCGCCGAGTCGCACCAGCGTGTCGGGGTCGTCGACGACCTCGGCCTCACACAGGTGGGCGCGGAGCAGCCTTTCGTGCATCGGCCCGCCCAGTCCGTGGGCGGCGGCGAGGTGGCTCAGTCGGTGCGCGTCGATCGTGTTGACCGCGACGGCCCGCGTCAGCTCGTACGTCAGGCCCTCCGCGGCGGCGAGGTCGGTGACCTTGCCGATCATCGCCCGCACCTCGGCCGGCGAGGCTCCCGTCTTCTCCGCCAGCGCCTCGAGGACAGGTCGGCGCTGCCCCTTGGGGTGGGAGGGGTCGAGCTGGAAGCTGTGCCAGTGCACCTCCACCTCGTCGGCGTGTTCGAACCGGCCGAGCGCCGACTCCAGGCGCCGCTTGCCGATGTAGCACCACGGGCAGACGATGTCGGACCAGATGTCGACGCGCAGCGTGCTCACAGGGCGCACACCCCGTCCGCGCAGACGGGCGCGTTGTCCGAGCCCAGGCTCGTGAGGGGCGCGGCCGGACCGGGGTCCGTCCCGGGACCGTCTCCGGCCACCGGGTCGGGGACGTCGGCAGCGGTCTCGGCGGGCGGCGCTGCCGTGACCTCGTGGAGAGGCGAATCGGACATGGTTGTTCCCATCGTCACGGGGGCGATATTTTGACCTCTGTGTCAAGTTAGACTTCGAGTCTAACACCCAACTTGACCCAGCGGTCATGTTCGCCGTCGTCGCGGGATGTGACCACGGCCGGACCCATCGGACCAGGAGGAACACCGGATGCGGGCCGACGCGCAACGCAACGCGGAGAAGCTGCGAGCAGCCGCCGCCGAGGTGTTCCGCGAGCGCGGCCTCCAGGCGCCCCTGAAGGAGATCGCCCGCCGCGCCGGCGTGAGCCACGGCACCCTGTACAACCTCTTCGGCACCCGCGAGGCGCTCATCGACGAGGTGGCGGTCGACCTGGCGGCCTCCCGCCTCGACGAGACCGCCGAGCAGGCCCTGGCCCGTGACGACGCCTGGGACGGATTCGCGTACTACGTCGAGAAGGTGTGCGAGCTGCAGGCCACCGAACCCGCGATCGGCGACGTGGTCACCGGCCGCTACCCCGGCGCCGCGCGACTCATGGCCCTCTGCGACCGCACCCTCGCCGCCGCCGCGCGCGTCATCGAGCGCGCCCAGCGCGCCGGCTCCCTCCGCACGGACTTCACCCGCGAGGATCTGCTCTTCCTCTTCAGCTCCAACGCCCTGCTCGCCCGCGCCGCCAGGCACACCGCGCCGGACGCCTGGCGCCGCGGCGTCGCCTTCCTGCTCGACGGCCTCCGCACCGAAGCCGCGCATCCCCTGCCCGTCGGCCCGCTGTCCCCGGAGCAGCACCGCCAGGTGCTGGGCAATCTCACCGGCACGCCGTAGCCAGGCCCACGCACGAACAGCGGCTGGGAGAGAAGCCGCACAGGACCCCGGACGGCGCCGGCCCGGCCGGAACGGTGCCCGAACCCGGCGGCGGTCGGGCCCTGGCCACGCACCTGCACCACCCCGCCCGGGCCGCCGCGGGACGAGCACGCCTCGCGCTCCGGCCGGTCGAAGACCGTGCGGAACGCCGCCCGTTCCCTTTCCTCCCAAGCGGGCGCGGGCCGGTCCCGGATTCCGCCGGCGCGCTCCCGGGCGGCTGAGGGTGGGGGGCAGCGTCTGCCAGGTGCGGCGGTTCGCCTGTGGGAACAAACCCGGCCCGGGGCCTCGTGCTCGCGGCATCGGCCTGTGCCCCGGGAGGTTCCCGCCGCACCGGCGTGCCCCGCGGACGGGGAGAGGACTCCGGGGTGGAGGAGATCGACCCGTACGACGACGCTGCGCGGCAGCCGGCCGCGGCAGGAACCGAACTGGTGCGGCACACGTCTCCCGCACCATGATCTCCAGCGAGCACCAGGAGCACGTGATGTCCGTCAGGCTGGCCTCGCCACCCGCGGCGGGTGTGGATCCGCCGAAGGTCAACGACTACGACAGCTTCGCCGAGGCGTACACGGCCGTGAACGAGACCAACCTGGTCAACGCCTACTACGAGCGTCCCGCGATGCTGGCCCTCGCCGGAGACGTGGCCGGGCGGCGGATCCTCGACGCCGGCTGCGGATCGGGGCTCCTGTTCGCCGCGCTGCGCGACCGTGGCGCCCTCGTGAGTGGCTTCGACTCGAGCGCCGGGATGCTGGAGCTGGCCCGGCGGCGGCTCGGCGACGGCGCGGACCTCCAGGTGACGGACCTCGGCGACCCGCTTCCCTACCCTGATGACACGTTCGACGACGTCGTCGCGTCCCTGGTGCTGCACTACCTGGAGGACTGGGGGCCCGCTCTGGCCGAGCTGCGACGCGTACTCAAGCCCGGCGGTCGGGTGATCGCTTCCGTCGACCATCCCTTCGCCGTCAACCTCATCCACCGCGAGGCCGGCCGCGAGGCCGAGTGCGACTACTTCGACACCACCCAGTGGACCGTGGAGTGGACCATAGGCGACCAGACCGCTCTGGTGAGCCGCTGGCACAGGCCGCTGCACGCGACGATCGAGGCGTTCACCCGGGCCGGTTTCCGGATCACGGTCATCAGCGAGCCGGATCCCGATCCCGCCGCGCGCGAGCTGTTTCCCGAGGCCATCGCGGCCATGCCGCGCTTCCTGTCCTTTCTGTTCTTCGTCCTGCAGGCCGAGTAACGACCAGAACGACCGTCCCTGCGGGGCGGTCCGCCGTCCTCGTCGTCGGCCGCCTCCCCTGTGGGCCAGGCGCCGGGCGGCGGAACAGCGGCGGTGGTGACGGCGATCTCGTGCTCGGCCGGCACGAAGCGGCCACCGCGTCGACCTCGCGCACCACGCTCGCGACGTCGTCTCGCGACGTCGTCTACGGCTTCCCCAGGAAGTCCGTCAGGAGCCGGTGCAGCTCCGTCGGCCGTTCGACCGGCGAGGCGTGCCCGCACGCCCCGAAGACGTGCGCCCTCACGTCGGGCAGCAGGTGGAGCAGCCGCAGGGCGCTGTCCTCCAGCGGCACGACGCGGTCCTCCGCGCCGTGTACCAGGAGCGTGGGCACCCGGATCCGCGCCAGCTCGTCGGGGGTCAGCGCGAGGTCACGGACCCATCGCTCACGCGGCGGCGGGAACATGGCGGCGAACGCCTGGCGCGGTCCCGGCTCGAGCGTCGCGGTCAGGCGCGCCTCGACGGCCTCGTCGGTGCGGAACGCCTCGTCGACGTGCAGCAGTTCGAGGAGCTCACGGGCCGCCGCGCGCCCGGGCCGGTACGACCAGAGCTGGTCCAGGCCCGGTGGCAGCGGCATGTCGAGCCCGAGGGTACCGATCCCGACCAGCCGGGTGACCGTCCGCGGCCGGGCATGGGCCACCGACAGGGCGATGGCGCCGCCCATGGAGTTGCCAACGACGGCGCAGCGGTCCAGCGCCAGCTCGTCCAGGAGCTCCAGGACCTGCGCCGTCCACACGCGACGGCCGTAGGGGTGCGTCCCGTCGGACTCCGCGCCCGGGAGCAGCCTGCTCCGACCGAAGCCGACGAAGTCGGGCGCGATGACGCGGAAGTCGGGCGCCATCGCGGCCATGAGCCGCTCCCAGGCCGCGCCCGTGGTGCCCGGTCCTGAGCCGTGCAGCAGGACGACGGCCGGGCCGGAACCCGCCTCGCGCACGAAGGTCTCCCGCCCGGCGCCCCGGACCGTCCGCTCCTCGATGTCGGGGAGCCTCGTCCTCGCGACGTCCGGGCGTGCACCACTCATCGGAAGGCTCACCCCACAGCGGTCAGGCGGAGGCGCTGGAGCGCTCCAGGACCGACACGAACGCCCGCGACCACTCCGGCAGATCCGGCCAGCCCCGGCAGGAGACCATGTTCCCGTCGACGACGTCGGGCGCGTCGACGACCGTCGCGCCGGCGTTCTCCATGTCACCGGCCAGGGGCCCGAACGCGGCGGTCCTGCGCCCCTTCAGGAGGCCGTAGACCGCCGGCACCTGCGGCCCGTGACACACCGTGCCCACGGGCAGGTCCTGGGCGAAGAAGTACTCCGTGATGCGACGGACGTCGGCGTCGAGGCGGATGTACTCAGGGGCACGACCACCGGGAATGACCAGGCCCGCGTACTCCGTCGGATCGACCTCCGAGAAGGCCAGGTCGACGGGAAGCCTGCGCCCGTTCTTCTCCGTGTAGGCGTCCGACTCCGGGTCGAAGTCGTGGATCACCAGCTGCACGTCCCGACGCGTCAACGCCGCGACGTCCACCTGGTATCCCGCCTCGCGCATGCGGAAGATCGGGTACATCGCGTCAAGCTCCTCGGCCGCGTCACCGACGAGCACGAGCACTTTCTTCATCGTTCCTCCGGTTCTCGGCAGCCTGATCGCGCGCACGTCCTGTCGCCTCGGGTGTGTCCTGGGAGGGAACGTACGGCAGCCCCTGGCTCACGGCAAGACAGAGAGGGAGCCACGACACCGGCCTGGAGCCGCGGTCGGTCCAAGCGTCCCAGACACCGATCCTCCGCGGAACGGGGCCGGTTCGAGCCGACGCGGTGTGGCCGACGAACCGTCGCGTCCTCGTTCGCCGTCAGCGGCCGAGCGGAAACGGCTCGTGGGGTGGTTGGGGGGTGTCGGCGGCGTCCGCAACGAAACGGTGCGGAAATCGCCACCGGATCAGCCACTGACGCCCCAGAGTTGTTTAGATTTACACTAATCGCGGCTCGCAAGACACCTCGAGCCCCGCTGGGCTCACGGACACCTCATATCGACCGCTGCGCGGGAGTGGAGAGTCATGAGTGTGCAGGGCGCGACGAGATCCCCACGGGTCGACCGTTTCCGGGTGCTGCTGGTCGAGGACGACGACGAGCTGGTGGAGTTACTCTCCTGCGCGCTGCGCGACGAGGGCTACGCCGTGGACGTGGCGCTGGACGGGCAGCGCGGACTGCACCTCGGGCTCACGCGCCGGTACGACGTGGTGATCATCGACCGCAGGCTTCCCGCCCTCGACGGCCTGGCCCTCCTGGTGCGGCTGCGGGCACGGGCCGTGCGGGCGCGGGCGTTGATGCTGACCGGGCTGGACAGCGTGCACGACCGGGTCGACGGCCTCGACGCCGGCGCGGACGACTACCTCGTGAAGCCGTTCGACCTGGACGAGCTGAGCGCGCGGCTACGCGCGTTGTGCCGGCGGGCGGTGGAGTTGACCGACGCGCTGCCCATCGGCGCCGGGCACCTGAACGTCGTGCAGCGGGAGGCCGTGCTGCCCAGCGGTGAGCACGTGCCGCTGTCGGCGCGGGAGTTCGCGCTGTTGCGGGTGCTGGCGACCCACGCGAGCACGGTGCACACGCGGGCGGCCCTGCGGCGCGCGGTGTTCCGTGACGCGTCCGCGGCGTCGATCGTCGACACCTACGTGTACTACCTGCGGGCCAAGCTCGGCCGCTCGGTGGTGCAGACCGTGCCGGGGCTCGGCTACCGGTTGGGGACGCTGTGAGCCGTTCGTGGGCCGAGGCGGAGCGGGCGGTGGTCTGGCGGGCGCGGCTGCGGGTCAGCGCCCTGGTGGCGCTGGCGATCACCGCCCTGGTCCTGGTCGTCGGCGGGATCGCGTACACGGTGATGACGCACGCGCAGAACGAGCAGGCGGAGCGCGAGCTGCGGTACAACGCCGCGAACGGGACGCCGGCCGCGCCCCCCGGGTGCACCTGGCTGTTCACCCTGGAGGGCGACCAGGTGGACGGCGGGGTGCTGGCGCCGCCCAGGGGGTTCCCGCTCCGCGGGGACCTGGCCGAGGTGCGGGCCTCGGGCGAGGAGCGGAAGCGCACCGTGCGGCGCGACGGCACGGAGTACCTGGTGCTCACCCTGCCGCGGGCGGACGGCAGCACGGTGCAGGCGGTGTTCGACGCGCGCTACCAGATCGCCGACCGGCGGCACCTCCTGGTGGCGCTGGCGGTGGCGGAGGTCGGCGGCCTGCTCGCCGCGATCGTGACGGGGCTGGTCGTCGGCGCGCGCACGGTCGCGCCGCTGGCGGAGGCGCTGGCGAGGCAGCGCCGGTTCGTCACCGACGCGAGCCACGAGCTGCGCTCGCCGCTCGCGCGGGCGCACACCCGCGTGCAGCTGCTGGCGCGCCGCGCCGCCTCGGCCGACCTTCCGGCCGAGCACCGGGACGGCCTGACGAGGCTCGCCGGCACGATTCGCGAGATCGGGGACGTGGTCGACGACCTCCTGCTGTCGGCGCGGCTGACGGAGGGGCCCAGGGGCCCCGGTGGCCGTGCGGTCGATCTGGCCGCCGTCGCGGAGACCGCGGTGGCGGCGGAGACGGAACGGGCGGACGAGTGCGGGGTCGCGCTGGCCGTGGAACGGCCCACGGGACCGCTGGTCGTCGCGGGCGTCGAGACCGCGTTGCGGCGGGTCGTCGACGAGCTGCTGGCGAACGCGGTGCGTCACACCCCCGCGGGCGGGCGGGTCACGGTGGGCCTCGAGGCGGGGGACGACGGGTGCGTCGAGCTGACCGTCACCGACACCGGCGAGGGGTTCGATCCCGCCGACGCGGAGCGGATCTTCGACCGGTTCCACCGGGGGCCCGGCGAGTCGGAGCGGCGATTCGGGCTGGGGCTGGCGCTGCTGCGGGAGATCGTGACGAGCCACGGGGGCACGGTCGCGGCGCGTGGCCGTCCGGGCCGGGGCGCCCGGTTCACGCTGCGGCTGCCCCTGGCCGAGCCCGGCGTCACGACGCACGGCCCCACGACGGGTGGCCCCACGACGGGTGGGGCCACGACGGGTGGCGCCACGACGGACGGCGCCACGACGGGCGGCACCGTCCCGTACGGCACGACCCCGCGCGGCGCCGTCACGTACGCGGCGCACACCGCGCGCGGGATCGCCGCGCACGGGAGCGGCGCGGGGATCGGGTCAGCACCGGGTGCCGGTGACGAGTTCGGCGGCGCGGCGGACGTCGGCGTCGAGAGGCCGGTCGGGGTCGACGGGCGGGATCGCCTCGGCCAGGGCGTCGAGCAGCTCCGCGCAGCCGGCCGCCGTGGGGCGGCGGCCCCCGACGTGGACGGCCTGGCGCAGGCCGAGCGCCAGTGAGCCGGTGAGCAGCCAGAGCAGTTCGGCGAGGTCGTAGGCGCGCAGCGCCGCCTGGGTGCCCAGGGGCACGACGTCCTGGTTGTGCAGGTTCGTCGGCAGGCTCTGGGTACTGGCGGGTACGGCGGCGCGCCGGATCTCGGCGACGAACGCGGTGGTGGCCAACTGCACGCCCTGGAGCCCGTGCTGGCTCCCGGGACCCGCGGCGAGCATGGGCGGCAGGCCGGTGTTGCGGGTCGGGTCGACGAGCAGGTCGAGCTGCCGCTCGGCGAGGTTGCCGAGCGTCGCCGTCACCATGGCGAGGACGTCGGCGGCGAACGCGGCGGGCTGGCCGAAGAAGTTGCCGCCGTGGGCGACCAGGTCGTCGTCGGGGAAGAACAGCGGGTTGTCGCTGACGCTCGCGAGGTCCGCGGCCACCACGCCGTCGACGTAGCACAGCGCGTCCTCGGCGGCGCCCAGCAGCTGCGGGGAACAGCGGATGCTGTACGGCTCCTGGAGGGGCCGCTCGCCGCTCGGCACGGCGCCGGCGATCGTGGCGCGCATGCGCTCGGCGACCGTGGCGGCGCCCGGGTGGGCGTAGGCGGCGATCAGCCGGGGGTCGAGGAACCCCGTGTCGCAGCCGAGGACGTCGGCCAGCAGGCAGGTCAGGTCCGACAGCGCGCGGTGGGCGGCGCGGACGCGGTCGAGCGCGAGCGCGGTGGCGGCGGTGGTGACGGAGGTGCCGTTGACCAGCGCCAGCGCGTCGCGGCCGTCGAGGACGAGCGGCGCGAGGCCGGCGCGGCGCAGCGCCTCGGCGGCGGGCAGCCGTTCGCCGTCGAGGTAGGCGTGGCCGCGGCCGCGCAGGGCCTGGGTGGCGTAGGCGAGGGGGATGAGGTCGCCGCTCGCGCCGACCGAGCCGTAGCGCGGCACCGCCGGGACGAGGGTGGTGGCGAGCATCGCGGCCAGCCCCTCCACGACGTGCCCCGAGACGCCGGAGAGTCCCTGGGCGAGGGACCGCGCGCGGACGAGCAGCGCGGCCCGTGTGAGGGCGCCGGGCAGGTCGGGGCCCTGCCCGGCGCCCAGGTGGGCGAGCGTGTTGTCGCACTGGTCGGCCTCGTCGGCGCGGCCGGCGTAGCCGACGAGCGCCCCGAAGCCGGTGGTGGCGCCGTACACGGGTCGCTCGTCGTCGGCGAGCACCGACCGCAGGTGTGCGCGGCCACGGTCCAGGCGCGCCCGCAGGGCGGGGTCGACGAGAACGGTCAGGGGTGCGGCGGCGCGCCGGAGGTCGTCCCCGCGCAGGGGAACGCCGAGGTCGACGGGCGCGGTGGTCGGGTGAGTCGTAGGCACGTTCCCGACGGTAGGGGCGCGATCTCAGAGACTTCTGAGATCGCGTGGGTAACGTCCCGCGCATGGCTCACGACTATCTGATCATCGGGGCCGGGCCCGCGGGGTTACAGCTCGCCGCCCTGGCCGAACGTGACGGTCGCGACTACGCCGTCCTCGAACGGGGCGCGGGGCCAGGCACCTTCTTCACCCGCTTCCCCCGCCACCGCACCCTGATCTCGATCAACAAGGTACACAGCGGCTACGCGGACCCCGAGCAGCGGTTGCGCATGGACTGGAACTCGCTGCTCTCCGACGACCCGTCGCTGCTCTTCACCCGCTACACCCCGCGGTACTTCCCCGACGCCGACGACATGGTCCGCTACCTCGCCGACTTCGCCGCGGCCACCGGGGCCCGGGTGCACTACGACACCGAGGTCACCCGGATCTCCCGCGACGACGACGGGTTCGCCGTCACCGACCAGGGCGGACGCACCTGGCGGGCCGCCCGCCTCGTCGTGGCGACGGGCGTGTCGCGGCCGTACGTGCCGCCGATCCCCGGCATCGAGCACGTCGAACAGTACGACACCTTCGACACCGACCCGGCGTCCTTCACCGACCAGCGCGTCCTGGTCGTCGGCAAGGGCAACTCGGCGTTCGAGACCGCGGACTCCCTCATGGAACACGCCGCGGTGATCCACGTCGCGGGCCCGCACTCGGTGCGGCTGGCGTGGCAGACGCACTTCGTCGGGCACCTGCGCGCGATCAACAACAACTTCCTCGACACCTACCAGCTCAAGTCGGAGAACGCCGTCCTGGACGGCACCATCGAGCGGATCGAGCCCCGTCCCGGCGGCGGGTTCCGGGTCCTGTTCCGCTACGCGCGCACGGTGGAGGCGCTGCGGGAGCTGGCCTACGACCGGATCGTCGCCTGCACCGGGTTCCGCTTCGACGCCTCCGTCTTCGACGAGAGCTGCCGCCCGGCCCTCGTCATCAGGGACCGGTTCCCCGAGCAGACCGCCGCCTACGAGTCGACCACGGTCCCCGGCCTGTACTTCGCCGGCACCCTCACCCAGGTCCGCGACTTCAAGAAGTCCACCAGCGGCTTCATCCACGGCTTCCGCTACGGCGCCCGCGCGCTCCACCACATCCTCGGCCAGCGCCACCACGACACGCCGTGGCCGACGACCGCGCTGGACGCGTCTCCCGAGGCGATCAGCGAGGCGATCACCGCCAGGGTGAACCGCTCCTCCGCGCTGTGGCAGCAGTTCGGGGTCCTCGGCGACGTCGTCACGGTGGCCGGCGGGACCGCGCGGTACGCCGAGGAGGTGCCGGTGGACTACGTCGCGGACGGCGGACTCGGCCCGGCCGAGCACCACTTCGTGACGACGCTGGAGTACGGGCCGGACCACGACACCGTCGACCCGTTCGACATCACCGTGCCCCGCCCCGCGGAGAACGACGCGGCCCACGCGACGGACGCCAGCTACCTGCACCCGGTGGTGCGCCACTACCGCGACGGCGCGCTCGCCGCGACCCACCACCTGGCCGAGAACCTCGACAACCAGTGGGACATGCCGACGGTGCACGTCCAGCCGCTCGCCGCCTTCGTGAAGGAACGCCTTGCCCAGGCGTGAGGAGGCCGAGCCGTTCCCGCGCGCCGTGCTCGACGCGCTCGGCGCCGCCGCCGACCGGCCCGTGTTCGAGCACGGCACGCGCACGCTCACCGGCGGCGACCTGCTCGACCTCGTCGCCCGGATCGCCACCGGCCTGCGGGAGGAGGGGCTGCGCCCGGGCGACGGCGTGGCCCTGCGGCTCGGCGTCACGCCGGAGGCGTTCGCGACGATCCTGGCCGCCCACGCGGTGGGGGCCCGCGTGGTGGGCCTGCGGCCGGGGCTGACGGACGCGCAGCTGCGTCACCTCCTCGGCCTCGACATCGCCGCGCTGATCACCGGCTCCCCCACCGGCACCCCCACCGACGCCGGCACGGGCGGCACGCCGACGCACGGCCCGCCCACGCTCACCGTCGACGCGCTGCGCGCGGCGCCGCCCGCGCCCCTCACGCTGGCGGGACGGCCCGGCGACGTCGCCCGCCTGCTCCACACCAGCGGCAGCACCGGCACGCCCAAGGCGTGCGCGCAGACCTACGCGGCGATGACCGCCGCGTGGGCCGCGCGGCCCGCGGCCTGGCCGCCCGCGATCCGCGAACTCGCCTCCCGGCTGGACCGCTACCTCGTGTTCGGCTCGCTGGCGAGCCAGGTGATGGTCGAGTACGCCGTGCTGACGATCGCCGCGGGCGGCACCGTCGTCGTCGCCGAGGACCCCACGCTGCCCGACGCGATCACCCGGCTGCGGGCCACCGCGAGCGTCATCACCGTGCCGCGCCTGGCCAGGCTCGTCGCCGCGCAACGCCGCGACCCGGCCGACCTCTCGACGCTGCGCGCGCTGATGGTGTCCGGCTCGCCCCTGACGCCGGACCGGCACCGCGAGGCGCTCGACGTGCTCGGCCCCGTCGTCTTCCACGGCTACGGCCAGACCGAGACGGGCATGATCGCGATGGCCACCCCGGACGACCCGCCCGGCTCGGTCGGCGTCCCGCCCGCCGCGGTCGAGATCCGGGTCCGCGACGCGCACGGCGCGCCCGTCCCGCCGGGCGTCGACGGCGAGCTGTTCGTCCGCACCCCGGCCCAGGCCACGGGCTACTGGGGCGAGGAGGCGCGGTCGGCCGAGGTGTTCACCGACGGCTGGGTGCGCACCCGCGACCTGGGACACCTCGACGGCGACGGCCGCCTGTGGCTGACCGGCCGGACGCGGGACGTCGTCATCGTCAACGCGAACCTGCACCACGCGGGCCCGATCGAGCGGGTCATCGCCGAGCACGAGGACGTCGCCGAGGCGTACGTGGTCGCCGTGCCGGACGAGGACACCGGCGAGGCGGTGCACGCCTTCGTGGTGCCGGCCGCCGGCCGGACGCCCGAGCTGGCCGCGCTGCGCGCGCTAGTGACCGCCCGGCTGGGCGCGGCGTGCGCGCCGGCGCGACTGACCGCGATCGCCGAGCCGCCGCTCGCCCCGAGCGGCAAGCCGGACAAGCGCCTGCTGCTGTCCCGGCTGTCCCGGCCCGCCACCCCCGACCCGACCCCCGCCCCGCCCACCCAGACGTTGAGACGTTGAGACGTTAAGGAGAAAGCCGTGTCCAGCGAGGTTTCGACGGAGTGTCTCGTCCTCGGCGCCGGCCCGGCCGGGCTACAGGCGTCCTACCTGCTCACCCGGGCGGGACGGGACCACCTGGTCCTGGAGGCCGGGGACGCGCCCGGCACGTTCTTCACCCGCTTCCCCCGACACCGCACGCTGATCTCCATCAACAAGCCGAACACCGGCTGGGACGACCCCGAGCTCAACCTGCGCACCGACTGGAACTCACTGCTGTCCGACGACCCGTCGCTGCTGTTCACCCGCTACACCCCGCGGTACTTCCCCGACGCCGACGACATGGTCCGCTACCTCGCCGACTTCGCCGCCGCCCACGAGCTGCCCATCCGCCACGACACCCGCGTCGTGTCCGTGGCCCGGCCCGACGGCGACTTCCTGCTCACCGACCAGCGCGGCACCACCTACCGGGCCCGGCGGCTCATCGTCGCCACCGGCGTCTCGCGGCCCTACATCCCGCCGATCGAGGGGGTGGAGCACGCCGAGACCTACGGCGAGGTGTCGCTGGACGCGGCGGAGTTCACCGGGCAGCGGGTGCTGATCATCGGGCGCGGCAACTCGGCGTTCGAGACCGCCGACCACCTCGTCGAGACGGCCGCCGTCATCCACGTCGCCGGCCCCGGCTCGCTGCGCCTGGCCTGGCAGACCCACTTCGTCGGGCACCTGCGCGCGGTCAACAACAACTTCCTCGACACCTACCAGCTCAAGTCGCAGAACGCGCTGCTGGACGGCACCGTCCTCGCCATCCGGCGCGAGGGCGACGGATACGTGGTGCCGTTCAGCTTCGCGCGGGTCGCCGAGCGGGTGAAGGAGATCCGCTACGACCGGGTGATCCTCGCGACCGGCTTCCGCTTCGACGCGTCGATCTTCGCGGACGACTGCCGCCCCCGGCTGACGATCAACGACCGCTTCCCCGACCAGACCGCGGCGTGGGAGTCGGTGAACGTGCCGGACCTGTTCTTCGCCGGCACCCTCACCCAGGTCCGCGACTTCAAGAAGTCGACCAACGGCTTCATCCACGGCTTCCGCTACGGCGTCCGCGCGCTCCACCACATCCTCGAACACCGCTACCACGGCGTGCCGTGGCCGAGCCGCGACCTCGACCCGACCGCGGAGGCGGTGGCCGACGCCGTCGTCGCGCGGGTGAACCGCACCTCCGCGCTGTGGCAGCTCTTCGGGTTCATGGCCGACGCCGTGCTCGCCGGCCCGGACGGCTCCCTGCGCCACGTGGCGGAGGTGCCGGTGGACCACCTGCACGAGGCCGTCGCGCGCGGCGACTTCGGCGCGGTCGACAGCTACCTCGCGGTGACGCTCGAGTACGGCGCCGACCACGACCGCGTCGACCCGTTCGACATCGACGCCGGCCGGAACTCGCAGCAGGACACGAGCGGGCTCGACGCCCGCTACCTGCACCCGGTGGTGCGCCACTACCGCGACGGCGCGCTCCTCGCCGAGCACCACATGACCGAGAACCTGGAGAACGAGTGGGACAGCGAGGACGTGCACGTGAAGCCCCTGCTGGCGTTCCTCCACGCGCGGCTCACCGGCCCCGCCGTGGGCGCTCCGTGAGCCCCGAGCTGGCCGCGCTGCACGCGAAGGCCCGCGCGGCGCTCGACCCCGTGCACTACGACTACTACGCGGGCGGCGCGGGCGAGGAACGCGCGCTCGCGGAGAACGAGGCGGCGTTCGGGCGCCTGGCGCTGCTGCCGAGGGTGCTGCGCGGCGACGCGGCCCGCGACCTCGCCGTCGAGCTGCCCGGCGGGCGCCCGGCCCTGCCGGTGCTCCTCGCGCCGACCGCGTTCCACCGGCTCGCCCACCCGGACGGCGAGGCGGCGACGGCTCGGGCCGCCGCGGCGGCGGGCACCGTGCTGGTGACCGGCATGGCGTCGACCGTCGCGGTCGGCGAGGTCACGGCGGCGGCCCGCGCGGTCGACGCGGACGCGGCCGTGTGGTTCCAGCTCTACCTCCAGCCCGAGGAGGAGGTGACGGCGTGCCTGGTGCGGCGGGCGGAACGGGCGGGATGCACGGCGCTGGTGGTGACCGTCGACTCGCCGGTGTTCGGCCGGCACCGCCGCGACGCCGACCACGGCTTCCACGAGCTGCCGGCGGGCCTGGCCGCGGAGAACATGCGCGGCCTCCCCGGCGGCCCGCCGGGCGGCACCCGTCCCATCGCGATGTCCCCCACGATCTCCTGGGGCCACCTCGACCGGCTGCGGGAGGTGACGTCCCTGCCCGTCTGGCTCAAGGGCGTCCTCCATCCCGCGGACGCGCGGGCGGCGGTGGCGCGCGGCGTGGACGGGATCGTCGTGTCCAACCACGGCGGCCGCCAGTCCGACCTGGCGCCCGCCGCGCTCGACGCGCTGCCCGCCGTGGTGGCCGAGGTCGCCGGCCGGGTGCCGGTGGTGCTGGACGGCGGGGTGCGCCGGGGCGGCGACGTCGCCGTGGCGCTCGCGCTCGGCGCGGCGGCGGTC
This sequence comes from Streptomyces sp. 4N509B, assembly GCF_052245655.1. Taxonomy (NCBI): domain Bacteria; kingdom Bacillati; phylum Actinomycetota; class Actinomycetes; order Kitasatosporales; family Streptomycetaceae; genus Streptomyces; species Streptomyces sp. 4N509B. The sequence goes on from NZ_JBQQBZ010000002.1 coordinate 55,523, forward strand.
GGCGTCGGCAGGCCGGTGCTGTGGGGCCTGGCCGCGGACGGCGAGGCCGGGGTGGCCCGCGTGCTCGCGGTGCTGCGCGACGAGTTCGACCACGTCCTCGCGCTGTGCGGCGGGCGCGGCCCCGCCGACCTGACCCCCGACCTGGTCGTCCCGCGCGGGGGGTGCGAACGATGCGACGGGTGACGTGGGCGCTCGCCGCCGCCGCCGCGGTGACCGCCCCCCGCTGGCTGCCCGGGCGGGTGGTCGCCCTGCGCGGCAAGGTGTTCGAGAAGGTCAACGGGGACAACGCGATCACGTTCCCGAACCCGGCCGTCGGCCACGAGCGCTTCCAGGAGATCTACGGCCACCCCGCGGCGAACGGCCGCAGCAGGGGGGCCAGGCTGTCGGACCTGTTCTGGTACTGGCTCTCGCCCGGCCCCGAGGTGCACCAGGAGCACCTGGAGGCGGGCCCGCGCTACGACGAGGTGGCGCGCACCACGCTCGCCCTGCTGTCCGGGTCGAGCCAGGACCTGTCGGCCGTGGCCGGCCGCTGCGCCGCGCGGGTGCTCGACGAGCGGGCCGCCGGGCCCGCCACCCTCGTGCGGCTGCGCGACCTGATGATGCCCGTCTGGGCGGAGTTCTTCCACGAGCTTGTCTTCGACGAGCCCTGCCCCCGCCCGGCGCGGGAGCTGATCGTGGGGCACGCCGACGACGTCGTGTCGGCGCTGAAGTGCACCGGCCTGCGCCACCCCGCCCGCCGGGCGCGGCTCACCCGCTACCTCGCCCGGCGGGTCGCGGCGGGCGACGTGCGCCGGCCGCTGCCCGCGAGCCTCACGCGGGCCGAGCAGGTGCACTACCTCCAGGGAACGTTCTTCGGCACGGGCGTGGTGCAGATGTCCGAGGCGATGGCGCACCTGCTGCTCGCCCTCGCCCAGCACCCGCACGTCGCGGCCCGGCTCGCCGCCGACCCGGGCGACGAGCGGTACTTCGCGCACGTCCTCGACGAGACGCTGCGGCTCTACCCGCTGTTCGGCATCGCGCACCGGGTCACCACCGCCGACATCGCGCTCGACGAGCACACCACGATCCCCGAGGGGTCGGTGCTGTGCTTCAGCTACCCCGACTACCACGCCGTCGGCCACACCGACCCGGAGACGTTCGACCCCGACCGCTGGGAGCGCGTCTCGGCCCGCACGGCGCACCACATCCCGTTCGGCGTCGCCGCCAACCGGCCCTGCCCCGCCTGGCGGCTGTCACCGCTGGCGCTGCGGGCGGCGACGGCCGAGGTGCTGCGCCGCTTCCGGCTGTACTCCACGGTCCGGCACACCCGGTCGCTGCCGAGCCGCGGCCCGTGCCTGCTCCTTCCGAGGGCCACCGCCGGGGCGGTCCCGGCGGGGCGCCTGGCCGCGTGGGGCGTGTTCCTGCGCGTCCGTGACCGGTGGGAGGACACCTGGCGCGGGCCCGTGCAGCTCGCGTTGGGCACCGTCATGGTCCTCCACGCGCGGCGGCTGCGCCTGGCCGAACGCTACTTCGACCCGCACGGGGCGCACGGCCCGCACGAGGCGCGGGCGTGCCCCGTTCGCCCCACGACGCAGGAGGTCACCGAGTGAACCAGATCGAGTTCGCGCTGAAGGTGTTCGCGGCACTGGCGGTGGTGCTCACGGCGACGACCCTGTGCGGGCGCCTGGCCATGCTGGTCAGGCAGCCCAGGGTGGTCGGGGAGATGGTCGCCGGGGTGCTGCTCGGGCCCGCGCTCTTCGGCGCGGTCGCGCCCGGCGTGCAGGCCCAGGTGTTCCCCGGGGACGTCAAGGACGTCCTGTACGTGCTGAGCACCATCGGGTTGACGTTCTACATGTTCCTCGTCGGCTCCTCGCTCGACCACGGCCTGACCGGCGGGTCGAACATGCGGCGTGCCTCGGCCCTGGCCGTGTCCGGCATCGTGCCGACGTTCCTGCTGGGCGCCGCCACCGGGGCGCTGTTCTTCACCTCGCTGAGTCCCGAGGGCTCCAACCGGTGGGAGTTCATGCTGTTCGTCGGCGGCGCGCTGTCGATCACCGCGTTCCCGATGCTGGCGCGGATCCTTCAGGAGCGCGGCATCGCCAACACCCCCATCGGCGGCCTGACGCTGGTCGCGGCGGCGATCGACGACGCGGCGGCCTGGGCGCTCCTCGCCGTGATCATCGCCGTCGGGACGGCGGGCGGGCCGCTGGACGCGCTGGACACCGTGGTGGGGGCGGCGCTGTTCGCGGTCCTGATGCTCACCGTCGGGCGCAGGCTGCTGGGCAGGCTCGGCGAGCGGGTGGAGCGCGAGGGCGGCATGAGCCGCGACATGATGGCGCTCGTCCTGCTCCTCGTGCTGGTGGCGGGGTGGTTCACCGACTACATCGGGGTGTTCTCGGTGTTCGGAGGGTTCGTCACCGGCCTCGCGATGCCGCAGTCGGAGGCCGTCCGCCGGGAGTTGGAGACGCGCCTGACCGACCTGAACTCGATCCTGCTGCTGCCGGTCTTCTTCGCCTTCAGCGGACTGAACACCGAGGTCTCCGGCTTCGGCTCGGGCGGCAGCCTGTGGTGGCCCCTGGCGGTCGTCATGCTCGTCGCGTTCGCGGGCAAGTACCTGGGTTGCGCGGCGGTGGTGCGCGCGCAGGGCTACTCGTGGCGGTACGCCTCGGCCGTCGGCGGGCTGATGAACGCCCGGGGGCTGATGATCCTGGTCTTCATCAACATCGGCCTCGCCTACGACATGGTGTCCGACGAGTTGTTCGCGATCCTCGTCGCCGTGGCGATCGCGACGACCGCCGCCGCGATGCCGATCTACCGCGCCTCCCTCCCGGACCACCTGGAGCGCACCGCCTCCGACGCCACCCCGCCCCCGTCCCCGGGGCCACCCGGCCCGCCCACCCCACCGACCTCGGTCCCGGCGGGCGATCCGAACGCCCCGTGACGCACGCACCCCGTCACGCCCACGCCCCGGCCACCCCGGGCCGGGGGTGGGCGTGACGCTGGCTGTCGACCGGACCGGCCGGGGTGGCATGGTGGCGACCATGATGCTGCTGGTTCCCGCGGACGTGCTGCGTCCGCGCCGTGTGGATGAGCACTTCGCTCCGGAGGCGAACGCGGCACGCGCGGCCGGCCTGGAGGTCGCCCTCGTCGATCACGACGCGCTGGCCAGCGCGGACGGAACGGACGGCGCCGACCGCGCCGTCGCCCGCGTCCCCGAGGCCGGGGCGGCGGCCGTCTACCGCGGCTGGATGCTGCGCGCCGAGCGGTACGCCGCGCTCGAACGCGCGCTGGCCAGGCGGGGCGTCACCCTCCGCACCAGCGCCGAGCGGTACCGACGCGCGCACGAACTCCCCGGCTGGTACGAGGCGTTGAAGTCCGTGACGCCCCGGTCCGTGTGGACCTCCGGCACGGGCCGGGCCGCTTTCGACGCCGCGCGCGCCGCGCTGGGGCCGGGGCCGGCGGTGCTGCGGGACCACGTCAAGTCGATGAAGCACTACTGGGACCAGGCGGCGTTCATCCCCGACCTCGCCGACGCCGAGGGCGCCTGGGCGGTGGCCACCCGCTTCCTGTCACTGCGCGCGGACGACCTGGTCGGCGGCTTCGTGCTGCGCCGATTCGAGACGTTCGCCAGCGCCGAGGTGCGCACCTGGTGGTGGGACGGCACCTGCCGCCTCGTGGGCCCGCACCCCGACACACCCGACGACGCGCCGCCCGCCGACCTCGACCTCGCGCCGGTCGAACCGCTCGTCGCCGGCCTCTCGCTGCCCTTCGTCACCGTGGACCTGGCCCGCCGCACCGACGGCACCTGGCGCGTCATCGAACTCGGCGACGGCCAGGTCAGCGACCGCCCCACCACGATCGCGCCCGAGAGCCTGATCGCCCTGCTCACCACCGCCACGCCACACCGCGCGTAGGGCGACGGCGGGCGCCGGCACGACCTCAGTCGAGACAGAACTCGTTGCCCTCGACGTCCTGCATCACGATGCACGACTCGTTGACACCGTCGGCGGGCAGGAGGCGCACACGTGCGGCGCCGAGCGGGAGCAGCCGTGCGCACTCGGCTTCGAGCGCGGCCAGGCGCTCCTCGCCCACGAGCCCGGTGCCGACCCGCACGCACAGATGCACCCGGTTCTTGACGACCTTGCCTTCCGGGACGCGCTGGAAGAACAGGCGCGGCCCCACGCCCGAGGGGTCGGTGCACGCGGACCACGAACCCCGGCTCTCCGTGGGCTGGGAGCGGTGGAAGTCGTCCCACGAGGCGAACCCCGCCGGTGGCGGCGGCATGACGTACCCCAGCACCTCGCACCAGAAGCGAGCGACACGCTCGGGGTCCGCGCAGTCGAAGGTGACCTGGAACTGCCTGATCGATGACATCGGCGCACCCTAACAGGGGGTCCTCCGGTGGCTGGCGCCGCGCTCCTCGCCGCCCCGCGCCCGTCTCGGGCAGCGGAGGCAGCGGAGGCAGCGGATCGGGCGGAACGGGGCGGGTCGGGCGGAACGGGTCCCCGTCGGCCTCTCCGCGTGACGGTCCGTTGCGTACACACGATCGTAACAATGATTGATGTATCGGACATTGACCCGTCCGCTCCCGCTGGCGGAGAGTGAAGCCCGCCGGTCCTCTCATCAGTCCGGCGGTCCACTCAGCGAACCAGTGGGAGGTGAGCCCGTGGGGTCAACCGTCCTGCCCGCTCCCGAACGGGGTGCCAGCCCGGCGCCCGCGAAACCCCCCGGCGGCAGCCGGAGGAAGCGAGGCGAACGCGGCGGCCCGGCGTGGGGCGGCCCGGCGCGCGCCGCCGCCGCGCGGGCGCTGCGCGCCGCCCTGTGGACCGCGCTGGTCCTCCTCGCCATCGGCGCGCTGTGGGAGGGCTACAAGGCGTTCGGCGAGACCACCGGCCTGGACCTGCCCGTCGACACCGACGACCAGGCCATGCCGCACCTCGCCGACATCGTCCGGGCGCTGTCCGAGCCCGCCCGCGCCGGCCAGGACATGTCCCTGGCCGTCTACCTCTACAACGAGGCGACCATCACCTTCCGCGAGGCCCTGCTCGGGCTGCTGATCGGCTCGGTCGCCGGGCTGCTGCTCGCGGTCGGCCTGCGGGAGTCCCGCTTCGCCTCGCGCGGGGTCATGCCCTGGCTGGTCGCCTCCCAGACCGTCCCCCTGGTGGCCATCGCGCCCATGGTCGTCATCTGGGGCGGGCAGGCCGGGATGCCCAGCTGGTTCGCCGTCACCCTCATCTCGGCGTACCTCGCCTTCTTCCCCGTCACCGTCAGCGTGCTGCGCGGCCTGAACTCCCCCCAGCCCGTGCACCGCGAGCTGATGCACGCCCTGGCGGCGGGCCGCAGCCGCACCCTGCTGCTGCTCCGCTTCCCCGCCGCCCTCCCCTACCTCTTCTCCGGCCTGCGGCTGGCCGCCACCGCCAGCGTCGTCGGGGCCATCGTCGGCGAGCTGTCGGCCGGCACCGGCGGCGGCATCGGGCGGGCCATCCTCACCAGCTCGTACTACTACGCGGGCGCGCCGGAGAACCTCTACGCGGCCGTGCTGGTCGCCGCCCTCACCGGCATCGTCATGGTCCAGGCGCTGCACCTCGCGGAGTCGTTCGCGCTGCGCCACCGCCAACGCGAACGGAGCACGAACTCATGACCACGCATGCCAGCGCCGAGCCCCCCGCCGCCGCCACGGCGGCCCCCGCCATCGCCATCGACCAGGTCAGCAAGGTCTTCCCCGGCGATGTCACGGCCCTCCAGGACATCGGCCTCGACATCCCCCCGGGCGCGTTCGTCTCCCTCCTCGGGCCCAGCGGCTGCGGCAAGAGCACCCTGCTGCGCGTCATAGCCGACCTCACCGCGCCCACCAGCGGTACCGTCACCGTCCACGACAAGGACCCACGCCAGGCGCGCCTCGCCCGCGACTACGGCCTGGTCTTCCAGCAGGCCGGGCTGCTGGAGTGGCGCACCATCCGCCGCAACATCGAGCTCCCGCTCCAGGTCAGCGGCGTGCCCCGCGCCGAACGCCGCCGCCGCGCCGAGGAACTGCTCGACCTCGTCCGTCTCTCCGACTTCGCCGACAGCTACCCCTGGCAGCTCTCCGGCGGCATGCAGCAGCGCGTCGCCATCGCCCGCGCCCTCGCCTGCCGCCCCCGCCTGCTGCTGATGGACGAGCCCCTCGGCGCTCTCGACGAGATGACCCGCGAGTACCTCCAGGACGAGCTGCTGCGCATCTGGCGCGAGACCGGCACCACCGTCGTCTTCGTCACCCACAGCGTCTCCGAGGCCGTCTTCCTCTCCACCGAGATCGTCATCATGTCGCCGCGCCCGGGCCGCGTCACCAGCCGCGTCACCGTGGACCTGCCGCAGCCCCGCACCACCGAGCACCGCACCTCGCCCGCGTACTTCGACACCGTGACGACGGTCCGCGCCGCGCTGCACTCCGTCATGGCGGAGGCGCGGCCGTGACCGCCGCCGCACTACGCGTACGCGCCGCCGCCGGCAGCGCGGCACCCGCTCTGGTCACCGGCGTGGCCGTCCTGGCGCTCTGGCAGCTCCTGGTCACCGTCACCGGCGTGCAGTCGTTCATCCTGCCCTCGCCGCTGGCCATCGCCGAGGCGCTGGTCGAGGAGCGGGAGACCATCCTCCGCGACGCCCGCGTCACGCTCTCGGCCGTGCTGCTGGGCATGGCGATGGGCAGCGCCGCGGGGCTCGCCGGGGCGCTGTTCCTGGCCCGGATCGGGCGGCTGTCGGCGCCGCTGCTGACGGCCGCCGTCATCCTCAACTGCGCGCCGATCGTGGCCCTGGCGCCCATCGCCAACAACTGGTTCGGCGTCACCAGCATCCTGTCGAAGGCGTCCGTCGCCGGGCTCATGGTCTTCTTCCCCGTCCTGGTCAACACCACCCGGGGCCTGACCGACGTCGCCCCGCTCCACCTGGAGCTGATGTCCGCCCTCGCCGCCCGCCCCTCCCACACCCTGTTCCTGGTCCGGCTGCCGCGCGCGTTGCCGTTCTTCTTCACCGGCCTGCGGCTCGGCGCGACCGCCTCCGTCATCGGCGTCATCGTCTCGGAGTACTTCGGCGGCCCCAGCGAGGCGCTGGGCGTGTTCATCGCCAACCAGGCCGCGCTCTCCCGCTTCGCCGAGACCTGGGCCGGAATCCTCGCCGCCAGCCTCATCGGCCTGACCCTGTTCGCGGCCGTCGCCGTCTGCGAACGCCGCCTGCTGCCGTGGGAACGGCACCGCCCCGAGCCTGACGACCACTCCTGACCCACAAGGAACCACCATGAAGCTCCGACGCGCCCCCCGGCGTTTCGCCCGTGGTGCCGCCGTGACCACGACCGCCCTGGCCGCGCTCACCGCGCTGGTCCTCCCCGGCTGCGCCCCCATGAGCGGCACCTCCGGCGGATCCGGCCTCGGCGGCCCCGCCGGCGCCGGCGCCGCCTGCGAGGAGACCACCACCGTCCGCGTCGTCCTCCAGTGGGTCGCCCAGGCCCAGTTCGCCGGCTACTACCAGGCGCTGGACAACGGCTACTACGCCGACCGCTGCCTGGACGTCCAGATCCAGGAGGGCGGCACCAACGTCGTCCCGCAGCAGGTGCTCGCCGCCGGCAACGCGGAGTTCGCCGTCAGCCACGTCACGAAGTCCATGGCCACCCGCGAGGAGGGCGCCGACCTGGTCAACATCGGCCAGGTCTTCCAGCGCGGCGCCTACCTCCAGGTCGCCATGGCCGACTCCGGCATCGACAGCCTCGACGACCTGGCCGGCACCCGCCTCGGCAGCTGGGGCAGCGGCAACGAGCTCGTCCTCTACGCCGCCCTCCGCGACGCGGGGCTGGATCCGGGCCGTGACCTGAGAGTCGTCCAGCAGCCGTTCGACATGTCGCTGCTGCTCGACGGCGAGGTCGACACCGCCCAGGCCAAGACCTACAACGAGTACGCCCAGCTCCTGGAGACCGAGAACCCCGCCACCGGCGAGCTGTACCAGCCGGAGGACTTCTCCGTGATCAACCTCCAGGACGAGGGCTTCGCCAGCCTGGAGGACGGCGTCTACGCCCGCGGCGACTGGCTCACCGACGAGGCCAACCAGGACGTCGCGGCCCGCTTCCTCGCCGCCACCTACCAGGGCTGGGCGTCCTGCCGCGACGCCTTCGACTCCTGCGTGGACACCGTCCTCGCCCACGGCAGCGCCCTCGGCGAGGGCCACCAGCGGTGGATGCTCAACGAGGTCAACAAGCTCGTCTGGCCCTCGCCCGACGGCATCGGCGTGCTCGACCAGGCCGCCTGGGACCAGACCATCGACATCGCCGTCGAGGGCGGTGCGCTCTCCGAGGTCCCGCCCGACGAGGCGCACCGCGGCGATCTGACCGAAGCGGCACTGGCGCTGCTGCGCGAGGACGGCGTGGATGTCACCGGCGGCTCCTACGAGCCGCGGGACATCACCGTCACCGCGGGCGGCCGGTAGCAGGCCCGCCCGCCCACACCCCGGAGGAGAAGGACGATGAGCGAACCAGGGCTGGTGCGCCGCACCATGGACGTGCTGCGGGCCGTCGCGGCCCACCCGCGCGGCGTGGGCCTGAGCGACGCCGCGCGCGCCGCCGGGCTGCCGAAGTCCACCTGCTACCGGGTCCTGTCGGTGCTGGAGGAGGACGACTGGGTCGCCCTCGATCCCGTCACCCGCCGCTACCACGTCTCCCTCGGCCTGCTGCCCGTCGTCGGCGGCCTGCTCGACGAGAACGGCGTGTACCCGCGCGTCCGCGCCATCGTCACCGAACTGGCCGCCACCGCCGGGGAGACCGCCGGGTTCGACGTGCTGCTGCCGCCGCACGTCCGCGTCGTCGCGCAGGCCGCGGGCCCTCAGCTCATCGGGCAGACCCCGCGCCCCGTGCCCCGCACCCAGCCGGTGTGGTGCACCTCCACCGGCAAGGTGCTGCTCGCCTGGCTCGACGCTGACGCCGTCACCGAGGGCTACGGGCCCGAGCTGGCCCGCAGCACGCCCGAGGGGGACGCCTTCCTGCCACGTTTCCTCGACACCCTCCAGCAGGTCAGGGAGCAGGGGTACGCGCACACCGCGGACGAGCTGGAGCCGGGCGCCGCCTCGCTCGCCGCGCCCGTCCGGGTCGGCGACCACGTGCCGTACGCCGTGTGGGTCGGCGGTCCCACCTTCCGGTTCACCGGGGAACGTCTCCCCCAGCTCATAGGCCACGTGCGGGCCGCCGCCACGGAGCTGGGCGGGCTGCTGTCGGCCACCTCCCTCCCGGGGGGCCTGCGATGAGCACGACGCCCCAGACACCCCAGACACCCCAGACGCCCACGTCGCCCACGTCGCCCACGTCGGGCACGGCGTTCCGCGTCGCCTGTGCCCAGCTCGACCCCGTCCTGGGCGACACCGCCGGCAACATCGCCCGCACCGAGGCCGCGGTCCGCCGGGCCGCCGCCGACGGCGCCCGCCTGGTCGTGCTGCCGGAGGCCGTCAGCAGCGGCTACGCCTTCCACGACGCCGACGAGGCCGCCCGCCACGCCGAGCCGCTTCCCGACGGGCCCTGCTCGACCGCCTGGCAGCGGCTGGCCGCCGAACTCGGCGTCTGGATCGCGGGCGGCATCGTCGAACGCGCCCCCGACGGGCGTCTGTTCAACAGCGCGGTGCTGATCGGGCCCGACGGCCCGGCCCTCACCTACCGCAAGGTGCACCTGTGGAACGCCGAGAAGGAGATCTACGCCCCCGGCGACCTCGGCTTCCCCGTCGCCGACACCCCACTCGGCCGCGTCGGGCTGCTCGTCTGCTACGACGCGTGGTTCCCCGAGAGCCTGCGCTCCCTCGCGCTGGCCGGCGCCGACCTCGTGTGCGCCCCCAGCGACTGGGTCCCCGTCCCCGGCCAGCCGCCAGGGCCCCCCATGGCCAACCTCATGTGCATGACCGGCGCCCACAGCAACCAGCTGTACGTCGCCGCCGCCAGCCGCACCGGCACCGAACGCGGGCAGCGGTTCATCGGCTCCAGCGTCATCGTCGACCACACCGGCTGGCCCCTGGCCGGCCCGGCGGGCGAGACGGGCGAGGAGCTGATCAGCGCCGCGATCGACCCGCTCGGCAGCCGCGCCGCCCGCCACCACAACCCGTTCAACCAGCCCCTGCGCGACCGCCGCCCCGCGGCGTACCGCACGAGCACCCGCACCCGCACCCTCACCCGTAGCTAGGAGCCGACATGTCACTCGTCGTTCGCAAGATGGTCCGCCACCTGGAGGAGACCCGCATGGAGATGGGCCGCCCGGTGCCCCGCCTCCACCGCGTCGCGATCGTCGCCGCCGTGCTGGAGAACCCCTACCCCACCGGCTACGTCGAGGACCTGGTCACCCTCGCCGACGAGGTCGGCGAGGAGCTGGGCACCCTGGTCGGCCCGCCCTGCGTCGAGCTGCTCGGCGAGGAGCCCGAGGCGTTCGGCAAGGCCGCGCTCGTCGGCATCGACGGCGAGCTGGAGCAGGGCTCGGCCCTCATCCACAACCTCCGCTTCGGCAACGTCTTCCGCGACGCCGCCGGCGGCACCGAGCTGTTGCCCGCCGGCGAGAAGACGGGGCTCCCCGGCGCGCCGCTCGACGTGCCGCTGAAGCACAAGACCAACGCCAAGACCCGCTCCCACCACCAGACCGTCACCCTCGTGGTGCCCGACGCGCCCCGCCCCCGCGAGATCGTCGTCGCGTGCCTGGCCGCCAACGCCGGACGCCCGCTGGCCCGCCTGGCCGCCTTCGGCTCCGAGGTGGCCTCGGCATGACCGGCACGACCACCTGGACCGCCGAACGCATCGCCGCCGCCGACCGCGCCCACGTCATCCACTCGTGGGCCACGCAGGGCGCCGTCCGCGCCCTGCCCGTCGCGGGCGGCAGCGGCTCGTGGTTCTGGGACCACGACGGCAGGCGTTACCTCGACTTCCAGTCCCAGCTCGTCAACCTCAACCTCGGCCACCAGCACCCGAAGCTCGTCGCCGCCATCAAGGAGCAGGCCGACCGGCTGTGCTACATCGGCCCCGGCTTCGCCGAGCGCTCCCGCGCCGAGCTCGCCGAGCTGCTCGCCGAGCTGACGCCGGGCGAGCTGTCCATGACGTTCTTCACCACCGGCGGAGCCGCCGCCAACGAGAACGCCATCCGGCTGGCCCGCCACGTCACCGGCCGCCCCAAGGTCGTCTCCCGCTACCGCTCCTACCACGGCGCCACCGCCGGGGCGATCTCCCTGACCGGCGACCCCCGCCGCTGGGCCGCAGAGCCCGGCATGCCCGGCGTGGTGCGGATGTTCGACCCGTACACCTACCGCTGCCCCGTGGGCCACCCCGATCCCTGCCCCGTCTGCACCGGCGGCCCGCACCTGGAGGAGATCCTCCAGTACGAGAACCCCGCCAGCGTCGCCGCCGTCGTGCTGGAGACCGTCACCGGCACCAACGGCCTGATCTACCCGCCCGACGGGTACCTCGCCTCCGTCCGCGAGGTCTGCGACCGGCACGGCATCCTGCTGATCCTCGACGAGGTGATGGCCGGGTTCGGGCGGACCGGCGAGTGGTTCGCCTGCGACCACTGGGACGTCGTCCCCGACATCCTCACCACCGCCAAGGGCCTGAACTCCGGCTACGTGCCGCTGGGCGCCATGACCGTCGGCCCGCGCGTCGCCGACTGGCTGGACGACCACCACTTCTGGGGCGGCCTCACCTACGCCGGCCACCCCCTGGCCTGTGCCTCCGGCGTCGCCTCCGTCCGGATCATGCGGGAGGAGAAGCTGGTCGACAACGCCCGCGAGCGCGGCGAGCAGCTCGGCCGGGGCCTCGCCGAGCTGGCCGCCCGCCACCCCGCCGTCGGCGACGTCCGCGGCCGGGGCCTGTTCTACGGCGTCGAACTCGTCCGGAACCGCGAGACCCGCGAGCCGCTGGTGCCGTTCAACGCCAAGGGCGAGGCCAACGCCCCGATGAGCCGGCTCATCGCCGCCGCCCTCGAACGCGGCCTGTACCTCAGCTCCTTCTCCTCGGTGGTGCGGCTCACCCCGCCGCTCGTCGTCACACCCGAGGAGATCGACCAGGCCCTGACCATCCTCGACGAGGTGCTGGCCCTCGCCGACACCCACTACGAGGGATGAGCGACCAGGGATGAGGGACAACGCCATGACCAGCGCGCTTCTGCGCGGCGGCACCGTCGTCACCGCCGAGGCGGCCTTCCGCGCCGACGTCCTGGTCCGCGACGGCGTCATCGCCGCCGTCGGCGACGGCGCCGACTGGCACGCGGACCGCACGGAGGACGTGACGGGCGCGCTGCTGCTGCCCGGCGGCGTGGACGCCCACACGCACCTGGAGTACCCGATCGACGGGTTCACCACCCGCACCGCCGACGACTTCACCTCGGGCACCGTCGCCGCCGCCTTCGGCGGCACCACCACCGTCATCGACTTCGTGAAGAAGGAGCCGGACCTCACCCTCCACGAGACCTTCCTGCGCCGCCGCGCCGCCGCCGAGGAACGCTGCGTCGTCGACTTCGGGCTCCACGCCATCGTCCCGCCGCGCGAGCAGCAGCCCGAGGCGTCCATCCACGCCGACCTGCTGCGCCTGCTGGCGGACGGCGTCTCCAGCTGGAAGTTCTTCATGGCCTACCCCGGCACCCAGATGGTCGACGACGGCCAGCTGCTGGCCGGGATGACGCTGGCCGCCGAACACGGCGCGCTGCCGATGGTGCACGCCGAGAACGGGCACCTCGTCGCCTGGGAGACCGAGCGCCTCCTCGCGCGCGGCGACAGCCAGGAGCACCACCACCACACGGCGCACACCCACGCCTCCGAGGCCGAGGCCGTCCACCGGGCCCTCGCGCTGGCCCGCTCCGCCGGCAGCCCGCTCTTCGTCGTCCACGTCTCCAGCCGCCAGGCCGCCGACGAGCTGGCGCGGGCCCGCGCCGCCGGGCAGGCCGCCTGGGGCGAGACCTGCCCGCAGTACCTCGTGGCCGCCTACGAGGACTACGCCGGTCTCGGCGAGCTCGCCGCCGGTTGGCTGTGCTCGCCGCCCATCCGCGAACGCGCCAACCAGGACGCCCTGTGGACCCACCTCGCCGCGGGCGGCCTGTCGACCGTCGGCACCGACCACGCCGGGTTCTGCCTCGGCCAGCCCGCCGACCTGCCGCCGCAGAAGATGCGCAGCCCCGGCTACTTCCCGAAGGTCCCCAACGGCGTCCCGGGCGTGGAGGAGCGGCTGACGCTCCTCCACCACCACGGCGTCGCCGCCGGGCGCCTGAGCCTGCCCCGCTTCGTCGAGGTCACCGCCACCGCGCCCGCCAAGCTCTTCGGGCTCTACCCCCGCAAGGGCGCCATCCAGCCGGGCGCGGACGCCGACCTCGTCGTCTGGGACCCGGCGGCCCAGCGGCAGCTCTCCGCCGCCACCGCCCACTCCCGGTCCGACTACAGCCTGTACGAGGGCATGAAGGTGACCGGTGGGGCCGTCCACGTCCTCTCGCGCGGCGAGTTCGTCGTCAGCGGCGGCCGGCTGGGCGCCCCGCCCGGCCGGGGCCGCTACCTGCACCGCGCCACCCGCGCCACCCGCAGCACCGTTTAGGAGCACCACCATGGAGATACCACTCGGCATTCACGTCGGGGAGCGGCTGAGCCTCGAACAGACCTACTGGCAGGCCGAGTACGCCGACCGTCACGGCTTCGAGTCGGTCTGGGTCGCCGAGGGCCGGCTCGCCCGCGACAGCATCGTCCCCGCCGCGATCATCGCCTCCCGCACCCGCGACATCCGCATCGGCACCGGCGTCGTCAACAACAAGAGCCGCAACGCCGCGCTGATGGCCGTCACCTTCAAGACCCTCGACGAGGTCGCCCCCGGCAGGATCATCCTCGGCATCGGCGCCTGGTGGGAGCCGCTGGCCACCAAGGTCGGCGAGCCGCTCGTGCGCCCCCTGGCCGCCATGCGCGAGTACCTCGGCGTGCTGCGCACCTTCTTCCGCAACGAGGTCGTCGACGTCGAGGGCGACTTCGTCACGATGCGCGGGGTGCGCTTCGACAGCATGTACCGCGAGAACAAGCCGGTGCCCATGCCGATCTACATCGGCGCCGTCGGCCCGAAGATGCTCCGCCTCGCGGGCGAGATCAGCGACGGCGTCCACCTCGACTTCCTCCTTCCGCCCTCCTACCTGGAGATGGCCCGCGCCCGCATCGCCGAGGGCGTCGCCCGCCGCACCGACGGCGCCGACGGCATCGACGTCACGCAGATCGTGGCGTGCAGCGTCAACGACGACGACCCGCAGGAGGCCATCGACGCCTGCAAGGCGTTCCTCACGCTCTACCTCATGCAGCAGCCCCACATCGCCGAGCACTGCGGCGTCGAGCCCGGCATCGTCGAACGCATCCAGGCCACCGCCCGCTGGCCCGCCACGCCCGAGGACATCAAGCGCGCCATGGTCCACGTGCCCAACTCCCTGGTGCAGCGCGTCACGGCCTGCGGCAGCGCCAAGGACGCCTACGAGAAGCTGCTGGAGTACCACGAGGCGGGCGCGCGCTGCCCGGTGATCTCCACCCTCGGCGACAAGGAACAGACCCTGCGCAAGCTGACGGAGGCCGCCTCGTGACATCCCTCGACGCCTCCCCCCTCGACGTCGCCGCCGTGCAGCTCACGGCCACCCCCGACCCCGACGCCAACCGGGCCCGCGCCCGGGAACTGCTCGACGAGGCCGCCGGGCGCGGCGCCCGTGTCGTCCTGCTGCCCGAGCTGTACGCCGTGCCGTTCGTCCAGCCGGACCCCGACCCCGACTACTTCGACCTCGCCGAACCCCTGGACGGCCCCTCCAACGCCGTCGCCCGCGAGGCGTCCGCCCGCCACGGGATCACCGTCGTCTCCTCCGTCTTCGAGGCGTCGGCCGTCCCCGGCGTCTACCACAACACCGCCTGCACCTACGTGGCCGGCGAACTCGCCTCCGTCTACCGCAAGTCGCACCTGCCGTTCTCCAACGGCTTCCCCGAGAAGTACTACTTCCGGCCCGGCGAGCACCCCCCGGAGGTCGTCACCACCAGCGAGGGACTCGGCGTCGGCACGATCATCTGCTACGAGCGCCACTTCCCCGAGCTCGGCCGCCTCGTCGGCCTCGGCGGCGGCACCCTGCTGTGCGTGCCCGTCGCCTCCGCCAGCGCCCCCATGCGGGAGGTCTTCCAGCTCGAACTGCGCGCCCAGGCGGTCTTCAACGGCCTGTACGTCGTCTGCGCCAACCGCACCGGGCAGGAGGGCCCCAAGCGGTACTTCGGCACCAGCGCCGTCTACGGCCCCGACGGCGAGATCCTCGCCCAGGGCGGCGAGGAGGGCGACGAGGTCGTCATCGCCACCATCGACCCCGCCCACGCGGCCCGCACGCGCCGCACCCGCCCGTTCCTGCGCGACCGCAGGCCGGGCCTGTACGGCGGCCTCGCCGAGGGCCTCCCGCGTGGGTGAACCCGGTCACGCGCCCGGGCGTACGCCCCCGTACGCCCGGCCCCGTGGGCCGCGTCACAGCAGGCGCCGGATGTCACCGCGGACCCGGTAGAAGCCGCCCGCCGCCGGGTGCAGGGCGTCCACCACGTAGCGCGTCCCTGGCTGTCGTATCGCGCGCGGGAACTGGACGTTCCACGACGGGTCGTACCCCTCGGACACCACGTGCACCCGGAGGCGGCCGCCCTGCTGGACGCACTCGACGACGATCGCCCCGGCGGGGGCCTGGGCGACGGTCGCCACCGCGCCCGCCGCCGTGGCCGGTGCGTAGGTGGGCAGAGCCGCGGCGAGCTTGACGTCGCGGGCCACGGGCACCGAGCCCTGCTGCGCCGCGGCGACGGCCGCCTCGCTGGCGTCCACGCACACCAGCGAGCCGTCCGTGGTCACCAGGTACAGCCGCTCGTCGCGGTACTGCATCGACAGGGCCGAGCCGCTGCCCGTGCCGAGCTTCCACAGGCGCGTCCCGTCCGCGTCGAAGCAGTAGACGGACGAGGCGTCGTCGCCGGCGAAGAGGAACCGCCCGCCGGGCGAGGCGGCGCACGAGTACACCGCGCTGTCGCAGGCGTACGTGGCCTCGATCGCGCCGGTCGCCTTCGACAGGCGCTGGACCACGCGGTGTGCCGTCCCCGCGTAGACGGCGTCGGCCTCCTGCCAGCCGAACAGGACGCCGCCCCGGGTGGACGTGTGCCACAGCTCGCCGCCGCCGTCGGGCGCGTAGGCGGTGACGCCCCGGTGGTGGCCGTGGTAGACGGCCCGGTCGTCGGCGCGGACCATCCAGGCGTGCCCGCCCTGGCTGCGGCGGGCCCACTGGTGCTCGTCCTCGTGGTCGATGACGGTGAGCCGGCCCTCGCGGTCCGAGACGTTCAGCACGCCCTCGTGGATGTCCAGCCAGAAGATGTCGACGTCCGCCGCGATGTCGTACGCCGCGAACGGCAGCTTCGAGGACAGGTCGTAGACCCGGCCGTCGTCACAGCCCGCGTAGATCCAGAAGTCGTCGGCGACCAGGCACTTCACGCCGTCCGGCAGGCTGAAGCGGGCGAGGACGTCGCCGTCGTGGTCCAGGGTGTAGACGTCACCCGCCTGGTTGCCCACCCAGCAGCGGTCGTCGTCGACGTGGATGCCGAACGCCGCGGAGCTGGTGCGGAAGCGCCACACCACGGGCGCCACGGCCCGCGCGGTGGACGGCGCCGAGGTCACCTGACGGCGGGTCACCGAGCGCGGGGCGCGCTGCCCGGGAACGGCCGGGGCGTATCCCTTGCGGACCTTCTCCCCGACCTTCTTCGCGGCGGCGGCCCGCGCCTTCTCCGCGGTGGGGAACGTCGTCGTCTGGGTCTGCCCGGCGGCGCCGATCCGCCCGTACCGCACCGTCACCACCTGGCCGTCGACGACGACCTCGTAGAACTTGTGCGCGCCGCCGCCTTCCTGCGAGAGCTCCAGATACGTCGTCGACACGGACCCCGTAGACATGACAGACCCCTCCCAGGGCTTCACCCGCGGCTTCTCCGGCGGGCCTCCACTGCTCGAACCGTAGGAGGAGCCACTGACAATCACCCCGGCGCCCGGTCCCGACGCGGCCCGCACCCGGTCAGGGCTGGGGCTCGGCCGTGAGCTTCGCGAGGTCGGGGGCGTAGACGGTCATCCAGTGCGGACGCAGCCGGTAGTAGACCACCTCGTTGTCCCAGTCGAAGGCGTCGTCGCCGTAGAAGCCCGTGAGGTACGCGCGCAGGTACGGCCAGTCCGCGGCCGGCTCGCCTCCCCGGGGGTTCAGGATCTCCACCGTGCCGTGCGTGAACACCCCCAGGTCCTCGCCGCGCGTGTGCGCGGCGCTGGCCGCGGGCCGTGCGGCGAGGTGACGGGCCTTGGCGGCGTCGGGCGCGGTGCCGAAGAGCCACCTCCCGTGCAGGAAGTGCCCGTCCACGGCGCTGATCCGGGGTTCACCGTTCGCCGTCACGGTGGCCAGGGTGAGGGTGCACATGCCGGTGAGGACCCGGGTGAGGTCCCCCGCGGACAGCGTGCGCTCGGTGTTGATGATCGAGCGGAGGTGCGAGGTGGAGCGGGAGAGCGAGGCGTCGAGGAGGGCCTGGAGCTCTTCGAGTTCTGCTGGCGTTTCGCGCATGGAGGTCCCTGTCTGTCCGTGAGGCCGGTCCGCGTCCGCCGTGGACGCCGACCGGTCACACCATGCTCGACCCGATACCCGACACCCTGTGTCGGAATTTTTTTCCTCACCCGGTTTTTCACCCGTCCCGCGGACGCCGTCGGAGGAGCCGGACCGGATGCCGCCTCGCGCGGGCGCGCCTGACGGCGAGGCGGCTGGGGGCCCTGTGACAGACTGCGGCAAGCACACAGCCGAGCAGAAGTGATCGGTTTTCGGAGAGGAGTTGACGTCGGATGGCCACTGACGGGGCGTCGCACGGAGGGTCCGAGGCCAGGGACGGCAACGTCCCGTACGACTGGAGCTGGGCCACGTCGGGCCCCGAGGTGCCTCCGTCGCCTGAGATCGACACCTCGAAGCCCAGCATCGCCCGGGTCTACGACGCGGCCCTGGGCGGCAAGGACAACTACGCCGTGGACCGCGCCGTGGTCGAGGAGGCGGAGAGGATCGCGCCGGGGGTCGCCACCGAGGGGTCCCGCGTCAACCGGCAGCTGCTGATCCGTGGCGTGCGATACCTCGCCGAGCAGGGCATCGACCAGTTCCTGGACATCGGCTCGGGCCTGCCGACCGTGCAGAACACCCACCAGGTCGCCCAGGCCGTCAACCCCGGCGCCCGCGTCGTGTACGTGGACAACGACCCCATCGTGCTCGCCCACGGACAGGCGCTCCTGGCGACCAACGCCACCACCAAGGTGGTCACCGCCGACCTCCTGGACCCGCGGGGCGTCCTGAACCATCCGGATGTCGACGGATTCCTCGACTTCTCCCGCCCCATCGGCCTGGTGCTGCTGGCGATCGTGCACCACGTGCTGGACGAGGAGGACCCCATCGGCGTCCTCAACACCTACAAGGACCGGCTCGCCCCGGGCAGCCATCTCTTCATCAGCCACTTCTCGAACGCCTTCCCCGAGGCGCGCGCCATGGAGGAGAACCTCATCCGGGCGCTGGGCAGGGGGCAGCTGCGCGACGAGGCGGAGATCACGGCGTTCTTCGACGGCTTCGAGCTGCTGGAGCCCGGCGTCGTGCCGGCTCCGATGTGGCGCCCCGACAGGCCGCTCGTCGAGCCGCCGGGCAGCAGCGGGCTGCTGTTCCTCGGCGGCATGGCCCGCAAGCCGTAGCCGGCGACGGTCGCGACCATCGGCCAGGCGCCCTCGGCCCCCCTGTGGTCGACGTCTGACACGGCGTGGGCGCCGGCCGGCAGTCGGAGCCGAGGGCCCGTCGGCCGCGTTCGCCCCGCCCTCTTTTTCGGAGCAGAAGCGGAAATCACCGTGAGCTTCTTCGTGGCGACGAACGAACCGTCGCCACGGTTCGATCCTCCATGGAAGGGCACCGGGAAGGGATTCACCCCCCAAGATGCCGGTATCGCCCTCCCCGGCGAGCACGACCGAACGCTCCGCTCCGCGTCGGGATCACGTTTCTTTCGGCCTGGGAAGCGAAAGTTAAGGCCCACAGGGTGTTGACGCCTGGTCTGCGCGCCCTATGATCTGGTGTCTGAAGAACCGGCCAGCGTCCGGAATCCCGAACGCTGGTTGGCGCGCGCGTCCCCACCCGCCCCGCGGACGGCGCACGACAGGAACACGCACCATCCGTTCGTTCCGGTGAGGCCCTCCCCTCCCCCACGCCACCGCGCCGGACTCCCCAGGACACAGGCGATGTTCGGCCGGTTCGGCCGGTTCGGCCGGGTGGGTCTCCCCACTGAGGCGCCACGGAGTCCCCCATGCCCGCTTCGACACGTCGGTCCCGCTCCCCGGCCCCTTCCTCCGGCCGTGGTCGCTCGGCGCGGCGCGGTCGCGGGGCCCCCTCCCCTCCGACGGGTTCGGCGGCGAGGGGCAGCCGCCGGCCAACACCACCTCCCCCACACCCCCACACTTCCAACCCCCACACCCAAGGAGTCATCCATGCCGATACGACGGCGTACCATCCTGGGCTCCCTCCTCGGCCTGAGCGCGGCCGGAGCGGTGGGCACGAGCGCCTCCCTGCTCGGCACCCCCACCGCACACGGCGTGACGCCGCGTCAGGCCCCGGCCGAACGGTTCGCCATCGGGGTGCGTGAGTACGACTGGAGTCGTGGCAGCCGCCGGCTGGTCACGCGGATCTTCTACCCGGCCACCGGCACCCCCGGCGGCAACCCGGTCACCAACGCCCCTCTCGCCGACGGCGTCTTCCCCGTCGTCGAGTTCAGCCACGGCCTGGGCGGCAACCCCGAGAGCTACGCGCCGCTGGTCCGCCCCCTGGCCGAGGCCGGCTTCGTCGTCCCCGCCCCCGTCTTCCCCACCACCTCCTCCGGCACCCCGGGCAACGTCCAGGACGTCTACAACGGCAACCAGTCGATGGACGTCTCCGAGGTCATCACCCGCACCCTCGCCCTGAACACCACCTCCGGCGACCCGTTCGCCGGACGCCTGGACACCGCCGCCGGCGTCGGCGTCGCCGGCCACTCCCTGGGCGGCATGACCACCCACGGCCTGCTCACCGCCTGGCCCGACGAACGCATCGCCGCCGCCGTCCCCTTCGCCTGCGTCGACATGGGCAACCCCGCCTCCTCGGTCACCGCCAACGTCCTGTTCGTCCACGGCGACCGCGACACCCTCACCCAGTACTCCTCCGCCCGCCAGGCCTACGCCGAACTCCCCGCGCCCAAGGCGTTCCTCACCCACGTCGGCGCCGCCCACGACGAGTACATCTGGAGCGGCTACAACCACACCCAGACCGTCGCCACCTACGTCGACTGGATGCGCTGGAGCCTGTACGCCGACACCGCCGCCCGCGACCGCCTCCAGACCGACGCCACCTCCGGAACCACCACCACCCGCTGGGAAGCCGCGCTGGGATAGGCGTCCTCCACGCGGCCTGCCGCAACGTGTCCCTGTCGGCAGGGTCGGCCCCCGCTCGCCTCGGCGACCGGGGGCCTTCCCCGTTTCGAGCCGACGACGAGGGCCACCCGCGGCTGTCGAGAAGGACCACGAGCCGGCCGAGGCAGCCCGAGCCTTCGCCCGGCATCGGCACCGACGCACCGCGGCGCGTCATGGGTGCGCAAGGCGCGAACCGGGCGTCGGGCGGAACCGGTTCAGGCCCCCCGCGCATCTCGTGATACTGATCGGTAAAACCGAAGACGTATTCGGACAGAGGACGAGGGCCGGGGTCACGTTGAAACCACTGGAGCCGGGCGATCCGCAGACACTGGGTCAGTACCGGCTGTTGCGGGTGCTGGGCGCCGGAGGCATGGGGAAGGTCTTCCTCGGGCGTTCGACCCAGGGGCGGACCGTGGCGGTGAAGCTCATTCACCCGCACCTCGCCCTGGATCCGGACTTCAGGAACCGCTTCCGGCGGGAGATCGCCGCCGCCCAGCGGGTCGGCGGCGAGTGGACCGCCCCCGTGCTCGACTTCGACACCGAGGGCGAGATCCCGTGGGTCGCCACGGGGTACATCGCGGGCCCCGCGCTGCACGACGTCGTGACCCAGTTCGGCGTGCTGCCGGAGCTCACGCTGTGGCGGCTGGCCGAGGGGCTCGCCCACGCGCTGACGGCGATCCACGACAGCGGACTGGTCCACCGCGACCTCAAGCCGTCGAACGTGCTGGCCACGGTGGACGGTCCGCGCGTCATCGACTTCGGCATCGCACGCGCCGTCGGCGGCAGCGTCCTCACCAGAACGGGAGCGGTGGTCGGCTCGCCCGGTTACATGTCCCCCGAGCAGGTCAGGGGCGAGACGCTGTCACCCGCCAGCGACGTCTTCAGCCTGGGCTCGACGTTGACCCACGCCGCCACCGGCGCCGGCCCCTACGACACCGAGGACGGCGCGGCCCACGCGCTGATGTACCGCGTCATCAACGAGCCGCCCGACCTCCGTCACCTCGCCGGCCCGCTGCGGGACCTGGTGACCGCCTGCCTGGCCAAGAGCCCGGGTGACCGCCCGACGCCACCCGAGGTCGCCGCGGCGGCACGCGCCCACCGCACCAGCGGGCCCTGGCTCCCCGCCCATCTGACGGACCAGCTGCTCCGCGACACGGTGCAGTTGCTCTCCATCGAGGAGCCCGCCCGGGGCCCGACGGCCGACACGCCACCGCCGACGCCACCCGACGGCCCGTCCACCCCCGCCCCCACGCCACCGCCCACGCCCACCCCCGCTCCCGCTCCCGCCGCGCCGGACACGATGCACCTGCGGGCGACGACGGAACCCGAGCGGGACCCGACGGCCGACACGCCGCCGCCCGCGGTCACCACGGACACGGTCCGTCTGCGCCCCGTCACGCACCCCGCGCGCCACCGGACGGCCGGCACGCCACCGAACGGGCGCCCCCGGAGCAGGACCAGGCGACGCCGACGGTCCGACGTCGTGGCCGCGGCGATCGCGGTGGTGGCGATCGTGGCGACGGTGCTCGCGGTGACGCTCAGCCTGCTGGACACCGGCGACGGCCCGCGGGGCGAGGCCGAGGCGGGGAGGTCACACGCCGACGGCAGGTACGGGAACGGCTCCGGGGACGACTCGCCGGGACAGTCGGACGAGGGATCGAGCGGGGACCCGTCGAAGGACCCGTCCGACGACGCGTCCGGCGACCCGACCGACGACTCCTCGGACGACGACGCGTCGGATGACCGGGGCGACACGTCCGGAGCGTCCTCGGACGGCGGCTCCTCGGACGGCGGCTCGGCCGAGGGCACGACGGACGGCTCCTCCGACGGGTCCTCGGGCGGCTCGTCCGACGGCTCCTCCGGAGGCTCCTCGGGTGGCTCCTCCGACGGCTCCTCCGGTGGCTCGTCCGGAGGCTCCTCCGGAGGCTCGTCCGGCGGCTCCTCGGACGGCTCCTCCGGAGGCTCCTCGGGCGCAGCCGGCGGGGGCGGCGGGGAGCCTCCCGAGGACGACGGGCTGAACGGGCAGGTCAGCCGCGAGGTGGTGGGCACCTGGGAGGCGAGCGCCGACTACATCACCTATGACGGCAGCCGCTTCACGGGAGACATCCTCGGCTGCTTCTACGTCTTCGAACTGGAGGGCGTCGGTGACGGCGGGCGCTCGGTGAGCCTCTCCGGGTCGAGCGGTTGCGGGGACTGCGACGTCAACTTCTGGTTGGAGGGCACGGACACCGCCGGCATGAACGCGTTCGACTCCTACGGCGGCGCGATGAGCGCGACGATGTACCGGACCACCTGACGACCACGCCCTCAGCGGCCGAGCGGCCGGCCGCGTTGCGTCCCCGTGCCCGCGCCCGCGCCGGTGCCCGGGTGGGCCCGGAACGCCTCCGGCACCGCCGTCACCGAGGCCGCCGGCGGCCTGACCAACGTCGAGGTCGTCGAGCCGTGGGCCCGTCACGCGGGGCCCCGGCCTGCGCCACCGCGACGCCCACCCCTGCACCCGGGCCCGGCCCCGGACCCGGCTCCACCCGCCGGGCTTCGGGAACGGCGGGGTCCGGGCGGACGATGCCGATCACCTGGAGGAGCGGCCCTGCCATGGCCGTGGTGACGACGGCCATCACCACCATCATGCTGAACAGCGTGTCGTTGATGATGCCGAGATGCCGGCCGATGTCCAGGATGACGATCTCGGTCAGGCCCCGGGTGTTCATCAGCACCCCGAACGCCGTGGCCTCGCGCCAGCTCATGCCCGACAGGCGGGCCGGCGGGATGGCACCGGCGAGCTTGCCCGCGACGGCGGTGGTCAGGATCAGCGCCAGCGCGAGCACCTCCGGCCAGCCCAGCGCCGTGACGTCGACCGACAGTCCCGTGACGATGAAGAAGACCGGCAGGAGCAGGGCGGCGACGCGCGCCAGCGGCGCGCCGAGGTGGTCGTGGAGGCCGGCGCCCACGCCGTTCCGCGGGGTGATCAGGCCGAAGGCGAACGCGCCGAAGATGGCGTGGACGCCGATCCACGACGTGTCGTAGGCGGAGAGGAAGACACCGGAGACGATGAGCGTGACGACCGAACCGTTGTGGCCGCGGCGGGTGGCGCGGGAGATGGCGACGCGCAGCAGCGGCCGGACGACCAGCAGCATGGCCAGCACGTAGCCGAGCGTCAGCAGCACGACCAGGGCGAACTGCCCGGCACCGGCCGACTCGACGACCGCGACGACCAGGACGAGGACGCTCCACGCCAGCACGTCCCCGACGGCGGCGCACGCCATGGCCGTGGTGCCGACCCGGGTCTCGGCGAGGCGACCGTCCCTGATGACGCGGGCGAGGACGGGGAACGCGGTGATCGCGAACGCGGTGCCGAGGTAGAGCGCGAACGCCCCGGCGCCCACGCCGTCGCCGGCGTAGCCGTCGTGGAGCAGGAACGCGGCGCCCACCCCGAAGAGGAACGGGACGACGAGGGACAGGCCGGCGGCGCTGCCGACGGAGCGGGACCGGCCGCGGAGCAGGCCGAGGTTCATCTCCCAGCCGGCGAGGAACATGAACAGCAGCAGCCCGACCTGCGCGATGGCGGAGAGCATGGGACGGGCGTCGTCCGGGAAGAGGCGCTGCGGCAGGTCGCCGGGAAGAAGGCCGAGGACGCTGGGCCCGAGGGCTATTCCGGCGAATATCTCGGCGACCACGGGCGGCTGGCGGAGCGGTTTCAACGCCCTGGTCAACACGAATCCCACGAGTAACACGACGGCGACGTCCGCCACGACAACGGCTTCCATCGACAAACCATCGGCGCCCATCGTCCGCCTCTTCCGCCGATCCGCTCCGCAGCTGTTCACGAAGCTCTGGGGTGAGCTTCCGGCAGCGACTTTCGAACGGTCAAGGCATTCGAAGGAAACTGAACGCTATTGATGAGGAACTGTCCTGTCGAGCCATCGTTCTGATACGGAATTTGGCACGTGATTTTCGAATCAACGGTGTGTCCGGTCCCCGGCTTCGTTGGTTAGTCCGTGGGAAACGGCCGGCGGCGCCCGGCGGTCGTGGTGACCGCCGGGCGTGTGGGGCACCCACCTCGCGGCGGCACGGGCGCCAGCCCCGACGCCGGGCGTCAGCCCCCGGCGGCCCCGGTGACGACCCGCTCGACGGCCGCGACGGCGACCTCCGGCTCGTCGAGGTAGATGTCGTGCCCGCTGTTCTCGGCGGTGCTCGGCTCGCTGTTCGTGGATATCGCCAGCCACTTCTCCTGGCCCGCGGCCCAGTCCTCCTCCAGGCCCTGCCCGTACTCCGGAACGATGTCCGGGAAGTACTCCCGGCCGTGCCGGATCACCTCCGCCGGGATGTCGCCGGCGGAGCGGACCTCCCCGTCGGTGAAGACGAGCCGCTCGGGGTTCTCGCCGCCGTAGACCGCGAGGGTCTCGGCGCGCAGGTCCCCCGCCGTGCCGGTGGCGGACTCGGGGATCCTGCTCGTGAGGTCCGCGACCGCCGTGGGCGAGGTGGCGTCCATCAGCACCAGGCCGCGGACCCTGTCCTGGTGGTCGGGGGCGTACCGGGCGGCGATCAGGCCGCCCATGGAGTGTCCGGCGAGGACGACCGGTGCGTCGCCGACGAGCTGGTCGAGCACGCCGGTGAGCGTCTCCCCGACGGCGTCGTAGTCCTGACGGCCGGGCGGCTGGTCGCTCTCGCCGGCGCCGAGCCGGTCGTAGGAGCAGACCCGCCCGTCCGCGCTCAGCGTCCGCTGGAGGTCGGCCATGGTGCTCAGGTCGTGGCCGCCGCCGTGCAGCAGGACGACGACCGGCCGGTCTCCGGCCGGGCTGCCGGAGCAGGACACGCGCACCGAGTGGCCTCCGACGGTGATGGTCGCGGTGCCGGTGAGCAGTTCCTCGTCGGCTTCCCGCGTGGGTGTGGGGGTGGGCGATCCCGAGCCCGCGTCGGCCTCCGGCTCGTCGCAGCCGGCGAGTCCGACGCCGGCCACCGCGCAGCAGAGGGCGATCGCCGCGGGGGTCTTCAGGATCTTCGTGCGGTTCACAGTTCTTGCTCCAGGAGATTGACGTCGAGAAGGCCGGCGTTCGGGGTGATGGCCCCTGTCGTCTCCGAACGCGGCCGTGGCCCGTGGCGGGTCCCTCGCTCGGGACCGCCGTGGGCGTCGAGCTCCGGAAGCCGGTGCCCGCACGGCATCACCGTGCGGGCACCGACCGGACCTCTGGACGTGTGTTCTACGGATCCGCGGTGCGGATGGTTCACCAGGTGAGCGCGTCGTCCATGTGGCGCTGCCAGTACGTGACGGTCAGCGTGTCGTCGAAGGAGACGCCGCCCTCGGGGAGGGGCGGGGTGGCGCTCTCGCCGTCGCTGTCCCCGTCACGGTTCTGGAACATGACCTCCAGGGTCGTGGCCGTGACGGGGTTCTGGCCGCTGCCGTCGGCCGCCGCCAGGAGGACGCCCGCGTAGCCCGACTCGTCGGGGGCCAGCGTGACCACCGCCTGCGGCATGGAGTCCTCGAAGACCGGCGGGACCGACTGGGCGTCCTCGAAGCGGAGGATCGGGTAGTGGAGGAGGTCGCAGCTCTCCGAGCCCGTGTTGGTGACGGTGATGAGGAGGTGGTTCAGGGGGCGGGAGACCTCGGTGACGGTGGTCTCGGTGTTCGAGCCGGTGCACGGGGCGTTCCGGCTGGCGTCGGTGCCCTCGTCCGGGCCGGAGCCCTCCGAACCGGAATCCTGCGAGGTCGCGTCCTGCGAGCCGGTGGAGCCCGCCGCGCTCGCCCCCGCGGACTCCGTGGAACCCTGCGAGTCGGCCTCGGAGTCACCGGCCCCGTCGCCGGTCTCCTCACCGGACTCGCCGCTCCCGCCCGTGTCGCCCGCCAGGGTCGAGGAGGCGCCCTCGTCCTGGGCGTCCTCCCCGCCACAGGCCGTCAGCGACAGCGTGGCGAGGGCGATCGCGGTGGCGGCGAACAGGCCGGTGCGGATGGTGCGTGCGGACATGAGTGGTCCCCCTGCTTTCCGTTCTGGTGGTTGCCACGGGCCGCTCGACCGGGTGCCGGGAGCGGCGTGCTTGGATTGACCCCAGCTTGGGGGGCGTTCCGTCCCGGCATCCGTCGTCACCGGGGCCTTCGGGACGGCCGGGATGGTCGCGACGGCTCTGACCTGGTGGAACACCAGGCTCCTGGGACGCCGATCCGGGATGTGGAGACAGGAGGAACGATGGCGGGGGACAGCTTCTCCGAGCTTCTGGGGCAGCTGAAGGAACGGTCCGGCCTCAGTTACGTGGTGCTCGGGAAGCGGCTGCACATGAGTGCGTCGACGGTGCACCGGTACGTCAGCGGCGAGGCCGTTCCGACGGACTACGCGCCCGTGGAGCGGTTGGCTCGGGTGTGCAGGGCGACGCCCGAGGAGCTGGTGGAGCTTCACCGGAGATGGGTGCTGGCCGACGCCCGGCGCGGCCGGAAGGGGGCAGAGGCTCCGGAGCCGACGGCCGCGACGGAGGCCACGGCGGTGGCGACGGCGGCTGCGACGGCGGCCGGGGAGAGGGCCGCGTCCACCGATGAGGGCTCGGGGCCGGAGCCCGGACCCGTCGCGGAGTCGGAGGCCACGTCGAAGGGCGCGTCGGCGGCGGGGCGACGTCGGCGGGTCGCGGTGCTGGCGGGGGGAGGCGTGGTCGCCCTGGCCCTGTCGGCCGCGCTGCTCGCGAGTCTCCTCCCCGGCGACGGCGACGGCGACGACCACGGCGGTGGCGACGGCGGCGCGGGAGCCGCCGCCACGAGCTCCGGAAGCACGGACGCCGGCACCGGCTCGGACACGGGCGTCGGCTCCGGCGCCTCCCCGGGTCGCGGGTCCTCGGACTCCCCCTCCCCGGACTCCCCCTCCCCGTCCTCCTCCCCCGACCCCCGCCCCGACGCGACGGGCTCGGCCACCGGCGGCGGCTCCGGCGGCGAGGGAGCCGGCCAGGTGCTCGCGCCCACCGTGGTCGCCGAGCCGTACCACTGGGACAGCCCGTGCGAGCAGCACTACCTGGTGGACCAGGAGCCCGCCCACGTGCCGCCGCCACCGTCCGAGAACGACGCGCGCGGCTGGGTCACCGCGCTGGGCGCGGTCGCCGCCGGCGAGCAGTGGGTGCGGCTGACGGTGCAGGGGACGGGCGAGAACACCGTCGTGCTGGAGAGGCTGACCGTGCGCGTGGTGGGGAAGGACACGCCGCTGGCCTGGAACGACTACGTCATGGGCGTCGACGCCTGCGGCGGCCCCGTGGAGACGAGGCACTTCGGCGTGGACCTCGACGCCGGGCGGCCGGCGGTGACACCCGAGTCCGGGCAGCGGGACTTCCCGTACCAGGTGAGCGAGAACGACCCCGAGGTGTACTACGTGTCCGCGCGCACGCGGGAGCACGACGTGAGCTGGTACCTGGAGTTGGACTGGTCCAGCGGCGGCGAGCGCGGGACGGTGCGGGTCGACGACGAGGGGCGGCCGTTCCGGACGAGTGGCAACGAGGGACGGCCGGCGTACGACTACCCGCTGGGCTACAACGACCGGTGGGAGGTCGCCGACGGGAAGCCGGGCCCTCCCACGAGCCAGGCCCAGGACTGATCACCGCGCCCCGAGCCCGAACACGGACCCGCTCCTCCGCTACGCGCTGGCGCGCGGGCGGTCCCCGGGTGCCCGACGGGCGGCCCGTTCCTCCGCCTCGTAGAGCGTGTACAGGTCGGGGTGACTCCTCGTCGGGTCGCTCGCGTGCTCCCGCAGGCCGTCGAGGTACGCGCGGACGGCGCGGGTGAGCGAAGCGGTCGGGTCCAGGAGCCGCAGGCAGTCGGCGAGCACCTCCTCGAACGCGGCCGTGGTCGCGGCCACCTCGCCGCCCGCGCGTCCCCGGACGTCGGCGAGGGAGGCGCGGACGACGAGCGTTCCGAGGAAGTCCGCTCCCCACAGCCGCAGGCCGTCGGGGAGCAGTTCCTCGTACGCCGCGACGGCCCCGGCGAGGTCGCCGGCTCTCCCCAGCAGGTCGGCGAGGCTGACGCGCGCCGCGAGCACGTGGAGGTCGTTCGGCCCCCTCAGCCGGGACATGTCGGCGAGGAGCTCCCGCTGGGCGGCGACCGCGCCGGCCCGGTCGCCCGCCTCGCCCCGCAGGGAGACGAGGTCGCCTCGGAGGTCGAGGGTGTCGGGGTGGTCGGGGCCCAGGGCCCGCACGTGGTCGGCCAGCAGGCGCTCGTACTCCCCGACGAAGCGTCCGGGGTCCGCCTTCCCGGTCTCCAGCTCGACCCGCTCGCTCCTCACGTCGACGAGACGGCGGCGTGCCCTGAGGGTGTCGGGGTGGTCGGGCCCCAGCACCCGCAGGTGCTCGGCGACGGCGTGCTCCTGGGCCGCCTCGGCTCCGGCGGGGTCGCCCGCCACCAGCCTCCTGTGGGCGAGCAGGGCGCGCAGTCTCAGGACGCGGGGATCGTCGGGGCCGAGCACCCGCAGACAGTCGGTGAGGAGAGCGTCGACGGTGGCGACGGCTCGAACGCGGTGGTCCGTCTCGCCCTGCCACTCGTCCATCTCGACCAGGTCCGTGCGGACGTCCAGGGTCCGCGGGTCGTCGGGGCCCAGGACGCGGACGAGGTCGGCGAGCAGTTCCTCGTACTCGGTGACCATGGCGGCCCGGCCGTGCGAGAGGCTCCTGAGCCCGACCATCATGCGGCGGATCTCGAGCGTCGTGGGGTCGTCGGGCCCCAACGCGCCGGCGCAGTCCACGACGAGCGCGGACAGCAGACGTGCGCCCTCCGCGATCTCGCCGGCCTGGAGAACCGCGCCGGCGTGGCAGAAGCGGGCGCTCAGCGTGTCGCGGTCGTCGGGCCCCAGCACCCGTGCGCAGTCCGCCACGAGCGCGGACAGCAGCCGCGCGGCCTCGTCGTACCGCCCCGCCTCGCCGACGTGCATGGCGTGGTCGAGGCGGACGAGCAGGGTGGCGCGGTCGTCGGGCCCGAGCGCGCGCGTGTGGTCCGCGACGAGCGCAGCCAGCAGACCCACCGCCTCCTCCGTCTCCCCCGCCCTGCCGAGTTCGCAGGCGTGCTCGCGGCGGGCGGCCAGCGTGTCGCGGTCGTCGGGTTCCGGCGCGGGGCCGGAGTCCGCGCTCTGGCCGGCGTCGCCGCCTTCGTCTCCCGCCTCCTCGTCGTGGCCGGCGTGCTCCTCCCGACGCGGCGGCGCGGTCTCGGTGGGGGCGGCGTGCGGTGGAACGGGGCCGGCAGCTTCGGTGTACGGCGCGGTCGGGGGCGTGGTCCCGTGGTGGATGAGGGTGGTCACGGCGGCCGGCCAGGGGGAGGTGACGGGGAAGTCGTCCGGCGGCTGCCAGTGCGAGGTGATCCGGTCGAGCAGCTGCGGGAGGGTGGGCCGGTCGTCGGGGTTCCTGGCCAGGCACGCGGCGGCCAGCTCGCGGAGCGGCCCGCGCAGGGCGTCCAGGCGGGGCTCGCCGCTGACGACGCGGTGGAGGACCGCCAGCGGCGGGCCCTCGCCGAAGGGCTCCGTGCCGGTGGCGGCGAAGGTGACGACCGCCCCGAGGGCGAAGACGTCGCTGGCCGGGCCCAGTTCGCCGCCCTCGACCTGCTCCGGGGACATGAAGCCGGGCGTGCCGACGACCTGACCCGTTCCCGTCAGGGCGGTGCCTTCCAGGGTCCTGGCGATCCCGAAGTCGATCACACGCGGCCCGTCGGCGGCCAGCAGCACGTTCGACGGCTTGAGGTCGCGGTGGAGCAGGTCCGCGGCGTGGATGGCCTGAAGCGCCTCCACGAGCCTGGCCGTCAGCGCCCACACGGCGGCCTCCGGCAGCGGCCCGGCCACGGCCACGGCCTCGGCCAGGTCGGGGCCGGGAACGTAGACGGTGGCGATCCACGGCGGGTCCTCCCCCGGGCCGGCGGCGACCACGGGAGCGGTGAACGCCCCGCTGACCGCCCGCGCCGCCTCGACCTCCCGGCCGAAACGCCGCCGGAACTCCCGCTGCCCCGCCAGGTGCGGGTACACGACCTTCACCGCGACGGCCAGCCCACCCGGTGAACGGCCCAGGAACACCTCGCCCATCCCGCCGGCACCCAGCCGGCCCCGCAGCACGAACGCCCCCACCCGCTCCGGGTCCCCCGCCCTCAACGGCTCCACGCCGCCCCCTCCGTCGCCCAGCACACGCACGCGGGTTCGCACACCCGCCGCGCCCACCCAACCACCCTCACACGGCCGGCCTCGACCCAGGTGGTGTCGGTCGGGGCGTCGCGGGCGGCGGGGTGGGCGCCCTCGACGCGACGGTCCGGGCGTCGCCGGACCGCGCCCTCACAGCCTGCGAGCGACCTGTGGACAGATCACGGCCACCTTGTGGATAGCCTGTGGATAAGCCGTAGACGGCCCGGACCGCGTGTCCGCCGCCCGGCGCTCGCCGACCCTCAGTCGCCCCGTTCCGGCGCCGGGGTCAGGCGCACCACGAAGCCGCCGTTCTCCGCCACCGGGACGGTGAGCGTGTCACCCCGGGTCACGACCCGGGTCTCGCTCACGAGCCCCTCCTCACCGCCGCCCTCGCCGTCGTGGACGATCTCGGCGCGGTGGGGCCCCTCGTCCAGGAAGTCCAGCGGCGCCTCGACCGTACGGGCCTGACCGGCGGCGATCCCGCCGAGGTACCAGTCGCCGCCGTGCCGGCGCGCGACGACGGCGAGGTCGCCGGGCTGCCCGGCCACGAGCCGCGTCTCGTCCCACGCGGTCGGCAGCCCGGTCAGGAAGCCCTGCGCGACGGGGTGCTCGCGGTAGGACTCCGGGCTGTCGGCGAGGTGCTGCCAGCCCGACTCGTAGACCACCGACAGCCCCAGTTCGTGGCCGTCCGAGGTGGTGCGGGCCCCGGTGGAGAAGGTCACCGGCGTGTAGTCCATCGACCCGACGACGTTGCGGGTGAACGGCAGGATCACGTTGTGGACCGGGCCGCCCGCGTCGTCCCACTTGTAGTACTCGGCGCCGCGGACCGACTCCAGGGTCATCACGTGCGGCCAGGTGCGCTGGATGCCGCGCGGCAGCGTGGAGCCGTGGAAGTTCACCATGAGGCGGAGCTCGGCGGTGTCGGCCAGTACCTCCTGGTACCAGGCCATCCGCGCCTGGCTGTCGGAGTTCATGAAGTCGATCTTCACGCCCGCCACGCCCCAGTCCCGCCACCGCGTGAGGCTGGTCCGGCGCTGCTCCTTCGTCGCCAGGTTCTCCCAGTGCGTCCACAGGATGATCCTGACGCCCCGGGCGGCCGCGTAGTCGACGAGGTCCGGGACCCAGTCGGCGCTCCAGCCCTCGTCGACGAGGACGTACGGCCAGCCAACCTCGGCGGCGTGGTCGACGAAGCGTCGCTGGATCTCCGGGCTGGTCGGGCTCTGCGAGTCCGACCACCACGACCAGGCCACCGCCCCCGGCTCGATCCAGGAGGTGTCGGCGACGCGGGAGTCCGTGGCGAGGTCGGTCACCAGGTTCGACTCGACGACCTGGGAAAGGTCCCCGACGATCGCCACCCGCCAGGGCGTGCGCATCGTGCCCGTCGACGTCGCCGCCTCGTCCGGCAGGGTGACGCGGAAGGTGTCCGTCGCGTCGTCGAGGGTGAGACGGGTGCCGCCGTACTGGTCGAGGACGTCGGACTCGGTCAGCATCAGCCAGGCGTCGTCGCCCGGCCGCCCGCTGTCGGCGCCGATCCGGAAGAGGGACGGGTAGCTGTAGTCCGTCCCCGTGGCCTCGCCCACCGTGGTCTCGACGCCGGGCGTCTCGTAGTTCGACTGCGTGGGGTCGTGGGTGAACAGCCAGGCGGGCGCGTCCGGCGCGATCCGGAAGGCGGACGCCTCGCCGGTCACCGACACCCCGCCCTCGGAGGGGACCACGTAGCGGTAGGCGACCCCGTCGTCGGCGACCCGGACGACGAGGTCGACGCGGTCGCCGTCCTCGGTGGCGAGGGCCAGGGTCAGCTCGCGCATCGTCGCGTCGTGGCGCCGCTGCTTGCCCGACGGCGTCGCGTACCTCTCCCGGACGGTGACGTCCCGCTCGGACAGGAACGTCAGGCCGGTGGTGAAGTCGGCCTCGGTGGTGGTCAGCCCCATCGGCGAGGGCGCGAGGACGGAGGTCTCGCCGTGCCGGACGGCCAGGGAGAGCGCGCCGTCCGTGTCCAGGCGGACGGTGGCCGTCACCCCGGAGTCGCGTCCGCCCGGCGGCTCCGTGACGGTCCAGGTCTCCGCGCCGGGCTGGGCACCCACCGCGGGGTGGGGGCCCAGCCACGACAGCAGCGAGGCGAGGGCCGCGAACGCGGCCAGGGGCGCCAGGGAACGGGACCGACTCCTCATGAACCCTCCCGAACTCCCCGCGGCTCCGCGAGGAGGTGGCATCACAGAACGGGCAGCACTGGGAAGCGTCCCACCCGTCGGGGGGTTTCACTCCCGCTTCGGAGATGTACATGACACGTCCACACGTGTTCGTGCCATGGGCACGCATCTCTCACACGGGCTGGCTCACACGGGCTCGCTCACGCGGACTCGCCCACACAGGCTCGCTCACGCGGGCGGGACGGCCGGGAGGGCGCACACCACCTGGGAGTAGGGCAGCGGCTCGCCGGACGGCGCGAGCGCGCCGGTCGTCGCGTCGCGGGCGAGGCGGGTGACGGTGCCGGAGTACTGGTTGGCCGCGTAGAGCCAGGACTCGTCGGGGCTCAGGGCGAGATGGCGCGGCCCGCTCCCGCCGCACGGGTGGTGGCCGAGCGGGGTCAGCGCGGTGTGGTCGCCCTCGGCGACGGCGAGGACCGCGACGCTGTCGTGGCCACGGTTGGAGGCGTACACGAACCGGCCGTCGGACGAGACCAGCACCTCCGCGGGCGTGTTGCCGTCCGCCGGGGCGCCCTCGGGCAGCGTCGGGACGACGCCTCCCGGGGTGAGGCCGCCGGTGGCGGCGTCGTAGGCGCAGGCGGTGAGGGTGGAGTTCAGCTCGCCCAGCACGTAGGCCGCGTCCCCCGCCGGGTGCAGCGCCAGGTGGCGCGGCCCGGAGCCCGGGGCCATGGCCACCTGGTGCTCCTGGGTCAGCCGTCCCGTGCCGGGGTCGAAGGCGTAGACGTACACGGAGTCCGTGCCGAGGTCGACGGCGAGGAGCCGGTTCGGCGCGGCCGGGTCGGTCAGCACCATGTGCGCGTGCGGGCCCTCCTGCCGGTCCGGGTCGGGGCCCGAGCCGGTGTGTTGCACGAGGTGGCTGACCTCCAGCGGCGTGCCGTCGCCGCCCAGCGTGACCACCGCGACGGAGCCGGAGGAGTAGTTGGCGACGAACAGGTGGCCGCCGTCGGCGTGGACGACGAGGTGGCAGGGAGCGCCGCCGCCGGTCGGGGCGCTGCCCAACGAGCCGGTGACGTTCCCGTCCGCTCCGAGGGCGAACGCCGAGACCCGGCCCTCGCCGTTCTCGT
Source organism: Streptomyces sp. 4N509B (assembly GCF_052245655.1). Lineage (NCBI taxonomy): Bacteria > Bacillati > Actinomycetota > Actinomycetes > Kitasatosporales > Streptomycetaceae > Streptomyces > Streptomyces sp. 4N509B. Next base: position 89,346 of record NZ_JBQQBZ010000002.1, read on the forward strand.
TGACCGCGTACAGCACGTCGGCGCCCGGACCGAGGGCCAGGAAGGAGGGGTTGGCGGTGGGCGTCACGGCGTCGAGCGTCAGCGCGCCGGTGGTCCCGTCGGCGCGGGCCACGCCGATGCCGTGCGTGGGGTCCGGGCCGGTGTAGGCGCCCAGGTAGACGGTGAACGGGGTGGCGGCGGCCCGCGCGGCGGGCGTGGCGAGGGCGGCCGGCAGGGCGACGGCGGCCGTCGCCGCGAGCAACGGAACGCCGAGCAGCCCCCGGCGCCTGAGGGAGGGCGGCGCGGAGGAGGGCTCGGAGACAGGCTCGGGGGAGGGAGAGGAGGAGGCGGGAGTGTGGCGGCGTGGGGGCGTCATGGTGTGACTCTCCAGGCGTGGGGGCGTGGGGGGACGTGTGGGGGTGGTGCGGTGCCGGGGCACGCCCCCAGGATGGCGCCTGACGCGCTCCACCGCGACAGGGTCCCCCGCTCCGCGCCGCCGCCCACCACGGCCGAACGGGCGCCGCCCGGGAAGGGCGACGCCCGTTCGACCACGCGACGGACGCGGAAGCTCGGGGCTTGAGGGCCCCGGTCAGCTCGCGGCGGACCGGCCGCGGCGGCGGACGACGAAGAACGCCGCGCCCACCACCAGCAGACCCGCGCCCACCGAGGCGAGCAGCGTCATCTGCGAGCCGTCACCGCCGGTCTCGGCCAGCTCGACCGTGTCCTCCGCCGGCAGCGCGATCGGCTCGCCCTCCGGCATCTGCGGCGCGGGGCCGGCGCCCTCGCTCTCCTCCTCGCTGGGCTCCGGCTCGGGCTCGGGCTCCTCGGTCGCCGGCTCGGTCGGCTCCTCCGTCGGCTCCTCCGTCGGCTCGTCGGTGGGCGGCTCGGTCGGCTCCTCCGGAGCCGGCTCCTCGCAGGGCGCCTCGCCGTTCCACGCGGTGATGAGGTTCTCGGGCGTCGCCACGTCCGGGTAGTGCGGCAGCGGGGCCTCGACGCCGTCGTACTTGGTGCCGTTGGCGTAGAGGTCGATCTGGCCGAAGCACTGCGGCAGGTACGCGCTCACGTCGAGCGTCGCCTCGGAGTCCTCACTGGTCAGGACGGTGGTGTCCCACCCGAGGAAGGTCTGGGTGCCCGAGGTGTCCCAGGTGGGGCCCTCGGTGTTGTACGAGGCGAGCGACACGGGGTACTCGCAGCCCTCGACGATGTCGCCGACCAGGCGGACGGAGATCGAGGGCGGCGCCTCGCCGTTGATCCGGCCCGAGGTGCTCCAGGTGGTCCCGTCCACCGAGTTCTCGATCGTCACGCGGCCGCAGGACTGCGAGTCCGCGAGGGCGGGCGTCGCGCCGAGGCCGACGAGGGACATGCCGGCCAGGCCGACCACGCTGACGGCGCCTATCGCGCCCTTGACCTTGGAACGCTGCACTCTCTACTCCCTGCGTACGTCGGTGAGAAGGCGTTCAGACTGCGCGTGACACGGCCCCTGGGGCAGCCCGCGATTACCCACAGTGAGCGAACGAGGGGAGGCGCAGCCGGAGCGTCGGGGATGAACTACGCCGAGGATTCCACCACTTCCGGCCACGGATGGGTAATCGGCTCCACGCCTCCGACACGGCGTTTTCCTTATGTCCACCGAGTTGGTGCGAAGCCGTGATCTCCGGGAGGGCGGGAGCGGCGATGGACCACCCGCCACCGGCGTCCCCCGGACGCGCGAGCGCAGGGCGGGCGAGAGGGCCCGCCGGTGCGTCATCCCGCCGGAGAGGAGGAGGGCGCGCCGGGCCGCAGGTGCCGGAAGTCGCGCGGGGACATCCCGTAGGCGGCGGTGAAGGCGCGGGTGAAGACGGCGTGTTGGGAGAAACCCCACCGGACCGCGACGTCGTGGACGCGCAGTCGTGCCAACGCCGGGTCGGCCAGCTCGCGTCGGGCGCCGTCCAGGCGGTGGCGCTGTATCCAGCGGGACACCGTTTCACCCTGCGTCCGGAAGAGACGGTGCAGGTGCCCGACGGAGATGTGGTGCGCCCGGGCGATCGCGCTCGGCGTCAGTTCGGGGTTGCCGAGGTTCCTGCGGATGAACGCCTGGACGCGCAGCAGGAGTTCTCGTTGACGGGCCTCCGGGGTCAGCGCCCTGACCGCGTCCAGTTCGTGGGCGAACAGCGAGGCGACCAGGTCGACGAGGACCATGCCCAGCCGCTGGCCGTCCTCGGGTCGCAGTCCGGCGGTCTGACGGGGCAGCTGGGTCAGGAAGCCCGCCAGGAGCGCCCCGATCCCGTCGCGCCCCGTCAGGGGCCGGTCGACGACCCGGTCCGACACCCCCGGGGCGAGGGGCAGCGACGCGCGGGGCACCTCCGCCGAGATCGCCCGGACGAGCTCGTCGCGTCCGGCTCTCACGTGCAGGTCCGCGACCGACGACGAGGAGGTCACGTGGAAGTCCCCGACACCGACCGGGCGTCGGCTGTCCCCGCGGACAGCGCAGGCACCTCCGGTCAGGATGAGGGAGAGGTGGTAGGTCTCCGGGTCGGCCAGTCCTATCATCCGCCGGGTCCTGCGGAAGGCGACGCTGGGCACCGTCGCCGGCCACACCGTCACGCCGCCGAGCACGGCCGCCCGTAGCTCGGCCTGGAAGACGCCTGTCTGCTCGCACTCCACCAGCATCGGCGCGTGACAGCGGGAGGCGGCGTCCCTGAACCGCTCGAACCGTTCCGCCTCCGGAACGGTCCGGCTGCTGAACAGCGTGTCGAACATGCGTCCCCCCGTGCTCTTCCCTCGGATGACGAGGTGCTGCCCCCTCAGACCTCACCGGGAAGCATGCGTGGGGAAACGCCGTACGCGCAACGGTGCTTGAGGAACGTGCGCGCCGGGGTCGGAGTCCGGTGGCACCCGGCAGGAGCTGGTGACGGGGGAAGGACGCGCCACCGGCGTGACGGCCACGGCCATGCTCCGATCTCCGATCCCGTGCGACGACCACGGCTCGGACCGTGACACCTCACGGCTTCGTCGGCTTCCTCCGCTTCGTCGGCTTCCTCGGCTTCGTCGGCTCGCTGACCCCGCCGAGCGCCATGGACCGACAGGCTCTCGTGGCGGACCTCTCGGTCAAGGAACCGGACACGGAGGATCAAGGACTCCCGTGGACCCCTCCGGCACGCTGAGGGCGATCCATGTGACGGCTCTCTCGCGCGCCGGGACGACCACCGTTCCCGCGTGACCGAAGCCAACGCCCCAAGAGTAGGGAGAGCGCAATGAAAGGCGCACGAAACGTCCTGGCCACCGTCGCCACGCTGGGAGTGGTGCTCGCTGCGCCCGTGGCACTGGCCAGCCCGGCACACGCCGCCTACGAGGACTGCACCCGGGTCGTGGCCAACGCGGGGTACTTCATCAACGACACGATCAGGGACGGATGCCGCTACGGCGAACAGGGCAGCGAGAGGCTGTGCCAGGACTACCTGCTGGTCGGCAACGTGGACGACGGCAAGGTCAGGCTGAAGGCGTGCAACGTCGCGTCATGACCAGAGCCGCGTGAGCGCACACGGCCGGCGGCTGCCCATCCGGCGGCCGTGCCCTCACCTTCCGGCGGGCCACGCCCCGGGCCAGACCCGGGGTCGATGCCCGCGCGGCGAACGAACCTCTGAACCTCTGATCCCGCCCGTGCGCGCGCTCCCGAACGCGTCCCGGGCGAGGCGGCGGCCGTCCACCGGCCGATCGAGACCGACAGCGACGGTCTCGGCGCCGAACAGCCCTCCTTACACCGCGGTCCGCGAACCCCTCGGCCTGCCGGACTCGGCGCCGAGTAGCCGGAAGCAGTCGACCACGGTGCGCACCGCGGCCTGACGACGGTCACCCCACCCCACCGCGCCGGCCAGAGCCACGGAGCGGTCCCCCTCATCGACGCCCCGGCCCCATGCCCCGCACCCCATGCCGCCGAACCCGGTCCGCGCCGGCCCGTCCGCTCTCCCGCCCCTCACCGGAGAACCGAGAGAGCGGAGCACGAGCGGAAGCGGGAGCAGAAGCGGGGGCGGGAGAGAGCGCTACGCGCAGGCGGGGCACACCCCGCGGAAGGTGACCTCGACCTCGGAGACCGTGAAGCCGAATCGTTCCTCCACGGGAAGGTCGGCCAACGGGCTCCCACTCGGGTGGACGTCTCGGATCGTGCCGCAGCGCACGCACACCAGGTGCTGGTGGGGGTGGTGCGCGTTCGGGTCGTAGCGCTTGGCGCGCCCGTCGGTGGAGACCTCCGTGAGCTCGCCGAGGGAGACCAGCTCGCCCAGGGTGTTGTAGACGGTCGCGCGGGAGATCTCGGGCAGCCGCCGGGACGCGCGGGCGTGGACCTCGTCGGCCGTGAGATGCACGTGGTCGCCGTCGAGGACCTCGACGACGACGCGGCGCTGGGAGGTCATCCGCCAGCCGCGCCCCCGGAGTCTCTCCATCAGGTCACTCATGTCGGTTCGCCTATACAGGGTCGAAGGTCGATGGGGCTCAGTTGTGCCCGCTTATGTCTTGTTTTGTGAGTCCGAGTTTTGATTACGTAGTGATTTAGCATGCTTCTTGACTCAGACACTGTCCATCGTAGGATCAGTTCTGTCGACAAGCACGTTGACAGCAAGGGGCAGGACGTCCAGTACGGCAGGAGATCGTGGGGTTGACGTTACGGACCGCCGCCATGCGGAGCGGCGCCCGTGGGCGCGTGAGACGCGCCACGCGCCGCCACCGCGCGGCGCGTACGCCGCGTCGAACCGGCCGGATTCCGGTCCGATTCGAGGGATGTGTCGTGTCGTGGGCGTCAGGGCTGACGCCGGCCGCGTGGTCGGTCGGATCGTCGTCCCCTGTCGGGCCGCGTCCGACGACCACGGCTTCTGTTCCATCGCCCGCAGTTCCTGATCACCCCGAGCAGCCTCAAACACCCTCAGCACCCCGAACAGCCTGAACCGTCTGGGCCGGAAGGATTCCGAGAGATCTCCCATGTCTGAGAACCATGACGCACACGCCGACAACGCGACGGCGGGCCCGAGTCGCTGCCCGGTCCCGCACGTCCGCGCCGCGCACCCGACCCAGGGCGGCGGGAACCGCCAGTGGTGGCCCGAGCGGCTCAACCTGAAGGTCCTCGCCAAGAACCCCGCCGTCGCCAACCCCCTCGGCGAGGAGTTCGACTACGCCGAGGCGTTCTCCTCCCTCGACCTCCCCGCCGTGAAGCGGGACATAGCCGAGGTGCTCACGACCTCGCAGGACTGGTGGCCGGCCGACTTCGGGCACTACGGCCCGTTCATCATCCGGATGGCCTGGCACAGCGCGGGAACCTACCGCATCAGCGACGGCCGCGGCGGCGCGGGGGCCGGCCAGCAGCGCTTCGCCCCCCTCAACAGCTGGCCGGACAACGGCAACCTCGACAAGGCCCGCCGCCTGCTGTGGCCGGTGAAGAAGAAGTACGGCCAGAGCCTGTCCTGGGCCGACCTGATGATCCTGGCCGGCAACGTCGCGCTGGAGTCGATGGGCTTCGAGACCTTCGGCTTCGCCGGCGGTCGCGAGGACGTGTGGGAGTCCGAGGAGGACGTCTACTGGGGCCCCGAGACCACCTGGCTCGACGACAAGCGGTACAGCGGCGACCGTGAGCTGGAGCAGCCGCTGGGCGCCGTCCAGATGGGCCTCATCTACGTGAACCCCGAGGGCCCGAACGGCAACCCCGACCCGCTGGCCGCCGCCCGCGACATCCGCGAGACGTTCCGCCGGATGGCGATGAACGACGAGGAGACCGTCGCCCTGATCGCCGGTGGCCACACCTTCGGCAAGACCCACGGCGCGGGCCCGGCCGACGCCGTCGGCGCCGACCCCGAGGGCGCCCCGATCGAGCAGCAGGGCTTCGGCTGGAAGAGCTCCCACGGCACCGGCAAGGGCGCGGACACGATCACCAGCGGCCTCGAGGGCATCTGGACCACGAAGCCGACGCAGTGGAGCAACGACTTCTTCGAGATCCTCTTCGGCTACGAGTGGGAGCTGTTCACCAGCCCCGCCGGCGCGCAGCAGTGGCGGCCGAAGGACGGCGCGGGCGCCGGCACCGTTCCCGACGCGCACGACCCGTCCAAGCGGCACGCGCCGACGATGCTCACCACGGACCTGTCGCTCCGCTTCGACCCGGTCTACGAGCAGATCTCGCGGCGCTTCAAGGACAACCCCGAGGAGTTCGCCGACGCCTTCGCCCGCGCGTGGTTCAAGCTGACCCACCGCGACATGGGGCCGGTCGTGCGGTACCTCGGCCCGGAGGTCCCCTCCGAGACGCTGCTGTGGCAGGACCCCCTGCCGGAGCGGACCCACGAGCTGATCGACGCCGAGGACGTCGCCGCCCTGAAGGAGCGCGTCCTCGCCTCCGGCCTGTCCGTCTCCCAGCTGGTGTCCACCGCCTGGGCGTCGGCCGCCTCCTTCCGCGGCAGCGACCGGCGCGGCGGCGCCAACGGCGCGCGCGTCCGCCTGGAGCCGCAGCGCGGCTGGGAGGTCAACGAGCCGGACCAGCTGGCCGTGGCGCTGCGCGCCCTGGAGGAGGTCCAGCAGTCCTTCAACGCCGCGCAGAGCGGTGGCAAGCAGGTTTCGCTGGCCGACGTGATCGTGCTCGGTGGCTGCGCCGCCGTCGAGAAGGCGGCCCGCGACGCCGGCTTCCCGGTGACGGTCCCCTTCACGCCGGGCCGCGTGGACGCCTCGCAGGAGCAGACGGACGTGGAGTCGTTCGCCGCGCTCGAGCCGGCCGCCGACGGGTTCCGGAACTACCTCGGCAAGGGCGAGACCCGGCTGCCGGCGGAGTTCCTGCTGATCGACCGCGCGAACCTGCTCACCCTGAGCGCCCCGGAGATGACGGTCCTGGTCGGTGGCCTCCGCGTGCTGGGCGCCAACTACCAGCAGTCGCAGCTCGGCGTCCTCACCGAGCGCCCCGGGACCCTGACGAACGACTTCTTCGTCAACCTGCTCGACCTGGGCACGACGTGGAGCGCCACCTCCGGCGACGCGACCACGTTCGAGGGCCGCGACGACGCCACGGGCGAGGTGAAGTGGACCGGCAGCCGTGCCGACCTGGTCTTCGGCTCGAACTCCGAGCTGCGGGCGGTCGCGGAGGTCTACGCGAGCGACGACGCGAAGGAGAAGTTCGTGAAGGACTTCGTCGCGGCGTGGGACAAGGTGATGAACCTCGACCGCTTCGACCTCGTCTGACAGGTCAGACGAGGGAGCGCGTGACGACACACGCCAAAGGACGAACGCCTGACGACGTTCGCGTGACGACGTTCGCGTGACGCTCCACCCCGAGGGCGCCTCGGGCCGGCCACCGCGCCGGTCCGAGGCGCCCTCCCGCGTGTCCGCACGCGCGAAGCCGCACGGTCGAAGCCGCACGTCCGTCGGGCCCCGGCCCTGGTGGTCACTAGGCTGGGCAGAACGTGCGAGTGATCAGTAGACGAGCAGTGAGGAGCCCGAGGGGATCATGGCCGATTCCAGTTTCGACATCGTCTCGAAGGTCGACCGGCAGGAGGTTGACAACGCGCTCAACCAGGCCGCGAAGGAGGTGTCGCAGCGCTACGACTTCCGTGGGGTCGGGGCGTCCATCGCCTGGTCGGGCGAGCGGATCGAGATCCGCGCCAACTCGGAGGAGCGGGCCAAGGCCGTGCTCGACATCTTCCAGTCCAAGCTGGTGAAGCGGAACATCTCGCTGAAGGCGCTCGACGCCGGCGAGCCGCAGGCGTCGGGCAAGGAGTACCGGCTGTACTCGACGATCAAGGAGGGCATCTCCACGGAGGACGCCAAGAAGGTCGCGAAGCTCATCAGGGACGAGGGCCCCAAGGGGGTCAAGGCCCAGGTGCAGGGCGACGAGCTGCGGGTGACCTCCAAGAGCAGGGACGCGCTCCAGGAGGTGCAGCGGCTGGTGCGCGAGGCCGACTTCGACTTCGCCACCCAGTTCGTCAACTACCGGTGACCGCGCCCTGACCCGTCGCCGGGCGGGGACGCCGCGGAGCGGAGCACGGAGACGCGTCGCCGGGCACGGCCCGACGACCGCTCCGTGTCACGCGCCCGGCCGCCCCGCCGGTCGAGGGCGTCGGGTGGCCGAGCCGCCGGGCGCGCGACACGGGTGGTGAGACACGGCCGGGGAGTCAGACGGCCGGTGACGGCCCGGTCGACGGGGAACAACGGGGAACGGGGACGGTGGCGTCGGTCGACGTCGTCACCGCAGCCGCTTCGACGAGCGCCGCCAGGACGGCGGCGACGGCGGGCGGATCGGGCGGATCGCCGTAGGTGGCGGCGTGGATCCGGCGGTGACAGCCGGGGAGTTCGGTGGCATGGATGTCGGGCCGGCGATGCGCTCGCAGCGCGAGGCCGGGCAGGGTGGCGACCCCCAGGCCGGCGGCCACCAGGGACTGCACGACGACCATGTCGTCGCTGAACGAGGCGATGCGAGGGGTGAAGCCCTCCCGCCGGCACACGGCGAGCAGCTCCGCCTCGCACCGGTCGCACCCGCCGATCCAGGCGGAGCGGCGATGGTTCGCGAGGCTGTCGTCGGGTCGCCGGCTGACGAGGTGGATCGGGTCGTCGCCGAGGTGGAGGAGGCGGACTCCCTCCTCCTCGCCCGGGGTGTCGGTGTCGACGTGTTGGAAGACCACGGCGACGTCGACCTCGCCGTGGCGCAGCATCTGGAGCGCCTCGACCGGGTGGCGGTCGAGCAGACTCAACGCGACCGCCGGGTGCTCCCGCGCCATGACGTCGGCCGCCCTGGGGACGAGGACGCTGAGGGCGGAGGCGTTCGCGGCCAGCCGGACCCGCCCGGACTGGAGGCCGACCTGTGCCGCGAGTTCGTTGGTCGCCGCGTCGACCCGCCCCACGATCTCGACGGCGCGGTTGGCCAGCAGCCGCCCCTCCGGCGTGAGACGGATCCCGCGACCGACCCGCTGGACGAGCTTGGCGCCGGTGGCGGCCTCCAGGCGGGACAGGTGGTGGCTCACCGACGGCTGCGAGTAGTGCAGTTCCCTGGCCGCCTCGGTCACCGACCCGTGTCGGGCCACCGCGGCCAGAACCCTGAGATGGACCAGGCTGAGCATTGATCGAAGATATCAATGCGATCACCACCCGATTGGCATTAGACGACATGCCAACGCTGTTCCATGCTGCTACCTGACGAGCCGCCACGAGGAGGAGCGACACATGGGCAGGGTGGTCAGCAGCATCACGATCTCGGCCGACGGGTACTCGGCCGGGCTCAACCAGAGCGAGGAACGCCCGTTCGGCGACGACGGGGGCGACGGCTGGGGCGACCGCCTGCACGCCTGGTACTCCGAGACGTCCGAGGAGAACCGGGCCGAGATCGACCAGATGACCTCCGCCCGTGCCTACATCATGGGGCGCAACATGTTCGGCCCCGTGCGGGGCGCGTGGGACCGGCAGTGGAACGGCTGGTGGGGCGACAACCCTCCGTACCACGCCCCGGTCTTCGTGCTCACCCACCACGCGCGCGAGCCACAGCCGATGGAGGGCGGCACCACGTACCACTTCGTCACCGACGGCATCGAGTCCGCGCTGGCCCAGGCGCGGGAGGCGGCCGGCGACGGTGACGTCGCGATCCAGGGCGGCGCCACCACCATCAACCAGTACCTCGCCGCCGGCCTCGTCGACGAGCTGCGGCTGCACATCGTGCCGCTCACGCTGGGCGCCGGCACGCGCCTGTTCGAGGGCGTGCCGCCGCTGACCCTCGAACAGGTCAGCTCGCGGGCGGCGTCGCTGGTCACGCACGTGACCTACCGCGTGCTCCCTGGATGAGCCTTGCGTAGCGGGCGGCGATCGCCACGGCGCGGTCCCGGGCCCAGCCGGGGGTCCCCCCGCCGCGCCGGCTCGGGAAGCGTCTCTCAGGACGAGTCTCCGTACCGGGCGGCGATCGCGGCGGCGCGGTCGCGCAGCGAGGCGCGCAACGAGCGCGGGGCCAGAGCCTCCGCGTCCGCGCTGAGCTGCCACAGCGCCCATTCGGCGTGCCGCGCGTCCTGGAAGGTCACCTCCAGCCGCAGCCAGCCGTCCGCGTCGGGTTCCTCCGCCCGGACGGCCAGCGCCGTGTCCAGCAGTTCCTCCCGTCGCGCCGGGTTCATCCGCACCAGCGCGGTGACGTGGTCGCCGCCGGAGAGGAACCGCGCGGAGCGCTCCCGCCAGATCCGGTCGAGGTCGACCCGGTTCGGTCGCCGCGCCGGCTCGGGGAGCGTCTCGGCCGCCACCACCCGCGACAGCCGGTAGGTGCGGTCCGCGCCGGATCTCGTGGCCAGCAGGTAGGCCCGGTCCCGCACGGTGACCAGGCCGATCGGGTCCACCGTGCGCCACTGTGGCGCCTGGCCCGTGGCCGCGTAGTGGATGCGCAGCCGGTGGCCGGCGAGCACCGCGCGCCGGACCTCGACCATGGTGGCCTCGGGCACCTCGTCGGTGACCAGCCGGCGTGCGAGCAGGTCGGTCTCCGGGTTGACGAGGAACCGCTGGGCCGCGTCGCTCGCGGTGGCCCGGTGGCTCTCCGGCAGCGCGTCGACCACCTTCCGCATGGCCGAGGCGAGCGCCGAGCCGAGACCGAACGCCTGCTCGCCGCGCCCCGAGCCGGCGGTCAGCACGGCGAGGGCCTCCTCGTGGTTCAGCCCGGTGAGCTCGGTCCGGAAGCCGGGCAGCAACGCGAACCCGCCGTGCCGGCCGCGTTCGGCATGGACCGGGACGCCGGCCGCGGACAGCGCCTCGATGTCGCGCAGCACGGTGCGGGTGGACACCTCCAGCTCGCGGGCCAGCGTCCTCGCGGTCAGCCGACCGCGCTGGCGCAGCAGCAACACGAGCGAGACCAGGCGGTCGGCACGCATGCGGAAACGTTATCCCGCATACGTGACGGAGGGTGTCACGTTTTGTTGGGAGGCTCGCGATCGCGACGTCCACGCTGGTGGCTGGCCGAGCTGGCCGAGCTGGCCTGCCGGCCGAGCCGACGGACGTCCCCGTTCCCGTGAACCGAGGAGAAGAGGATGTGGCGATGAACCGAACGGCGGTCAACCCGGTGACGTGGTCGGTGGAGATGGGGTTCAACCAGGGCGAGCTCGTCTCCGGACAGACGCGGACCCTGTACTGCTCGGGGCAGACCGCGATGAGCGACGACGGCAGGCCCCTGCACGACGGCGACATGGCGGCACAGCTGGCGCTGAGCGTCGACAACCTGGAGGCCGTGCTCGCCGAGGCCGACATGACCCTCGCGAACCTCGTCCGCCTCACTGTCTACACGACCGACGTCGACCTGCTCCTCCAGCACTACGGAGGGCTGGCGGCGCGGCTGGGCGCCGCCGGGGTGGCACCGGCCACCTCGATGCTCGGGGTGACGCGGCTGGCGATCCCCGGCCAGATGGTCGAGCTGGAGGGCACCGCCGTCGCGTGAGGCGACACCGGCCCCGCCGATGAGGACGGGGCGGGCGCCACCGCGAGGCGGACCCCACCCGCCACAAGGGTGAGCGCCCGCCCCGAACTTGACATCGAGCGCCGCGATCCACCACCCTTTCACTACTTGATTAGTGAAAGGGGGTTGCAGTGATCGAATACCGGATCGACCGAAGGACCGGCGTGGCCACCTACCTGCAGATCGTCCAGCAGACGAAGCAGGCGTTGCGCCTGGGCCTGCTCGAACCGGGCGACCGGCTGCCCACCGCCCGCGAGGTCGTCGAGGCGACCGCCATCAACCCGAACACCGTGCTCAAGGCCTACCGCGAGCTGGAACGCGAGGGCCTGGTGGAGGCACGACGCGGCCTCGGCACCTTCGTGCGGAAGTCGCTCGGCGACGGGACGGCGGCGGCCCGGTCGCCGCTCGCCGCCGAGCTGGCCGACTGGATGAGGCGGGCCCGCGCGGGGGGGCTCGCTCGCGAGGACGTCGCCGCACTGTTCAGCTCCGCTCTGGAGCAGGAGTTCCGGGAGTTCCGGGAGCACCAGGAGTTCAGCGAGGGAGAGCGATGAGCAAGGAACCCGCCGCGCTTCAGGCGCGAGACCTGACGATGCGCTACGGTCGCCGCCGCGACCCGGTCCTGCGGGACTGCTCCTTCCGGCTGCCCGCCGGACGGATCTGCGCGCTCATCGGCCCGAACGGCGCCGGCAAGTCCACGCTGCTCGCCCTGGCGGCCGGACTGCTCCGCCCGACGCGGGGCACGCTGCGGGTGCTCGGCACCGGCCCGGCCGCGGCCCGGCCGCGGATCGGCTACGTGGCGCAGACGCGTCCCCTCTATCCGCAGCTCACCGTCGCCGCCACGCTCCGGCTGGGCGCCGAGCTCAACCCCGGGCGCTGGGACCAGGAGGCGGCGGAGCGCGCGGCGTACGGCGCCGACCTCGACCCGGCGGCCCGGGTCCGCACCCTCTCCGGGGGCGAGCGCACCCGGGTCGCCCTGGCCCTGGCCCTCGGCAAACGGGCGGAGGTGCTGCTGCTGGACGAGCCGATGGCCGACCTCGACCCGGTCGCCCGCCACCAGTTGATGGGCGCCCTGCTGGCCACCGCCGTCGAACACGGCACCAGCGTCGTCATGTCCTCCCACGCCGTCGCCGAACTGGAGGGCTCCTGCGACTACCTGCTGCTGCTCGGCGGCGGGCGGGTCAGGCTCGCGGGAGAGAGCGAGGACGTCCTCGCCGCGCACGCCCGCCTGACCGGCGCCTCACCCGACTTCGCGCCGCACACCGTCGTGGAGTCCGGCGCGACGGGCCGCGGCCACACGGCGCTGGTGCGCCGGCGGGGGCCGGTCGACACGGCCGCGTGGCACGTCGAGCAGCCCTCCCTGGAGGAGCTGGTCCTGGCCCACCTGCGCAACCCCGGCGCCCCCGCCCTGTTCACGGACAGCGCCTCGCCCGCCCCGATCCCGGAGGCCGTCGCATGACCACCCTCTCCCCCTCTCCCTCCCCCTCCCCTTCCGCCTCCGCGCCCCGCTCCCCGTCGCCACGCCACGGGCTGGGCTGGGCCGTGCACCGCCTGCACCGGGTGCCGCTCGCGGCGTGGGCGGTCCTGGTCGTCGCCGGGGCCGGCTGGCTGCTCTGGCTCCGCGGGCGGGGGCAGGACGGCGGCCTGACCGACGGCTGTGCCACGGTCCCACTGCTGTGCGCCACGGAGTCCGGCTACGCGAGCTCCGAACTCCGGGCCGCCCGGCTCCTCGCCTGGCTGCCGTGCGGCATCGCCGCCGTCGCGGGCGCCGCGTTGGTCGGCCGGGAGCTGGAACGCGGCACCGCCACCGTGGCGTGGACCCAGTCCGTGCCCCCGGCCCGCTGGCTCGCCGCGAAGCTGGCCGTCCCGGCGGCGGCGCTCCTCGCCGGCGTGGCGGCACTGACCCTGATCTTCCGGTGGGTGTGGTCCTCAGGACCCGACGAGGGAGTCAACCGGTGGAACAGCGAGTACTTCCACGCCGCCGGAACGGTGGGCCCGGCGTACGTCCTGCTCGGGCTGGCCCTCGGCGCGCTGGCGGCCCTGCTCACGCGACGCGTCCTGCCCTCGGCGGGCCTGGCGCTGGCCGGCATCGGCCTGGCCTACCACCTGGGCGACCGGGTCCGGTCCTCCCTCTGGCCGGCGAGCGAGGTGCGCGGCCCGCTGGACACCACCTCCGGCCAGGCCGACCAGCTGGAGTTCGGGATGATCCTGGAGTCCGGCGAGCGCGTCAGCGGCCTCGACTGCGCCGACCAGGCCGTGCCCGGGGACCTCGGCGCGTGCCTGGCGGACCACGGGGCGACCGACTTCTACGCGAAGGTCCACCCGGCCTCGCACTACTGGCCGATCCAACTCGTCGAGACCGGCCTCGTCCTGGCCCTGGCCGCCGCCACGGCGGCCACCGCCTTCTGGGCACTCCGCCGCAGCCTCCCGTGACGCCCGGGGCGCTGCCCCGTCCGGCGACGTCCTCCGGTCACCCGCTCGCTCCCCGACCGGGTGCCCGGAGGACGTCGAGGCGGGTCCAGGGCCGCAGGACCAGGTGCTCGCCGGTGGTGAAGACGAGGCGGGCGTGTGAGCCGGATCGACCATGCCCACCGAATTCGCCACCCACGCCGTCGTCTTCGTCGGCCATCGCCGTCCTCGCTCCGGCGGCGACATTCGGAATATTCCCCTGGCAGGTTATCCGAATAGTTCCCCGTGGCTCTGGGGATGGCGACGGTAGATCTCGGCCCGACGCGTCGATTCCTACCCGGTCGCGGGCGGAAGATCCCTTGCTTCCCATCGACGAACAGAGAGCAAGAGAGGGAGGCCATGCCCGTTTCCTTATCCCAACGGGACGGCGTTGATCTGTACCGACCGGAATCCCGGTTTCCGCTGGAGCAGGAGACCGTCACGATCGCGCCCGAGGTGCGCGAATGCGACGGGCCCGCTCCGTTCGCCTTCCGGTACCTGACTCCGGTGACCACCTCGGGCGGAGTCCTGCCCGAGGTCGTCGAGTACGACGAAGAGACCCAGACGAGTTCCTACGACGATCTGCCTCCCGGGGTCTTCATGACGAAGAATCCTCCGATGACCTACTTCACGACCGAGGCGACCGAGTCGTCGCCGGAGCGGACGGACGCGAAGGACGATCCCGGGCCGAGTGACGACTGATGCCGCGCCCCGGGACGGTCCTCGTGTTGGCCGGCCGTTTCGACCCGACGGCCGACCTGGCCGTTGAGGAGCTGAATCGGCGCGCGGTGCCGGTCTTCCGGGTCGACGTGGCACAGTTCCCGGTGAGCCTGGCCCTGGCCGCCAGTCTCACCGGGAACGGTTGGCGCGGGACCCTCAGGACCGACCGTCGCTCGGTGCGACTCGAAGCGGTCCGCTCGGTCTACTTCCGCCGTCCGAAGCGCCCGCAGATGCCGCGAGGAATGTCACCGGAGGCACGAAAGGTGGCCGAGAGGGAGGCCCGTCTGGGCTTCGGGGGCCTCCTGGCCGCGTTGCCGTGCCCGTGGCTGTCCCCGCCGGGGAAGGCGGCGGACGCCGAGCACAAACCATTACAGCTCCGCGTGGCGGTCGACTCGGGTCTCAACGTGCCGCGCACGGTGATCACGAACGACCCGAACGCCGCGCGTGACTTCGCCGACAGCGTCGACGGCCGCCTGGTGTTCAAGCCGTTCTATCCCGTGCGCGGTCGTCTCGAGGGGCGGAACGCCGCCGTGTACACGAGCCTGGTCGAGCCGGCGGACCTCCCTCATCCCGATATCGCCACGACAGCACACCTGTTTCAGGAGTGGATACCGAAAGCGCACGAGGTCAGGATGACCGTGGTGGGAAAACGGGTCTTCGCCGCGGAGATTCACGCGGACTCGGACAGGGCGAGGATTGACTGGCGAAGCGACTACGCCAGCCACGTGTATCGTGTCTGCGCTCCCCCGCCCGAGGTTGTTGCCGGCGTTCACCGCGTGTTGGAGCGGCTCGGCCTGCCCTATGGCGCGTTCGACTTCGCCGTCACTCCCGACGGTGAGTGGGTGTTCCTGGAGGTCAACCCCTCAGGCCAGTACGGATTCATCGAGATGGCGACCGGTCTCCCGATCACGGCCGCGATCGCTGATTACCTGGAAGGAACGACGTGACAGGCCCTGCCGAGGACAGGCGACGGCTCTTCGAGGCACGCATGGGGCTCGCGCGCCAGTTGGAGCGCGGCGGCGTCGTCCTGTCGGGCGCCCTGATCGAGGGGTTCCTGAACGTTCCGCGCCATGTCTTCGTTCCGCGCTTCTTTCGCCGGGACGGAACGACGTTCAGACCGTGGGGCATGGACGACGATCCGGACGCGTGGACCACGGCCGTCTACCAGGACGACTCGCTCATCACGGAACTGGACGGCGTGCACGCCGAGGACGCGGAGGCGCGGGCGATGACGGGCGTTCCCACCTCGTCGTCCACGGCCCCCAGTCTCATGGCGGACATGCTCGACGCCCTCGACGTGCGGAAGGGATCCCGCGTGCTGGAGATCGGCACCGGGAGCGGCTACAACGCGGCGCTGCTGTCCTGGCTGGCCGGGGACGCGCACGTCACGACCGTGGACACCTCGGAACGGCTGATCTCCCTGGCCCGCGCGCGCCTCGCCGACCTCGGGCTCCGTCCGGAGACCCGCCGGGCGGACGGCGCGGCCGGCGCGGCCGACCGGGCCCCGTTCGATCGGATCGTCGCCACCTGCTCCGTGCGGCGCGTTCCCGCCGCATGGTTCGAGCAGTGCGCGCCGGGCGGGGTCATGGTCGTGCCCATCAGGGGCGCGTTGGCCGGCGGCATGATCGCGCGCCTGACGAAACTCCCGGACGGATCGGCGGCCGGGCACGTCCTGCACACACCTGCCGCGTTCATGCCGCTGCTGTCCGGGCCGCCACCGGGCGCTGTCGCTCCTCCCTCCGAGGGCGGGGCGCGGCGCGACTCGGAGCTGTCCGGCAGCGTTCTCGACAACTGGACGTTCTCCTTCTTCGCCCAGCTCCACATGACGTCCACCACGGTCCGCGCCTACGAGAACCGCGACGGCGCGCACCTGACGACGCTCCACGACCCGGGGGACGGCTCGACCGCACGCGTCGCCGATCACCGACCGGGCGGCCCCGGCTCCGGCTCCACCGTCGTCACCTCGGGCCCGCGCGACCTGTGGGCCGAGATCGAACGGGCACACGACGCGTGGCTGCGGCTGAACCGGCCACGGCGCGAGTGGTTCACGATCAGCGCCACCCCACGGGAGCAGACCCTCGCGTTCCGCGCCCCGGACGGCCGGGTCCACCGGTGGGCGCTCTGAGGCCGATCAGAGCAGCCCTGGTCGTCAACGGCTTCCCGTTGGCGGCCCGGCCGCTGGTCGGGTGACGTCGAGGCGGGTCCAGGGCCGCAGGACCAAGTGCTCGCCGGTGGTGAAGACGAGGCGGGCGCCGCCC
This sequence comes from Streptomyces sp. 4N509B, assembly GCF_052245655.1. Classification (NCBI taxonomy): domain Bacteria; kingdom Bacillati; phylum Actinomycetota; class Actinomycetes; order Kitasatosporales; family Streptomycetaceae; genus Streptomyces; species Streptomyces sp. 4N509B. The sequence continues at coordinate 106,155 of NZ_JBQQBZ010000002.1, forward strand.
GCGGCGTAGCGGGTGACGTGCTGGACGGTGAACGTCTCCCCGCCGATGGCGACGCGGTCGCCCGCGCGGACCGTGTCGCGGGAGACCGTCAGCCCGCCGCGCGCGGGGAGGCGTCCGCTACGCACGGCCGGCTCCGGCGAGGGCACGGACCGCCCTCACCAGCAGGCGCCAGGCCCGGCATCCCGCGCCGGGCCGCGCGCGCCCGTGCCGGCGCCGCGTGGCGTGCGGAGCAGACACGGGCGCCGCCACCCTGCGCAGGACCCGCGCCGAGCCGGCGGGCGGCGGCCACGGCGTGGCGCCGACGGGCGCGTGCGCGGGGTCGACGCGCCAGTACCGGTGGGTGGTGAGGCGGAACTGGTTGTGGTTCAGGCCGTGCTCCTGGGCGTGGCCCAACGCCCAGACCTGCACCGGGCGGGCGTCGTCCCGCACGAGATCGGACTGCGCCGAACACGTCAGGCACGACACCCGGTACAACGCGTCCGGCGCCTCCGCCGCCCGCTCCTCACACAGCTTCAACGCCGCCCCCCGCAGCAGAACGTAGGCGGTCACCGGGCCCCACCCCGCCGCGCCACGGCCCGCGCCCGGCCGCCCTTGCTGACCCGGTTCCGCCGGTTGACCTCGTTGACCTCCCGCACCAACGCACGGAGCTTCGCCATGGTCGGACTGTCCTGACCGGCGGCCTGCTGCCCCTGCGCAGGCGCCTGTGTCGCAGCACCGGCCTCGGGGGCAGACGGGGCCGTCTCCCCGCTCACCACGTCGCCACCGTCGCGCCACCGGTTCGACGAGGACAGGCGTCGGCACGCACCGACGCCGGCAGCAACGCCCGACGCCGACGACGCCGTGTCCGCAGTTCACCAAGTGGCAGGAGCTTCTTCGACAGTGCGTACGCCCTGCGACGAGACCTGACCGGAACCAGAAGCAACAGCGTCTCGACACACCACGTACCTCCGTGGGCCATGTCACCAACCTCCTGTCGGTTGAGGCCACGCCCCCGAACGTCCACCCAACGTCGCGGGGTTTGCTGCGTGAGCGTGACCTGATTTCTGCGGTGCCCCCGTCGAATCGGCCCACCTGCGACGCCAGCGATCCGCACACGATTTCGGACCCGTACTGACACCGACGCCGTGCAGGTTGACGCCGATCAGCGTCAGCCAGCGGCGGCGACCAAGAGTCCGCGAGCGCCTTCGCGACCTCCTCCCGCTCGCCATGCGCCTCGGGACCCAGCGTTCACCCGCCTCACCAAGCCTAACTGCTTAATACTTAAGGTATCAAGCTTGCAAGCTCGGCGCCGCCCCCAGAGCCATATGCATCAAGGTCTTAAGGTGGGTGCCGTACCCCGAAGGCAGGAGCAGAAGTGACCGGGAAGTGGACCAGCGTCTCGACGCCGTACCTGCTCCCACGCGGCGAGGGCCAGAGTGACGTATGGACGGACACCGCCCCTGGACGCACGTCACAGCGCCTCATCGAGGTGACGGAGCTGAAGCCACCGACAGAGGTGGCCGAGTCACTCGGCCTCGACGAAAGCGAGCGGGTGGTGGTCCGTCGACGTCTCATCCTGCTGGACGATCGACCGGTTGAGCTCGCCACCTCCTACTACCCGGCGAGCATCGCCGCAGGTACCCCTCTCGCCGACAACGCGAAGATCAGGGGAGGCGCGCCGACCGCCCTCGCGGCACTCGGTTATCAGGCACGCCGAGCGGTCGAGGACATCGAGCAGCGCCCCTGCACTACCGCGGAGGCCGAGGCACTCCATCTCGCGCCCGGCGCCGCAGTCCTCACCCTGACGCGTACGTCCTTCTCCGACGGTGGAGCGGCATTCGAGGCATCGCTGATGGTCATGAAGGCGCCGCGCCGCCTCCGCTACGAGTTGGAGGTGGGCTGACCATGCCCGAGGAACGTGAGGACCCGCGCCCCATCGCCGACACCATCGCCCACGAGATCAGGCGGCTGATCCTGTGTGGCGAGTGGGAGCCCGGTCGGAAGCTGCCCACCACCGAGCAGTTGACCAGGCAGTTCCGCACCTCGAACGTCACCGTCCAACGTGCGCTGAGGAAGCTCAAGGACGAGGGCTTCCTCGTCGGCCACTCCGGCCAGGGCGTCTTCGTGCGGGATCGGGCGCCGGTGGAGATCGCGCCCGCGCCCATGATGGCGCCGGCTCCTCCCGGGCAGCCCTATTCATGGATCACCGAGGCGCGGAAACGATCCCAGAAGGCCACCTTCCGCATCCTCGACGTGCGGGAGATCGTGCCACCCCGCCGCGTCCGCGAGGTGTTCGGGCTGCCCGACGACGGCGTCGCCGTGCTGCGGAAGCGCCTCGGGCTGCTGGACGACAAGCCGGCCGAGCTGGTGTGGTCCTACTATCCGGCGGAGCTGGCGCGCGGCACCCGCCTGGCCGACCGGCGCAGGATCCCGGGCGGCTCTCCGGCCCTGCTGGAGCAGATGGGACACCCCACGCTGGGACAGGAGGACATCGTGGGCGCTCGCTACGCGACCACGGACGAGTACCTGCTCCTCCAACTCCCGGGTGAGATACCCCTCCTGGAGATCTTCCGGGTGGTCCACAGCCGCGACCGGCGCCCGATCGAGGTGACCGAACTCGTCAAGCCCGGCCACGTCTACAAGCAGAGCTACAGCCTGACGGCGCAGCGGTGACGACCGGCTCATGACCGGGGCAGAGCACGGCTGGGCCGTGTTCTGCCCCGGTCGGTGGAGACGTCGTCTCGGCGCCCGGACCTACCGGACGGGCCCCAGCAGGGTGAACGAGAAGTCCTGGTTCACCCTGCGGTTCAGCGGGATGTCGATCTTTACTCTGCAAGCGATCTCGCTGCGGCTGACGCCCAGTCCCTGAGCGATGAGCCGTTCGGGGCGGACGGGCACGGGGGCGTCGAAGACGACCGTGATCTCAAGCGGCCAACAGACCTCCGGTGGGGGCGGTGCGTGGAGCTCCCAGCACCCGTTCCAGTCGAGCGCGTACCGGTTGCGCCGGGCGATCGACGGGTCGAGGAGGGTGTCCACGACGAGCGACGGCGCGTTGGCCGTGTACCCGGCGAGACGGTCGGCGGGAAGGGAGCGGACCGGGACGCGTTCGTGGACGGTGAGCTTGCCGGTCCGGTCACACGACACGCAGTTGACCAGGAGCCAGACGTCGAGAAGCTTGCCGTTGGCGTTGACGCGGAACCTGCCGTCGCCGAGGGTGGCGCGGCCGGAAGGGCAGGCCACGCACCGGAGGGCGAGCAGGGGCAGGCGGGTGCGCCGCACCGCCCAGGGCAGCACGGTATGAGGATGTGAGGACATGAGCTCTCTGAGGACCTGACGAAGGCATGGGAAAGAGAGCCGACGGCGTCGCGTCGGCGACCAATGCGCAGGGAACTGTCAGATCTGGAGAGCGGGCGGCGTCATGCGCGCGAAGTCCTCACGTTGGGGGAGAGCCCAGGCTAGGCGTCCGCCCTCCACGCGGTCCATCCGTTTTCGAACGACCGCCGTCGGTGCCGCCGCCCCTCGCAGGGCTCAGGGCTCGCGCTGCGGGCCGCCGCCCGCCATGCGTTCGAGGCGGGCGATGCGCTCGGTCATCGGCGGGTGGGTGGCGAACATCCGGGCCAGGCCCTCGCCCCGCCGGAACGGGTTGGCGATCATCATGTGGCTCGCCGTCTCCAGCTGCGGCTCGGGCCGCAGCGGCCGGCGCTGGGTGCCCTCCTCCAGCTTCCGCAGCGCGCTGGCCAGGGCCAGCGGGTCCCCCGTGAGGGCCACGCCCGAGGCGTCCGCCTCGTACTCGCGGGAGCGGCTGACCGCGAGCTGGATGAGGGAGGCGGCCACCGGGCCCAGGATCATGACCAGCAGCATGCCGACGATGCCGGGCCCGTCCTCGTCGTCCCGGCCGATGGGAACCAGCCAGGCGAAGCTCACGAGGAACATGATCACCGAGGCCATGGCGCCGGCGACCGACGAGATCAGGATGTCGCGGTTGTACACGTGGCTGAGCTCGTGTCCGATGACGCCGCGCAGCTCGCGCTCGTCGAGGAGGCGCAGGATGCCCTGGGTGCAGCAGACGGCCGCGTTGCGTGGGTTCCGTCCCGTGGCGAAGGCGTTGGGTGCCTCGGTGGGCGAGATGTACAGGCGGGGCATGGGCTGGCGGGCCTGGCTGGCGAGCTCGCGGACCATGCGGTACAGCTGGGGCGCCTCGAACTCGCTGACCGGCCGGGCGCGCATGGCGCGCAGCGCGAGCTTGTCGCTGTTCCAGAAGGCGTAGCCGTTGGTGGCGAGGGCGACGAGCAGGGCGATGACGAGGCCGGTGCTGCCGAAGAGACTGCCGATGAGCAGGATGAGCGCGGACATGCCGCCCAGCAGCGCGGCTGTCCGCAGTCCGTTGTGCCGGCGGTGCACGGTGTGCCCTCCAGGTGTGCGGTGTGGGGTGTTTCCGGGGGGCTTCTCCACACACGACAGTGCCACTCCCGATGGGGACAACGCCATTCGGCGCAAATGCGTTCCCCCGGCGCACCCCGGCGGTGCGTCCGCGAGAGCACCCAGGCGGGAGACGTCCGGGCAGGGGAGTGCCTGAGCAGAGGCGTCAGAGCAGGGTGCCGTCCGCGAAGGTGAGGACGAGCTGCGGGGCGACGGAGAGGGCGAGGGCGGCGACGGCCGTCAGGGCGATCGCGCCACGGAGGGGGACGGGAAGCGCTACGGGCGCGGAGGCGGAGGCCGGCGCGGCCGTCGGCACCGGGGCGGGCTCGGGGCGGAGGAAGAGGAGCGCCGCCCAGCGCAGGTAGTAGTAGAGGGCGACGGCGACGTTCACGGCCATCACCGTGGCGAGGACGCCGAGGTCGGCGTCGACGGCCGTCGAGAAGACGGCGACCTTCGCGAACAGCCCGACGACCCCCGGCGGCAGCCCCGCCAGGCAGAGCAGGAAGAACGCCATGGCCAGGGCCGCGAGCGGCTGCCGGGCGTACAGCCCCCGGTAGTCCGCCACCCGGTGGGCGGCGTGCTGCCGCGCCACGTGGGCCGCGACGGCGAAGGCGCCGAGGTTCACCGCCCCGTACATCAGCGCGTACGTGACGGCGGCGCCCACGGCGCCCGGGTCCTGCGCGGACGCGGCGGCCGCGAGCGGCACGAGCAGGTAGCCGGCCTGCGCGATCGAGGACCAGGCCAGCAGGCGGATGGCGCTGTGCGGGGCGTCGGCCGTGGTGCGCAGCGCGGCGACGTTGCCCGCCGTCATCGTGAGGCCGGCGAGGACCGCGACGGCCGGGCCCCACAGCTCCGTGTACGCGGGGAAGGCGCGCGTGGTGACGAGGATCAGCCCCGCGAGGCCGGCGGTCTTGCCGACGACGGAGAGGTATCCGGCCACGGGCAGCGGGGCGCCGACGTAGGTCTCGGGCACCCAGAAGTGGAACGGGACGGCGGCGATCTTGAACGCGAAGCCGACGAGGGTCAGCGCCACGCCGGCCTCGGCGAGGGTGGCGAGCCGGGGGTCGGCGTCGGGCAGGCCGGTGGCGATGGCGTCGAGGTGGAGGCTGCCGGAGCCGGCGTAGACGAAGCTGATGCCGAGGAGCGCGACGGCGGTGGCGGTGACGGAGGTGAGGAAGAACTTCACGGCCGCCTCGGGTCCTCCCGAGGCGCCGGCGGTCTCCGACGCCGAGGAGCCCACGCCCGAACGGGGTCGGCGCAGCGCGACCAGCGCGTACGCCGGGAGGGTGGTGACCTCCAGCGCGATGATCAACGTCGCCATGTCGCGGGCGGCCGGCAGCAGCGCCGCGCCGGACGCGGAGGCCAGCAGCAGGAACCAGAACTCGCCGGCCGGCAGCTTCCCTTCCCCCTCCCCCACCTCGGGCAGGGACAGGAGCGCGGCCAGCAGCGCGCCGCCGAGGACGAGGAGCTGGACGATGACGGCGAAGCGGTCGGCGGCGTAGGAGCAGGTGACGGCGGCGGCGTCCCCGCCGCCCAGGCAGAACGTGGCGCGGTCGCCGTCACGCAGCGGGAGGAGGGAGAGCGCCGCCAACGCCAGGGCGCCGACGCTGGCCCAGCCGAGCAGCGGCTTGAGGCGGGCCGGCAGGAAGAGGTCGGCCAGCATCACGGCGACGGCGGCGACGGCGGCGATCGTGGGCGGCGCGATGACCGCCCAGTCCACGGACTGGATGGACGAGACCGTGTCGGCGGCGTTCATCTGGCGACTCCGGGGAGGAGGAGTTGCACGGCGGGGTCGGTGAGGTCCAGCAGCACGGCGGGCCACAGGCCGGCCAGCAGGGTGAGCGCGACGAGCGGCCCGAAGGCGGCGTACTCGTGGAGGCGAAGGTCGGGCAGGACGGGCAGGACGGGCGGGGTGGACGCCGTCCGCTCCCCGCTCCCGTCGCTCTCGCCGCCCGTCGCCGTGCCCATGCAGACGCGGCGGACGACGAGGAGGAGGTACGCGGCGGTGAGGAGGGTGCCGAACGCGGCGACGGCCAGGAACGTGAGGTAGGCGGGGCGGCTGAGCCCGTCGGCGGGCTGGTACGCGCCGAGCATGGCCAGCAGCTCGCCCCAGAAGCCGGCGAGCCCCGGCAGGCCGAGGGAGGCGACGGCGGCGAAGGCCAGCAGGCCGCCGAAGCGCGGCGTGCGCCCGTAGAGCGCGGCGCCCGCGCCGCCGGGCGAGGCGGCGGCGAGCACGTCGAGGTCCGTGGTGCCCGTCCGCTCCTTCAGGGCGCCGACCAGGAAGAACAGCAGGCCGGTGACGAGGCCGTGGCCGATGTTGGCGAACAGGGCGCCGTTGACGCCGGTCGGCGTGAGGGTGGCGATGCCCAGCAGCACGAAGCCCATGTGGCCCACGGAGGAGTACGCGATGAGCCGCTTCAGGTCGCCGCCCGCGCCCTGTCGGACGAGGGCCAGGCAGGCGAGCGAGCCGTAGATGATGCCGGTGACGGCGAACGCGCCGAGGTACGGGGCGAAGGTCTCCATGCCCTCGGGGGCCATCGGCAGGGCGACGCGGACCAGGCCGTAGGTGCCCATCTTCAGCAGCACGCCGGCCAGCAGCACCGAGCCGACGGTGGGCGCGGCGGTGTGGGCGTCGGGGAGCCAGCTGTGCAGCGGCCACATGGGGGTCTTGACGGCGAGGCCGATGCCGATGGCGAGGACCGCGAGCAGCTGCGTGGTGTGGCCGATGCCGGCGCCGTGGGCCTCGGCGAGGGCAACCATGTCGAAGGTTTCCGCGGTCAGACCGAGTAGGAGGAGGCCGAGCAGCATGACGACGGAGCCGAGCACGGTGAACAGCACGAACTTCCAGGCGGCCGGCCCGCGGCCCTCGCCGCCGTAGCGGGCGATGAGGAAGTACATGGGGATGAGGACCGTCTCGAACGCCAGGAAGAACAGCATCAGGTCGAGGACGGCGAAGGTGGCGAGGGTGCCGCACTCCAGGAGGAGGAGCAGCGCCACGAAGGCGGCGGGGCTGCCGTGGCCCGGCCCGCCCGACGGGGGGCGGGCGTAGGTGTAAAGGGCGGCGAGGAACGTCAGCAGGGCGGTGAGGACGAGGAGGGGGAGGGAGATGCCGTCGACGCCGAGGTGGAGGCGGATGTCGAGGGCGGGGATCCAGCTGACGTCGCTCTCGGCCTGCACGGTGCCGGGGTGGTCGTGGTCGAAGCCGGCGGCGAGGAGGAGGGAGGCGAGGAGGACGGCGCCGGTGACGACGACGTTGAGGGCGAGCGCGAACGGCTTCCGCCCGGGACGGTCGGCGGGGGCGGTGGCGTCGGCGCCGGCACTCCCGGCGTCCGTGTCGCCATCGCCGTCATCGACGTCGGCGTCGGCATCGGCATCGGCATCAGCGTCGGCGTCCTCGTCGCCCGCGCCGCCGCCGTCTCCGGCGTCCTCGGCGGGACGGCCCTCGGGACGGTCCCCGCTCCGCTCCTCGCTCCGGCCGGCGGCACGGCCCGCGCCCCGGAGGGCGGGCAGCGCCGCCGGCACCGCCGCCACGGCCGCGCCGAGCAGCGGCAGCAGCACGACGGCGACGAGCAGCAGCCGCATCGTGGTGTCGTTCAAGGTGATCATGGCGCGACGGTCACTCCCCTGCGGCGACGAGGACGGCGGCCAGCCCCAGGACGAGGGAGCCGGCGACGAGGACGCTCAGGTACGTCTGCACGTTGCCGGTCTGGGCGCGGCGGGTGAGGGTGCCGAGCCAGCCGGGTGCGGCGGCCGTGGCGCGGACGTAGGTGTCGATGACGGCGCGGTCCAGGAAGCGCACCAGCCGGGCGGCGGCCTGCGTGGGGCGGACGAACGCCGCCGCGTAGGCGGCGTCGAGGTGGAAGCCGGCCTCGGCGTGCGGGCGCAGGCGGCCGAGCAGCGCGGGCGCGGGGTCCACCAGCCCGTCGCTCTCGTAGGCCCGCCGCCAGGCGATCCAGGTGACGGCGCCGCCGAGGAGGGCGGCGCCGGTGGCGGTCGCCGCGGTGGCGAGGGTGGGGTCGAGCGAGCCGCCGTCGAGCCAGTCGGGCAGCGGGCCGTAGGCGAGGCCGAGGAGCAGCGAGGGGATCGCCAGCACCCACAGCACGGCGGTCATGACGGGGCTGGTCGCGGTGTGGGCCGAGGCGAGGGGCACGGTCTCGGTGCGGGCGCCGACCGGGTCGTGGAAGGCGACGAGCCACAGCCGGGCGGCGTAGGCGGCGGTCAGCAGCGCCGTGGCCAGGCCCGCGACGAGCACGATCCAGCCGGCGGCCACGGGGACGGCCGCGGCGCCGTGGCCGCCGGCCGCCGCGTCGTCGAGGGCGGCGTGCTCGGCCGCGGCTATCACGGCCTCCTTGGAGAAGAAGCCGGAGAACGGCGGGATCGCGGCCAGCGCCAGCAGCCCGATCGTCATGGTCCAGAACGCGTCGGGCGCGCGCTGCTTGAGGTTGCGCAGCCGGGACATGGCGGCGAGCGAGCCGGTGCCCGCGGTGTGGATGAGGACGCCGGCGGCCAGGAAGAGCAGCGCCTTGAACGCGCCGTGCGTGAGGAGGTGGAAGACGGCCGCCTCGCGGTCGGCGACGGCGAGCGCGCCCGCCATGAAGCCGAGCTGGCCGATCGTGGAGTAGGCCAGGACGCGCTTGACGTCGTCCTGGACGAGGGCCGCCAGCGCGGACAGCAGCATCGTGGCGGCGGCCATGAGGGCGAGCACGACGAGGGCGGCGGCGGAGGCGGTGAAGACGGGCAGCAGGCGGGCGACGACGTAGACGCCGGCCGCGACCATGGTGGCGGCGTGGATGAGGGCGGAGACCGGGGTGGGGCCCGCCATGGCGTCGGGCAGCCAGGTGTGGAGCGGCACCTGTGCGGACTTGCCGGCGACGCCGGCCAGCAGGAGCAGCGCGATGAGGGTGGGGTGGTCGAGCTGGACGTCGGCGAGGGAGGAGGTGAGGCGGGAGACGATCGTGGAGATGCGGAAGCTGTCGACCTCGGCGGCGAGGGCGATGATGCCGACGAGGAACGGCACGTCGCCGAGCTTCGTGACGAGGAACGCCTTGAGCGAGGCGGCGCGGGCCGCGGCGGTCTCCCAGTAGTGGCCGACGAGGAAGTAGGAGCAGATGCCCATGACCTCCCAGCCCACGAGCAGCACGATCAGGTCGTCGGTGTAGACGACCAGCAGCATCGCGGCGGTGAAGAGGGAGACGAGGGCTGCGTAGGAGGGGTAGCGCGTGTCGCCGCGCAGGTATCCGGTGGAGTACAGCTGCACGCAGGAGGCGACGACCGCGACGAGGACGGCGACGAGCACCGCGAAGCCGTCGAGGTGGAGGGCGAGCTCGATCGTGGGGGCGGGGCTGCCGGGGTCGGCGAGGGTGGTGGCGGCGCGGACGGGCTCCTCGCCGCCCTGCTCGTAGGCGACGTAGACGGCGAAGCCCGCGGCGGTGAGCGTGGGCAGCACGGCCAGGGGGCGGACGAAGCCGGGCGCGCGGCGGCCGGTGAGGAGGATCAGGGCGGCGGCGGCGAACGGCAGCAGGGGGACGAGGGAGGCGGCGGTGGCTGTGTTCACGGGCGGCGTTTCTCGGCGGGGACGGAGGCGGCGGGGGTGGTCGGGTCCGTTGCGGGTTCCGTGACGGGTTCCGAGGCCGTGCGGGTGGAGGCGCGGGTGGGGGCCGCGGTGGCGGCGGGGCCGACGCCCGTGGGGCCGTGGGGTCGGTCGGTGTCCCGAAGCTCGCGCATCTGGTCGATGGCGGAGGTGCCGCGGGCGCGGTACATGAGCAGCACGATGGCCAGGCCGATGCCGATCTCGGCGGCGGCCAGCGCGATGAGGAAGAGCGTGAAGACCTGGCCGGCGTGGGTGGTGTCACGCAGCCAGACGTCGAAGGCGACGAGGTTGAGGCTGACGGCGGCGAGCATCAGCTCGACCGACATCAGCACGAGGATCGCGTTGCGTCGGGCGAGCACCCCGTACAGGCCGGTGCTGAACAGCAGCGCGGCCAGCACGGCGGGGTAGACGAGATGCATCGGGTCCCTAAGCCCCCTCCCGCTCCTGCTCCCGTTTCCGGGAGACGACGATGGCGCCGACGAGCGCGGCCAGCAGCAGCACCGACAGCGCCTCGAACGGCAGCACCCAGTGACGGAAGAGGCTCTCCCCCACGGGCCCCGACGCGCCGTGCGGCGTGTCCAGGCGTATCCAGGTGGTGCGGAAGGCGTCGACGACGAGGGTGACGAGGGTGGCCGCGGCGGCGAGGGCGGCGAGCAGCGCGACGGGCCGGTTGCGGGAGTCGGCGTCGGGCGAGGGGCCGATGGGGGCCTTGGTGAGCATCAGGCCGAAGAGCAGCAGCACGACGACGGAGCCGAGGTAGATCAGCACCTGCACCCAGGCGATGAACTCGGCCGTCAGCAGCAGGTACTGCACGGCGAGGCCGCCGAGGGCGACGACCAGCCACAGGGCGGCGTGGACGAGCTGGCGGCTGGTGACGCACAGGACGGCGGCGCCGAGGATGACGACGCCGACGAGGAGGAAGACGACCTCCTGGCCGGAGGGCGAGAGGAAGCCGTGGTCGGCCTTGGCCGCATCGGCCGCCTCCGCGGCCCTGGCGGCGAGCCGGTGGGTGGTGGGAGGGGTCACGGGGCTCCGCCCTCCCGGCCGGCCTCGCCGGCCGTGCCGTCACCCTCACCCTCGGGCGGGGCGGACGGCCCGGCCTGGGGCGCCTCAGCGGCCTGCGCCGCCTGGGCTGCCTGGGCCGCCTGCCGTTCGGCGGACTTCCTGGCCGCCGCCAGCTCCTTCGGCTCGTCACCCGCCGGGTCCAGCGGCGGCGGCTCGGGCACCGTCCACATCCACTCCCGCAGCTTCTCCCGCTCGTGGGTGAGCTCACGGATGTCGGTCGTGGCGTACTCGAACTCCGGCGACCAGAAGAGGGCGTCGAACGGACAGACCTCGATGCAGATGCCGCAGTACATGCACAGCGCGAAGTCGATCGCGAAACGGTCCAGCACGTTGCGGCTGCGCTCCCGGCCGCCCGGGGCGGTGGGCGGCAGGGTCTCCTTGTGCGAGTCGATGTAGATGCACCAGTCCGGGCACTCGCGGGCGCACAGCATGCACACCGTGCAGTTCTCCTCGAAGAGCCCGATCACCCCCCGGCTGCGCGGCGGCAGCGCCGGCTGCGTCTCCGGGTACTGCTGGGTAACGGCGCGGCGCGTCATCGTCCGCAGCGTGATCGCCAGCCCTCTGGCCAGCCCCGAGCCGAAGCTCACGAGATCACCACCCTGATCACTCCGGTCAACGCGATCTGCGCCAGCGCCAGCGGCACCAGCACGGTCCAGGCGAAGCGCTGGATCTGGTCGGCGCGCAGCCGTGGCCACGCCACCCGCGCCCAGATCACGAGGAAGCTGAGCGCGCCCGTCTTCAGCAGCATCCACAGCCAGCCGAGCTGGTCGGAGAACGGGCCGTGCCAGCCGCCGAGGAAGAGCACGGCCGTCAGCGCGGAGACGACGACGATGCCGGCGTACTCGGCGAGGAGGAAGAGGGCGAAGCGCAGGCCCGAGTACTCGGTGAAGGCGCCGAAGATGATCTCCTCGGGCGCGATCGGCGCGTCGAACGGGGGCCGTTGCAGCTCGGCCATGCCGGCGGCGAAGAAGACCAGGCCGCCGACGAGCTGCCACGGCACCCACCACCACTCGTACTCGGCGAGGATGCCGGTCAGGCTGAGCGTCCCGGCCGCCATGGCGACGGACGCGGCCGACAGCAGCAGCGGCAGCTCGTAGGCCATCAGCTGGGCGGCGGTGCGCAGGCCGCCGAGCAGCGAGTACTTGTTGTTCGAGGCCCAGCCGCCCATGAGGGAGCCGAGGACGCCGACGCCGAGGACGGCGAGGACGAAGAGGATGCCGGCGTCCGGGGTCTCGCCCACGAGCTCGTCGGGGCCGAGCGGGATGGCGACGAGCACCACGAGGTAGGGGATGAGCGCGACGGCCGGCGCGAGCTGGAAGATCCGGCGGTCGGCGCCGGCCGGGACGGTGTCCTCCTTCTGCGCGAACTTCACGCCGTCGGCGACGAGCTGGGCCCAGCCGTGGAAGCCGCCCGCGTGCATGGGGCCGACGCGGCCCTGCATGTGGGCCATCACCTTGTGCTCGGTCTGGCCCACCAGGAGCGGCAGCAGCAGGAACGCCACCAGCACGGCGAGCACGCGCAGCGCCACCTCGGCGACGTCCATCAGCCCTCCCCGCCCTGCTCGGGCCGCTCGTGCCGCTCCGGCCCCTCGGTCTGCCCGGGACGCGCGGGAGGCTCCGGCCGCTCCGGCCGCTCGGTCCGCTCGGGCCGTTCGGAGGATCCGTCCCCGCCCGCCGACCAGGGCTGGTCGCCCGCCTGACGCTGGCTGGCCGAGCCGCCGCTCGCGCTGCGGGTGCGGCGCGGCGGCCGTTCGCCGCCCGGGCCGCCCGGACCGCCCGCCGCCGCCCGGCGGGGCCTGGCGGCCCCGGCGGACCTGGCCGGCCGGGCGGGGGCGTCGGGCAGCGTGCCCTTCAGCGGGCCCCACTCGTTCGGGTCGGGGACGCCGGGAGGCTGCATCTGGCGGCGCTTCGGGCCGCCGTGCGCGGACTCGCCCGGCTCCTTCGCGCCCGGCCACGCCTTGACGACGCGGGCCGCCAGCACGAAGTCCTTGCGCAGCGGGTACCCCTCGAACCCGTCGGGCAGCAGCAGCGGCCGGATGTCGGGGTGCCCGGGGTGGCCGGGGAAGTCGATGCCGAACATCTCGTGCGTCTCCCGCTCGTGCCAGGCCGCGCCCGCGTAGACGCCGGTCGCGGACGGCAGGGACGGGGCGGCGTGGGGGACGGTGGTGCGCAGCAGCAGCCGCCTGGGGGGCGTGCCAGGGGCGCCGAGCGCCACGACGTGGGCGCAGACCCGCAGCCCCTCCCCCGGCTCGTCGACGGCGCTGAGCCAGTCGAGATAGGTGCAGCCGAGCTCGTCGCGAGCGGTCAGCAGGGCCGCGGGCCACGCGTCGCCGCCGGCCACGTCGACGGTCAGCACCGCGTAGGACTCGTGGGCCCGTGCGCCCTCGCCGAAGAGCTCCGCCGCGTCGCGCGGCAGCCACCCCACCGGCTCGCCCGCCAGCGGCTCGCCCGATCCACCCGCCACGGGCTCGCTCCCGCCCGGCTCGCCGGCCACCGGCTCGCTCACCGCGGCCCCTCCCCGTCAGCGTCACCAGCGCCACCGGCCCCGGCCGCCGGCGGGGCCACGAGGCCGCTGGTCAGCGCGGCGGCCGACGGCGGGCTCGCGGCGTACCGGCCGGCCGTCGACTCCTCGGCGATCTTCTCCTGGAGCGTGAGGATGCCCTGGAGCAGCGCCTCGGGCCGCGGCGGGCAGCCGGGCACGTAGACGTCGACGGGGATGATCTGGTCCACGCCCTTGGTGACGGAGTACGAGTCCCAGTACGGGCCGCCGCAGTTGGAGCAGGCGCCGAAGGAGATCACGTACTTCGGCTCGGGCATCTGCTCGTACAGCCGCCGCACGGCCGGCGCCATCTTGTCGGTGACGGTGCCGGAGACCACCATCAGGTCGGCCTGCCGCGGCCCGGGGGCGAACGGGATGACGCCCAGGCGGATGAAGTCGTGCCGCGCCATGGACGCGGCGATGAACTCGATCGCGCAGCAGGCGAGGCCGAAGTTGAAGACCCACAGGCTGTACCGACGGCCCCAGTTGAGGATGACCTTCATCGGCTCGGGGGCCAGCCGGGCCAACGGGCCCAGCGAGGGGCGCGCGGGCGTCGCGGGGCTCAGGTCCATGTCAGGACGCCCTTTCGCCAGGCGTACAGCAGCCCCGCGCCGAGGAAGCCGAGGAAGACGAACATCTCCACGAGCGTGATCCCGCCGAAGCCCTCCGCGGCGAAGACCGTGGCCCAGGGGAAGAGGAAGATCGCGTCCACCGCGAAGATCACGTACAGGAAGGCGTAGACGTAGTAACGGATCTGGGTGTGGGCCCAGCCCTCACCGACCGGGTCGACGCCGCACTCGTAGGTCAGCAGCTTCTCCTCGGTGGGCACCTCGGGACGCAGCAGCCGGCCCGCGGTGAACGCCACCGTGACGAAGAGCACGCCGACCACGGCGACCAGTCCGACGACCGTGTAGCCGTGGAAGTAGTCGGGCACGTCCGTGGCCTCTCAGGGGTGCCGTCAGGGCGGGTGAGTGTCGCACGCGAGTCTAGGGGGTGAGGGGCCGCTTGTGACCATGGAAGAAGGGTGGGGATATCCCCACCCCCGTTCACCGATCCACCCCATGGCCGCCGTGCCGGGCCACCGGGCAGGCTGGAGCCATGAACAGCCGTGCTTCCGTCCCCGACGCCCGCGAGCCGGAGGCGTTGCCGCCGCCGCGCGTCGCGCTGGGCTCCCAGACGTGGCGGGAGATCGCGTATCTCCTCACCGCCTGGATGGTGGACCTGGGCGCCTTCGTGTTCGTCTGCGCCTGGCTGTGGGTGGGCGTCCTCTCGTCGTTCTTCGTCTTCGGCGTGCCGATCCTCGCGGGCGGCCTGGCCGTGCTGCGGGAGGTCGGCGGCTGGGAGCGGGCCAGGAGCCGGGCGCTGCTGCGGATGCGGGTCGACGAGCCCAGTCCGCTGCGACGCAGCCGCCCGCCGGGCTTCCTGCCGTGGCTGTGGGCGACGCTGAAGGACCCGGTGGGGTGGCGGTCGGCGCTGCTGTTCGTGGTGCGGCTGCCGTGGTCGCTGATCTCCTTCGTCGTGACGCTGGGCTCGCTCTTCGTGGCCTGGCCGCTGCTGCCCTGGCTCGCGCGGTGGATGACGAACGTGGACCGGTCGCTGGTGCGGGCGCTGCTGTCGCCCTCGGACGAGCTGGAGCGGCGCGTCGCGCAGCTCGAACTCGGCCGGATGACGGTGACCGACACCGCGAGCGCCGACCTGCGGCGGATCGAGCGGGACCTGCACGACGGGGCGCAGGCGCGGCTGGTGGCCCTCGCGATGGAGCTGGGTCTGGCCAAGGAGAAGCTGGCCGAGGACCCGGAGGCCGCGGCGCGGCTGGTCGAGGGCGCGCACGGCGAGGTGAAGCTCGCCCTCCAGGAGCTGCGTGACCTCGCCCGCGGCATCCACCCGGCCGTCCTGACCGACCGCGGCCTCGGCCCGGCGCTGTCGGCCGTCGCCGCCCGCGCCGCCGTCCCCGTCCGCGTGACGGACGACCTCCCCGCCCGGCCGGCGCCCGCCATCGAGGGGATCGCGTACTTCACGGCCTCCGAGCTGCTACAGAACGTCAGCAAGCACTCGGGCGCCCGCCAGGCCAGCGTCGACATCTGGCGCGCCGACAAGCGCCTCATGCTCCAGGTCCACGACGACGGCCACGGCGGCGCCGATCCCCACGCCGGCAGCGGCCTCGCCGGCCTGGCCGAACGCCTCGCCGCCGTCGACGGCCTCCTGGCCGTCCACTCACCCCCCGGCGGCCCCACCACCGTCACCGCTGAGCTCCCCTGGCGGGAGCGGACCGGCACCCGCGAAGGAACACGGCGATGAGCACCCACTCGAACACCCGTATGAACACCCACCGGCACACCCACACGCGTCCGTACCCGAGCACCGGCCCGAGCGGACCGAGCGGACCGAGCCCGAGCGCCGACGCCGCGAGCTCCCGGGGAGCGCGGTTCTGGCAGACGCTGCGGATGCCCGTCCAGCCGCGCACCCTCCGCGAGGGCCTGCACCTCCTGCTGAACTTTCCGGTAGCGCTGGCCGGCTTCGTCTTCGCCGTCACCGGCCTGAGCGTCAGCGCCAGCCTGCTGATCACCTTCGTCGGCCTGCCGCTGATGGCGCTGGTCCTGCTGGCCCTGCGCGGCTACGGCTGGCTGGAGCGGCAGCGGGCGCGGGCGCTGCTCGGCCACGAGGTGCTCGCGCCCGAGCCGCCGCTCTCGCGGGACGGCAAGGGCGCGCTGGCCTGGCTGGTCGGGGTCCTGCGCAGCAACGTCTCCTGGCGTGCCGTGGCCTACGCGCTGCTGCACTTCCCGTGGGCGGTCGTCACGTTCAGCGCGGTCGTGGCGATCTGGGCGGCCGGCTGGGCGTCGGTGACGCTGCCGCTGTGGGCGTGGACCATCCCCGCCTTCACCGACGAGCCGGGCGTCGGCATCACCCCCGAGAACGGCGAGAGCTGGCTGTGGGACGGGCCGGCCGAGTACGTCATGGCCGTCGTCGGCGGCACGATCGTGCTGGTCGGCGGCTCGGTGCTGATCCGCCTCATGGCCACGGTGGACCGCGCCATGGTCAGCTACCTGCTGGGCCCCACGCGGGTGGCGACGCGGGTGCGTCAGCTGGAGACGGGCCGCTCCCGGGTGGTGGACACCTCCGCCGCCGACCTGCGGCGGATCGAGCGGGACCTGCACGACGGGGCGCAGGCGCGGCTGGTGGCCCTCGCGATGGAGCTGGGTCTGGCCAAGGAGAAGCTGGCCGAGGACCCGGAGGCCGCCGCCCGCATGGTGGACGACGCGCACGGCGAGGTGAAGCTCGCCCTCCAGGAGCTGCGTGACCTCGCCCGCGGCATCCACCCGGCCGTCCTGACCGACCGCGGCCTCGGCCCGGCGCTGTCGGCCGTCGCCGCCCGCGCCGCCGTCCCCGTCCGCGTGACGGACGACCTCCCCGCCCGGCCGGCGGAGGCGATCGAGGGGATCGCGTACTTCACGGCCTCCGAGCTGCTACAGAACGTCAGCAAGCACTCGGGCGCCCGCCAGGCCAGCGTCGACATCTGGCGCGCCGACGACCGCCTCATGCTCCAGGTCCACGACGACGGCCACGGCGGCGCCGATCCCCACGCCGGCAGCGGCCTCGCCGGCCTGGCCGAACGCCTCGCCGCCGTCGACGGCCTCCTGGCCGTCCACTCACCCCCCGGCGGCCCCACCACCGTCACCGCCGCGCTCCCCTGGCGGGACAGGGCCGCGGCGGCGCCGGCCGGCTCACGCGGGTGAGATCCTTGGGGCCACGCGAGGGCGGGCCGGCGGCGGTCCCCCCGGGCGCGCGACACGACGAGACGGACGTACGACACCACGGAACGGAGCCCGGACGTGCGGGTGGTCATCGCCGAGGACTCGGTGCTGCTGCGGGAGGGCCTGACCCGGCTGCTGAACGACCGGGGCCACGAGGTGGTCGCGGGCGTCGGTGACGCCGAGGGGCTGGTGGCGGCCGTCACCGAGCTGGCGGGGGCGGGGGCGCTGCCCGACGTGGTCGTCGCCGACGTGCGGATGCCGCCCACCCACACGGACGAGGGGCTGCGCGCGGCGGTGAGGCTGCGCCAGCGCTTCCCGGACCTCGGGGTCCTGGTCCTCTCGCAGTACGTCGAGGAGCAGTACGCGACGGAGCTGATCGCCGGGTCGAGCCGGGGCGTGGGGTACCTGCTGAAGGACCGCGTGGCGGACGTGAGCGAGTTCGTCGAGGCCGTGGCGCGGGTCGCGGCCGGCGGCACCGCGCTCGATCCCGAGGTCGTCGCGCAGCTGCTGGGCCGGAGCCGCAAACAGGACGTTCTGGCGGGACTCACGCCCCGGGAAAGGGAAGTCCTAGGTCTGATGGCGGAGGGCCGCACGAACTCGGCGATCGCACGACAACTGGTGGTAAGCCACGGCGCGGTGGAAAAGCACGTGAGCAACATCTTCATGAAGCTGGGATTGGCGCAGAGTGACACAGATCACCGCCGAGTTCTGGCGGTTCTCACCTATCTCAATTCCTAGGCGCTCTGCGAGCCTGGTGAGGATCCGGGGGGCGATGGGGGCCACGCGATCAGGGAGTTTAGGGCGGCTTTGGGTGGATGTCGCACCCTCCCGGGGGCCATCGGACCAGGCGTCCATGATGTGATCACCGTCAGGAAGGTGACCCTAACCCGCGTACGATGGCTGCATGAGCCGCCTCGAAGGAGGGCTAACGCAGTGACCACCGAGGTCGACCAGGCGAGCCGGGACAACAAGAGCGTCAAGCGTCTGGACCGGGTCATCATCCGGTTCGCCGGGGATTCCGGAGACGGGATGCAGCTCACGGGGGATCGTTTCACCTCGGAGACGGCTTCTCTGGGAAATGATCTGTCCACCCTCCCGAACTTCCCCGCCGAAATCCGAGCCCCCGCGGGCACCCTGCCGGGCGTCTCCTCGTTCCAGGTGCATTTCGCGGACCACGACATCCTCACTCCCGGTGACGCGCCGAACGTACTCGTCGCGATGAACCCGGCGGCGTTGAAGGCGAACGTTCCCGACCTGCCGCGCGGCGCGGAGATCATCGTCAACACCGACGAGTTCACCTCCCGCGCCATGGCGAAGGTGGGCTACGCCGCCGACCCGCTGACCGACGGCTCCCTCGACGGCTTCCGGGTGCACAGGGTCCCGCTGACCACGCTCACCGTCGAGGCGTTGAAGAGCTACGGCCTGTCCCGCAAGGACGCCGGCCGCAGCAAGAACATGTTCGCCCTGGGCCTGCTGTCGTGGATGTACCACCGGCCGACGGAGGGCACCGAGACGTTCCTGCGCAGCAAGTTCGCCAAGCGGCCCGAGCTGGCCGAGGCGAACATCGCGGCGTTCCGCGCGGGCTGGAACTTCGGCGAGACCACCGAGGACTTCGCCGTCTCCTACGAGGTGGCCCCCGCCACCTCCGCCTTCCCCGCCGGCACGTACCGCAACATCTCGGGCAACCTGGCCCTCGCCTACGGCCTGGTCGCCGCGTCGGTCCGCTCCGAGCTGCCGCTCTTCCTCGGCTCGTACCCCATCACCCCCGCCTCGGACGTGCTGCACGAGCTGTCCAAGCACAAGAACTTCGGCGTGCGCACCTTCCAGGCGGAGGACGAGATCGCCGGCATCGGCGCGGCGCTCGGCGCCGCCTTCGGCGGCTCGCTCGGCATCACCACCACCTCGGGCCCCGGCGTGGCGCTGAAGTCGGAGGCCATCGGCCTGGCCGTGTCGCTGGAGCTGCCGCTGCTGATCGTCGACATCCAGCGCGGCGGCCCGTCCACCGGCCTGCCCACCAAGACGGAGCAGGCCGACCTGCTCCAGGCCATGTACGGGCGCAACGGCGAGGCCCCCGTGCCGATCGTCGCCCCCGCCACCCCGGCCGACTGCTTCACGGCCGCGCTCGACGCCACGCGCATCGCGCTGACCTACCGCACGCCCGTCTTCCTGCTCTCCGACGGATACCTGGCCAACGGCTCCGAGCCGTGGCGGATCCCCGAGGTGGACGAGCTCCCCGACCTGCGCGTGCAGTTCGCCACCGGGCCCAACCACCAGCTCGCCGACGGCACCGAGGTCTTCTGGCCGTACCTGCGGGACCCGCAGACCCTGGCCCGCCCGTGGGCCGTGCCGGGCACCCCGGGTCTGGAGCACCGCATCGGCGGCATCGAGAAGCAGGACGGCTCCGGCAACATCTCCTACGACCCGGCCAACCACGACCACATGGTCCGCACCCGCCAGGCCAAGGTCGACGGGGTCGAGGTGCCCGACGTCGTGGTGGACGACCCCAGCGGCCCGCCCGGCCAGGGCGCGAAGGTCCTGGTCCTCGGCTGGGGCTCGACGTACGGCCCGATCACCGCCGCCGTCCGCCGCATCCGCCGCGCCGGCGGCCAGGTCGCCCAGACCCACCTGCGTCACCTGAACCCCCTGCCGTCGAACCTGGGCGAGGTGCTCGGCGCCTACGACCGGGTGGTGCTGCCGGAGATGAACCTCGGCCAGCTCGCGACGCTGCTGCGCGCGCGGTACCTGGTGGACGTGCGGTCCGTCACGCAGGTCACCGGCCTGCCCTTCAAGGCTGAGCAGCTTCAGTCCGCTCTCAAGGAGGCCATCGACAGTGTCCACTGAGGCACCCACGCGCACGGCGCTCGCGCTGGTCCCGACCGCCGACGCCCCGCAGTCCGCGAAGGACTTCAAGACCGACCAGGAGGTCCGCTGGTGCCCCGGCTGCGGTGACTACGCCGTGCTCGCGGCCGTGCAGGGCTTCATGCCGGAGCTCGGTCTGGCCAAGGAGAACATCGTCTTCGTCTCCGGCATCGGCTGCTCCTCCCGCTTCCCGTACTACATGAACACCTACGGGATGCACTCCATCCACGGCCGCGCCCCCGCGATCGCCACCGGCCTGGCCGCGGCCCGCCGCGACCTGTCGGTGTGGGTCGTCACGGGCGACGGCGACGCGCTCTCCATCGGTGGCAACCACCTGATCCACGCGCTGCGCCGCAACGTCAACCTGAAGATCCTGCTCTTCAACAACCGCATCTACGGCCTCACCAAGGGCCAGTACTCGCCCACCTCGGAGACCGGCAAGATCACCAAGTCCACGCCGATGGGCTCGCTGGACCACCCGTTCAACCCGATCTCGCTGGCCCTCGGCGCCGAGGCGTCGTTCGTCGCCAGGACCGTCGACTCCGACCGCAAGCACCTCACGAGCGTGCTGCGCGCCGCCGCCGAGCACCACGGCTCGGCGCTGGTGGAGATCTACCAGAACTGCAACATCTTCAACGACGGCGCCTTCGAGGTGCTGAAGGACAAGCAGCAGGCGCAGGAGGCGGTGATCCGGCTGGAGCACGGCGAGCCGATCCGGTTCGGCGCGCCCGCCGAGGACGGCCTCGGCCACAAGGCCGTGATCCGCGACCAGGCCAGCGGCCAGCTCCGCGTCGTCGACGTCGCCGAGCACGGCACCGACGGCGTCCTCGTCCACGACGCCCACAGCCCGGACCCCAGCCTCGCGTTCGCGCTCTCCCGGCTGGCCGACCCGCAGACCCTGCACCAGACCCCCATCGGGGTGCTGCGCAGCGTCGCGCGGCCGGTCTACGAGGAGCTGATGGCGCAGCAGCTGGAGTCCTCGGTGGAGAAGCAGGGCAAGGGCGACCTGTCCGCGCTGATCACGGGCCGCGACACCTGGACGGTCGCCGGCTAGGGCCCGGCGCCGGCACGTCGGCACGCCGGCTCGCCAGTAAGCCGGCGGCCTCGATTCGGCTTCCGGGTGGGGCGCCGCGTCCCGTCGAACGCACCGGTCGGCGGGAATGCGGCGCCCCACCCCGTTGCTACCTTGATGTCGAGAGACATGACGCGCACGTGGACGGCTGGAGGTCAGGGTGGCGGCGGGAGCGGGCCGGGCGGGGCTGGCGTACGGCTTCGCGGCCTACGGCATGTGGGGGCTGCTGCCGCTCTACTGGCACCAGCTGTCCTCGATCGGCGCCTGGGAGGTCCTGGCCCACCGCATGGTGTGGTCGCTGCCCACCGCGTTGCTCATCCTCGCCCTGATCCGCAGCTGGTCGTGGATACGCCCGCTGCTGCGGCAGCCGAAGCGCCTGGCGATGCTCCTGGGCACGGCCGGCCTGATCACGGTGAACTGGTGGCTGTTCATCTGGTCCGTCGCCAACGAGCGCACCATCGAGGCGTCCCTCGGGTACTTCATCAACCCCCTCTTCACCATCGCCCTCGGCGTGCTGCTGCTCCGCGAGCGGCTGCGCCGCGCCCAGTGGGCGGCCGTCGCCATCGGCGGCCTCGCCGTGGTGGTGATGAGCGTCGCCTACGGCCAGGTGCCCTGGATCTCCCTCGCCCTCAGCACGAGCTTCGCCCTCTACGGCCTGCTGAAGAAGCAGACCGGCCTCGACGGCGTGGAGGGCTTCAGCGCGGACTCCCTGCTCCAGTTCCTGCCCGCCGCCGGGTACCTGCTGGTGCTCGCCACCCGCGGCGACGGCACGTTCACCGCCGAGGGGCCGGGCCACATGCTGCTGCTGCTCGCCGCCGGGCCGATCACGGCCCTGCCGCTGATCTTCTTCGGCGCCGCCGCCGTGCGGGTCCCACTGTCGACTCTCGGCCTGATGCAGTACCTCGCCCCCACCTCCATGTTCCTGCTCGGCCTGCTCGCCTTCGGTGAGGAGATGCCGCCGGAGCGCTGGACCGGCTTCGTGCTGGTGTGGACCGCGTTGACGGTGCTGACCTGGGACGCCCTGCGCCACGCCCGCCGCTCCCGCGCCCGCACCGTGGCGCGTCACGCCCCCGCACCCGCCGCCGGCCGGGTGCGCGCCTGATCCGGCCGGCCTCACCGCGGGTAGGGTCGGACACAGTGCGATGACGTGAACGTGACCGAATGCGATGAGGTGTTCCACTCGCTGAGTGACCGGTCACGTACGATGCGATGACGAACGACGCCGACTCGGAGAGGTTCAAGCGGTGATCGAAGCGGAACTCAAGGCCCACGTCCACGGACCCCAGGACGTCATACGCCACCTGGAGCAGTACGGCCCGGGGCACGTGGAGACGTACCACGACACGTACTACGACGACGCGGCGGGCACCCTCACCGCACGGGACGCGGAGCTGCGCACACGCACGGTGAGCAGCCCGCACGACACCCGCTTCGTGCTCACCTACAAGGGCGCCGCGATCGACCAGGTCTCGGGATCCAAGCCGGAGCACGAGACGCGGGTCACCGACCCCGACGCGGTCCACGCCATGCTCACCGGCCTCGGGTACCACCCGGTGATCGACTTCGAGAAGCGGTGCCGGAACTACGAGTTCGACGCGAGGGGCCGGAAGATGCAGGCGACCCTCGCCTTCCTCCCCGAGCTCGACGAGACCTTCCTCGAACTGGAGACGCTGATCCAGGACCGGGACGAGCTGCGCATCGCGCTCGACGACGTGCGGGCCGTCCTGCACGACCTCGGCATCAAGGACGCCGACCTCACCAAGCAGCGGTACACCGAGGCCGTCACCGCCCGCCGCGCGCGGGGCTGACAGCCCGGCACGACGAGGCACTGTGAGACGAGAGGCACGACGAGGGGGCCCGCCTGCTGCGGGCCCCCGAGCCGTTCCCGACCACCGGCTCGCCGGTGGTCACCAGCCGCCGTGCGCCCCCATGTCCTCGGGGAGCAGCCCGCCGAACTCGCCGAAGAGCTCCTCCATGTCGTTCAGCTCGTGCACCGTGGCGTCGGCCGGCGGCGTGAAGTCGAACGTGCCGCCCGTCGGCTGCTCGTAGGTGATCTCGGAGAACGACACGTCCAGAAGCGTCCCGTCCTCGCCCTCGACGGTCACCGCCAGCGGCACGCCCGTCTCACCGTCCACCGAGACCCGCACGGCACTCGCCCGGCCGTCCAGCTCCGCAGCGGCCTCGCCGCGCGGCTCCACCAGCAGCTGGTACGCGTCCCGGCCCGCGACCCGCGCGGTGCCGTCCACGGTGATGTCGGCGTGCTCCCCGGCGCCGTCGAGGAAGCGCTCGGCGAGCTCCTGCGGCGTGAGGCCCTCGATGCCCTCCCCGCCGCCGAACGGCCCGTGCGCGCCCCACTCGTTCTCCAGCTCCTCCTCCAGCTGCCGGCGCTCCTCCTCGGTGGGCTCCGGCACGGCGAGTTGGAAGACCGTGTTGCTCGCGCTGTCGTACGCCCACACCTCGTCGCCGTTGTGGATCACGGCGAACTCCTCGTCGCCGTCCTGCACGGCGAGGCGCTGCCGCTCCGCACCGTCCACCGCGACACGCAGCGACGCCTCGCCGGCGGCCAGGTCCGCCACCGCGCCCGCGACGCCGCTCGCGCCGCTGTCGCCGAGCACTCCGCTCACCAGCCCGCCCAGGTCGGGCAGGCCGGGTATCGCGAGGTCGGTGTTGACCCGCACCGTGCCGGAGAGCTGCGCCGTGTCGGAGGCGGCGACCTGGGCCAGCAGCTCCTCGGCGGTGACCTCCGGGAGGTCCGGCGCGCCGTCGCTGGCCAGCGCCGGCCAGATGCCCACCCCGACCACGGCGACACCCGCCACCACCCCGGCCGTCACGGCGAACTGCCGCACGCCCTTCGACCGTGCCGTCGTCCCTGTCTCAGCCATCTGATGTTCCCCATCCATCGGTCATCGCCTGCAACAGACCTGACTAGTGACCTCATTGCATCAGTCACGGTCGAAACCGGCATCAGACGACGGTCGTCATTCCGTGTCCTACCCAGGGAGTACCGGCGGGGCCGCCCGGGGCCCGTTCCCGTAGGGGACGCGGGGCCGGACCACGGGGTCCGGGTAGGCCGAACGGGTGAAGAACGGAATGGGGAACGGGGTGAGGAACGGGGTGGCGAACGCCCTGCTCGTGGGGCCTACGTCGTGCGCAGCGCCACCGCGTCACAGAGCTCCGCCAGAGCCCGCCGGGCCGGGATGTCCGGCAGCGGGTCGAGGGCGCGGCGCGCCTGCTCCGCGTAGGACCGGGCGTCGCGCCGGGCCTGTTCGAGCGCCGGGTGGGCCCGCAGCCCGGCCAGGGCCTCGGCGAGCCGGCCGTCGTCGCTCAGGTCCCCCTCCAGCAGTGCCAGCAGCTCCCGGTCCCGCCGGAGCGCCGGGTCACTCTCGGCGCTCTCCCGCTCGCCCCGCGCCACCCGCTCCCGCAGCCGCAGCACCGGCATCGTCACCACGCCCTCGCGCAGGTCGGTGCCGGGCGTCTTGCCCGACTCCTCGCCGTCGCTGGCGATGTCCAGCACGTCGTCGGCGAGCTGGAAGGCGACCCCGATGCGCTCGCCGTACTGTGCCATCACGTCGATCACCGACTCGTCCGCCCCCGACAGCAGCGCCCCCAGGCGGCCCGAGACCGCGATCAGCGAGCCCGTCTTGCCCGCTATCACCTCGAGGTAGTGCGCCACCGGGTCCTGGTCGGGGCCCGGCCCCGTCGTCTCCCGGATCTGGCCGGTGACCAGACGCTCGAACGCCTCCGCCTGGACGTGCACGGCCTCCGCCCCGAGTTCGGCCGCTATCGTCGAGGCGCGCGCGAACAGGAAGTCGCCGGTGAGGACGGCGATCGTGTTGTCGAAGCGGGCGTTGGCGCTGGGGACGCCGCGGCGGATCTCGGCCTCGTCCATGATGTCGTCGTGGTAGAGCGTGGCCAGGTGGGTCAGCTCCACGGTGACGGCGCTCGGCACCACCCCGGGGGCGTGCGGATCGCCGAAGTGCGCGGCCAGCAGCGTCAACAGCGGCCTGAAGCGTTTCCCGCCGGCCCGCACCAGGTGCTGGGCGGCCTCGGTGATGAAGGGGACGTCACTCTTCGTGGCCTCGATGAGCCCCGCCTCGACAGCCGCCAGCCCCGTCCGGATGTCGGCTTCCAGCGCGCTGTCGCGCACACTCGCCCCGAAGGGACCCACGACCGTCACGAGCGTTACTCCTGTCTGCGGCCTGCTGTTTCTGTGGGTTGTCCCAGGCAGGGTAACCGGTCAGAAGTGGATCACCGCGCCCACATCCCCCCGGGAGGCGCGCACGGCGGGGCCGCGTCGGGGTACGGTCGCTGTGACGCGTTCACAGTTCGAGGGGATCCGATGCGTACGTCGATGCGTAGGTCAAGGTCAGTGAGGCTCGCCGCGCCGGCCGTCGCGGCGGCGGCGGTGCTGCTGCTCAGCGCGTGTGGGGGCGACAGCGAGGAGGGGTCGGGATCGGGCGGCGAGGACCAGCAGTCCGAGTCCACCGGCGGCTCCGAGGGAGGATCCGAGGGCGGCTCCGGCGGTGGCGAGGAGGGCGGCAGCCACGACGTGGCGGGCACCTGGTCCACGGCCCTCGAAGCCCCGTACAACCTCCTCGTTCTCACGCACGAGGGCACCGCGACGTTCATGAACGACAGCGGCGAGGAGATCTGCACCGGCCCGATGGAGGGCGACTCCCTCGCGCTGGTCTGCGCCTCGGGGAACACCGAGTTCACCAACGCCACGCTGACGCAGGACGGCGACACCCTCACCGTGGCCTGGGAGTCCGGCACCGAGGAGACGTACCAGCGCGCCGACGACGCGGCGATGGACCTGATCCCGGACGTCCCCGGTCTGGAGGAGCTGGAGGACCTCCAGGGCGACCTCGACGACATCCAGCAGGACCTCGAGGACCTGGAGGACATGGGTGACCTCGGCGGGCTGAACAACTAGCCACCGGCACCGGCCAAACCGCCACATCCCCCTACGGGTTGGGGAACCAGCTCCGACAGACTGGCGTGTCAGGGGAGACACACAGCCCGTAGGGGGTTTGGCATGGGGAGTGGACAGGCGGCTGCCCGCCGGCTGGTGGGATACGTCGCGCTCGTGCCCGTGGTGTTATGGGCGAGCGGCTGCTCCGGGGGCGGCGGCAGCGACACCAGGGACATCACCGAGGGCGCCGACTACAGCGACGGCACGCTGACCGGCGACGTGCTGGGCGACGGCCTGAGCGAGCCCGGCGACTGGCAGGACCGGATGCCGGACGGGGACGAGGTGGACCTCCCCGACGACAGCGAGCTCGACGAGTGGGGCTCGGAAGGCGGCGCCGAGGGCGCCTGGTTCAGCACCGACGACCCGTACAACAGCCTCGCCCTCCTCTCCGGCGGCACGGCGAGCCTGGCCGACAACGAGGACTACTGCGACGGCACCTACACCCAGGACGGCGACGCGATCACCCTCCGGTTCCCCGGGTGTTACCCGGCCGCCCACGAGACGGGCGAGGCGGTGCTGACCGACGGGACGCTCACCGTCGGCTGGGCCGACGGCACGACGGAGGTCTACAGCCAGGACATCGCGGACCAGCCCTCCCCCGACCTCGACGGCGGCAGCGGCGGCAGCGGGGGCGGCTCCGGCGGTGGGGGCTCCGGAGGCGGTGGCGGTGGCGGCGGCTCGCAGAACGTCGGGGAGGAGATCTCCGGCGTCTGGTCGGGGAACGACGGCTCCCTCTTCATGGTGATCCCCGCCGAGGAGTCCGGCACGGGCATCGCCAACGCCTCCTACCTGGCTGCGGGCTCGGACACCGAGTGCATCGGCATCCTCCTTGAGGACCTGCTCGGCGAGGGCTGGGACGCGACGCTCAGCTGCGAGGTGGACTCCACGGAGCTGATCTTCGGGGACGTCACCCTCGACGACGAGGTGCTCACCGTCACCTGGCCCGACACCGGCGAGTCCGCCGACTACCAGTGGATCGCCGAGTGGGACGAGGTGAACTCCGGCGGAGCCGGCGGCGGCACCGGCAACGCGTAGCGGCGGGAGCGCGGAGGGGCGGCGACGCCCGGGCAGCACGACACGACGGGCGCGGGCCCCGGCCGGTGGATGTCACCCGGCCGGGGCCCGCGCCCGTTCCGTCTCGCGAGGCGTTCGTGCCGCGCCGCCGCGGACTCAGCGCATGAACACGCCCGCGTCGCCCGCCAGGTCCAGGAAGTACTGCGGCGCGACGCCCAGGACCACCGTGACCAGCACCGCCAACGCCACCACGCTCGTCGTCAGCGGGCTCGGGATCACCACCGAGGGGCCCTCCGCCTTCGGCTCGCTGAAGAACATCAGCACGATGACCCGGATGTAGAAGAAGGCCGCGATGGCCGAGGCGAGGACGCCGACCACGACCAGACCCGTGGCGCCGGACTCCGCCGCCGCGCTGAAGACCGCGAACTTCCCGGCGAAGCCGGAGGTCAGCGGAATCCCGGCGAACGCCAGCAGGAAGAGTGCGAAGACCGCCGCCAGCACCGGCGAGCGCCGGCCGAGCCCCGCCCACTTCGACAGGTGCGTCGCCTCGCCGCCCGCGTCCCGCACGAGCGTCACGACCGCGAACGCGCCGAGCGTCACGAAGGAGTAGGCCGCCAGGTAGAAGAGGACGGACTTCACGCCCTCCTCGCTCACCGCCACGACGCCCGCCAGGATGAAGCCGGCGTGGGCGATGGAGGAGTACGCCAGCAGGCGCTTGACGTCGGTCTGCGTGATCGCGATGACGGCACCCGCCACCATGGAGGCGATCGCCACGCCCCACAGGACCGGCTCCCAGTCCCACTTCAGGCCCGGCAGCACCACGTAGAGCAGACGCAGCAGCGCGCCGAACGCCGCCACCTTCGTGGCCGCCGCCATGAAGCCCGTCACCGGGGTCGGCGCGCCCTGGTACACGTCGGGCGTCCACATGTGGAACGGCACCGCGCCCACCTTGAAGAACAGGCCCATCAGCACCATCGCGCCGCCGATCAGCAGCAGCACGTCGTTGCCCATCGTGGAGGCGAGACCGGCGTTGAGGGCGCTCGGCTCGCCGGCGACGACGTCGGCGATGCCCGCGTAGGAGACGGTGCCGGAGTACCCGTAGAGCAGGGCGATGCCGAAGAGCGTGAACGCCGAGGCGAAGGCGCCGAGCAGGAAGTACTTGACGGCCGCCTCCTGCGACAGCAGGCGGCGGCGGCGCGCCAGGGCGCAGAGCATGTACAGCGGGAGGGAGAAGACCTCCAGCGCGATGAAGAGCACCAGCAGGTCGTTGGCGGCGGGGAAGAGCAGCATGCCGCCGACGGCGAAGAGCAGCAGCGGGAAGATCTCCGTCGTGGTGTGCCCGGCCTTCACCGCCTCCTGCTCCGCGATCCCGCCGGGGACGGCCGCGGGCTGCGCGGCGAAGGAGTCCACCGGCCGCCCGTCGGTGTCGGCCGGCTCCAGCTGCCGCTCGGCGAACAGGAAGACCGAGACCAGGCCGACGAGCAGGATGATGCCCTGGAGGAAGAGCGCGGGCCCGTCGACGGCGAGCGAGCCCATGCCCGCGATCTCCGCCTTCGAGGTGGCGCGGTCGGTGACGGCGAGGCCGACGACGGCGGCGAAGGCACCCGCCATGGCGAGGCCGGCCAGCACCGACTGGGCGACGTAGCGGACCGGGCGGGAGGCGAACGCCTCGATCAGCACGCCGAGCAGGGCGGCGCCGAAGACGATCAGGCTCGGGGAGAGCGCGATCCACTCGATGTCGGGCGCCTGGAGATTATTCATTGCTGCCCGCCTCCACGGGGACCTGGGGTTCGGGATCGGTCTTGCCGACGTCGGACAGCGTGTGCTCGACGGCCGGGTTGACGATGTCGGTGAGCGGCTTCGGGTAGACGCCGAGGAAGATCAGGCCCGCGATCAGCGGCGTCACCACGGCGAGTTCCCGCACGCGCAGGTCGGGCAGCTTCTCCAGACCCGCCTTCACCGGCCCGGTCATGGTGCGCTGGTAGAGGATGAGCACGTACAGCGCGGCCAGCAGTATGCCGGAGACGGCGATGACGCCGGCGACCTGGAAGCGGCTGAAGGTGCCGACCAGCACCAGGAACTCGCTGACGAACGGGCCGGTTCCCGGGAGCGACAGGGTGGCGAGGCCACCGATCAGGAAGGCGCCGGCCAGCAGCGGGGCGGTCTTCTGCACGCCGCCGTAGTCCGCGATGAGGCGGGAGCCGCGGCGGGAGATGAGGAATCCGGCGACCAGCATCAACGCGGCCGTGGCGACGCCGTGGTTGACCATGTAGAGGGCGGCGCCGGACTGGCCCTGGCTGGTCATCGCGAAGATGCCGAGGATGATGAAGCCGAAGTGGCTGATGGACGCGTACGCGATGAGCCGCTTCATGTCGCGCTGCCCGATCGCCAGCAGGGCGCCGTAGACGATGCTGACCAGGGCGAGGGTGATCACCGCGGGCGTCGCCCAGTCGCTGGCCTCGGGGAAGAGGCCGAGGCAGAAGCGGAGCATCGCGAAGGTGCCGACCTTGTCCACCACGGCGGTGATGAGGACCGCGACCGGCGCGGTCGACTCGCCCATCGCGTTCGGCAGCCAGGTGTGGACCGGCCACAGCGGGGCCTTGATCGCGAAGGCGACGAAGAAGCCGAGGAAGAGCCAGCGTTCGGTGCTGGTGGCCATCTCCAGCTCGCCGGCGGCGCGGGCCTGAAGGATCGCCTGGAGGGAGAAGGTGCCCTCGCCGAGCTGGTCGGCGGTGACGACGTAGACGCCGATGACGGCGGCGAGCATCACCAGGCCGCCGACGAGGTTGTACAGCAGGAACTTCACGGCGGCGTAGGAGCGCTGGGCCGCCTGACCCGCCTCGTCCTGCTCGCCGGCGCGGTCCCCGAAGCCCCCGATGAGGAAGTACATCGGGATGAGCATGGCCTCGAAGAAGATGTAGAAGAGGAAGATGTCGGTGGCGACGAAGGACATCACGACCATCGCCTCGACCATGAGGATCAGCGCGAAGAAGCCCTGGGTCGGCCGCCAGCGGCGGGTGGCCTCCTTGTTCCGCATGGGCCCCTCCTGCCCGTCGGCGGGCAGGGAGGGAGGGTCGGCGTCGTTCCAGCCGGCGCCGATGAGGAAGGGGATCAGCGCGGCGGTCAGCACGATCATCGCGACGGCGATGCCGTCGACGCCGAGCTCGTAGCGGACGCCGAAGTCCTTGATCCACGCGTGGGACTCGGTCAGCTGGTACCGCTCGGCGCCGTCGCCGGTGTCGAAGCGGAGCACCACGGCGGCGGCGAGGCCGGCGGTGACCAGCGAGAACAGCAGCGCGAGCCACTTGGCGGCCGTGCGCTGGGCGGCGGGCACGGCGGCCGTGGCGACCGCGCCGATCGCCGGCGTCAGAACCAGGGCCGTCAGCAGGGGAAACGACATATCAGATCAGACCGCCCTCATCAGCAGGGTCGCGGCGACCAGCAGGGCCGCGCCGCCGAACATCGAGACCGCGTAGGAGCGGGCGAACCCGTTCTGGATTCGCCTGAGCCGCCCGGAGGCGCCGCCGACGGTGGCGGCGGTGCCGTTGACCAGGCCGTCGACGAGCTTGTGGTCGACGTAGACCAGGCCGCGCGTCAGGTACGTGCCGGGCCGGACGAACGCCGCGTGGTTGAAGTCGTCCTGGAGCAGGTCACGCCGGGCGGCCCGGGTGACGAAGGTGGCCGTGGGCGCCACGGCGGGCACCGGGCGCCGGCCGTACTGGAACCAGGCGGCGGCCACGCCGACCACCATCACGGCGGTGGCGGCGATCGACACCTCGCCGTGGCTGACGGGCGAGTGGCCGTGGGCCAGGCCGGTGACGGGCTCCAGCCAGTGGACGAAGTTCTCGTTCATGTCGAAGAAGAAGCCGGCGCCCAGCGAGCCGACGGCCAGCACCATCATGGGGATCGTCATGACGGCGGGCGACTCGTGCGGGTGCGGCTCGTGCCCGTGGGCGTCGGGCTGCCACCGCTTCTCGCCGAAGAACGTCATCAGCATGATCCGCGTCATGTAGTACGCGGTGAGCGCGGCGCCCAGCAGCATCACGCCGCCCAGCAGCCAGCCCTGCGTGTCCCCCTTGGAGAAGCCGGCGTAGATGATCTCGTCCTTGGAGAAGAAGCCGGAGAGGTAGGGGAAGCCGATGATGGCGAGGTAGGCGGCGCCGAAGGTGACGAAGGTGATCGGCATGTGCTTGCGGAGGCCGCCGTAGCGCCTCATGTCGACCTCGTCGTTCATGCCGTGCATCACCGAGCCGGCCCCGAGGAAGAGGTTCGCCTTGAAGAAGCCGTGGGTGACCAGGTGCATGATCGCGAAGACGTAGCCCAGCGGCCCGAGGCCGGTGGCCAGCATCATGTAGCCGATCTGCGACATCGTCGAGCCGGCCAGCGCCTTCTTGATGTCGTCCTTCGCGCATCCGACGACCGCACCGAAGAGCAGCGAGGCCGCGCCGACGACGATGACGACGGTCTGCGCGTCGGGCGCCGCGTCGAAGACGGCGGCGGAGCGGGTGACCAGGTACACGCCGGCCGTCACCATGGTGGCGGCGTGGATGAGGGCCGAGACCGGGGTCGGGCCCTCCATCGCGTCCCCGAGCCAGGACTGGAGCGGCACCTGCGCCGACTTGCCGCAGGCCGCGAGCAGCAGCATCAGCCCGATGCCCGTCAGCGTCGCCTCGCTGGTCTCGCCCGCGTTCGGGAAGACGCCGTCGAAGGCGAAGGTGCCGAAGGTGGTGAACATCAGGAAGATCGCGATGGCCAGGCCCGCGTCGCCGACGCGGTTGACCACGAACGCCTTCTTCGCCGCGGTGGCGGCGCTCGGCTTGTGCTGCCAGAAGCCGATCAGCAGGTACGAGGCGAGGCCGACGCCCTCCCAGCCCACGTAGAGCAGGAGGTAGTTGTCGGCGAGCACCAACAGCAGCATCGCCGCGAGGAAGAGGTTCAGGAACCCGAAGAACCGGCGGCGGCGCTCGTCGTGCGCCATGTAGCCGACCGAGTAGAGGTGGATGAGGCTTCCCACGCTCGTGATCAGCAGGACGAAGGTCATCGACAGCTGGTCGAGCTGGAAGGCCACGTCCGCCTGGAAGTCCGCGACCGGCACCCAGGAGAAGAGGTGCTGGTGCAGGGCTCGCTCCTCGCCGTCACGGCCGAGCATGTCGAAGAAGAGCACGACGGCGATGACGAACGACGCGGCGGCCATGAGGACGCCGATCCAGTGCCCGGCGCGGTCCAGGCGTCGCCCGCCGGTGAGGAGGAGGGCGGCGCCGAGGAGGGGTGGCGCGAGCAGCAGTCCGATAAGTGACTCCACGGGTCTTTTCCCCTTACGGCGCTTTCTCTGCTTAGAGCTTCATCAGGCTGGCGTCGTCGACCGAGGCCGAGTGGCGAGAGCGGTAGAGCATGACGATGATCGCCAGGCCGACGACGACCTCGGCCGCGGCGACGACCATGACGAAGAACGCCATGATCTGGCCGTCGAGGTTGCCGTGCATGCGGGAGAACGCGACCAGCGCCAGGTTGCTGGCGTTGAGCATCAGCTCGATGCACATGAAGACGACGATCGCGTTGCGCCGCAACAGCACCCCGCTCGCGCCGAGGGTGAAGAGCAGCGCGGCCAGGTAGAGGTAGTTCTCCGGGCTCACTGACGGGCCTCCTCTGCCTGGCTGGTGGCGCCGGCGCCGGCGTCGCGGTCGGCGCGCTCCACGCCGTTGTCCGCGGTGCCCTCGCCGCCCACACCGTTCGTGCCGTTGTCGTGCCGGTTGCCGTTGCGGACGCCCGGAAGGGTGCGTGGCGGCTCCTGGCCGTGGTACCGGGCGGTGCGCTGCTCCAGCGCCGCGACGTCGCGGACGGCCTCGCGGTGGATCTCGCGGATCTGGCCACGCTTGCGCAGCGTCTGGTTGATGGTGAGCTCGGCCGGCGTGCCGTCGGGCAGCAGGCCGGGCAGGTCCACCGCGTTGTGCCGGGCGTAGACGCCGGGGGCGGGCAGCGGCGGCAGGTGCTTGCCCTCGCGGACCCGCTCCTCGGCCTGCTCCCGCTGCGACTTGCTCTTCTCGACGCGCTCGCGGTGGGTCAGCAGCGTGGCGCCGACGGCCGAGATCGTCAGCAGGATGCCGACCACCTCGAACGCCACCACGTACCGGGTGAACAGCAGGGAGGCCAGGCCCTGGACGTTGCCGTCGGCGTTGGCCTCGGTGAGGCCGGTGAAGGAGCCGACCGACGCCTGGCCGAGGCCGGCGACGAGCAGGATGCCCATGCCGAGGCCGCAGCCGGCGGCGAGCCAGCGCTGCCCCTTGAGGGTCTCCTTCAGGGAGTCCGTGGAGCTCACCCCGACGAGCATCAGCACGAAGAGGAAGAGCATCATCACGGCGCCGGTGTAGACGACGATCTGCACCACGCCGAGGAAGTACGCCCCGTTGGCGAGGTAGAACAGCGCCAGGATGACCATGGTGCCGGCCAGGCAGAGCGCGGCGTGCACGGCCCGGCGCATCAGCACGGTGCCGAGCCCGCCGGCCAGCGCCAGCGGCGCCAGGATCCAGAACTGCGCGGCCTCGCCGGAGGACGTCGAGGTCTCCGCGGCCAGGGTTGCCAGCCCGCTCATGCTCCCACCTCCGGCGACTGCTGGCTGCCGCGGCGCCCGTGGGGCGCGTCGCCGTGCTCGGCGCCGGCCGGGTCGCGCAGCGAGGCGGCGGCGGCCAGGGCGTCGGTCTCGTCGACGGGCTCCCTGCCGGTCAGCCACTCCTCCGCGCGGGAGGTCGGCTCCTGCCGCACGGTGCCGGGGGCGGCGGCCGTGACCTCGCCCCGGTAGTACGACTGCTCGTCGGTGCCGGGGTACATGGCGTGCGGCGGCTCGACCATGCGCTCGTCCAGGCCCGCGAGCAGCTCCTCCTTGGTGTAGATGAGGGACTCGCGGGTCCTGTCGGCGAGCTCGTACTCGTTGGTCATGGTCAGCGCGCGCGTCGGGCACGCCTCCACGCACAGGCCGCACAGGATGCAGCGCAGGTAGTTGATCTGGTAGACGCGGCCGTACCGCTCACCCGGGGAGTACCGCTCCTCCTCGGTGTTGTCGGCGCCCTCCACGTAGATGGCGTCGGCGGGGCAGGCCCAGGCGCACAGCTCGCAGCCGATGCACTTCTCCAGCCCGTCCGGGTGGCGGTTGAGCTGGTGGCGGCCGTGGAAGCGGGGCGCGGTCGGCTTCTTCTGCTCCGGGTACTGCTCGGTGAGGCGCCGCTTGAACATGGCGCGGAAGGTCACGCCGAAGCCCGCTACCGGATTGTGGAACTCAGGCATGGTCGTCGCCCTCCTCCTTCCGTTCCTCTCGCAGGTCGGTCGTGGGGGCGCCGGCCGCGACCCTGTCCCGCTCGGCGCGGGAGGGACGGCGTGGCACCGGCGGCAGGGTCTGGCCTGGCAGCGGCGGCACGGGGTACCCGCCGGCCATCGGGTCGAACGGCTGCGCCGCGGCCTCGGCGGCCTCGGCCTCCTCGCGCTCGCGTTCGCCCCGGTCGCGGAAGAGGTCGACGACGAAGGAGAGCAGCAGCAGCACGAGGATGCCGCCGGAGACGTAGAGCACGATCTCGCGGAAGTCGTAGCCCTCGTTCTGCATGGCGCGGACGGCGGCCACCAGCATCAGCCAGACCAGGGCGATGGGGATGAGCACCTTCCAGCCGAGCACCATCAGCTGGTCGTAGCGGACGCGCGGCAGGGCGGCGCGGATCCACACGAAGAAGAAGATGACGGCGACGAGCTTGACGGTGAACCACAGCATCGGCCACCAGCCGGAGTTGGCGCCCTCCCAGAAGCTCAGCGGCGCGGGGGCCCGCCAGCCGCCGAGGAAGAGGGTCACCATCAGGGCGGAGACCGTCACCGTGTGGATGTACTCCGACATCATGAAGAAGGCGAACTTGATGGAGGAGTACTCCGTCAGGTATCCGCCGACGAGGTCGCCCTCGGACTCCGGCATGTCGAACGGCGGGCGGTGGGACTCGCCGACCATCGTGACCATGTAGATCAGGAAGGAGACGGGCAGCAGGACCACGAACCACCGGTCCTCCTGCTCGGCGACGATGCCGGAGGAGGAGAGCGTGCCGGAGTAGAGGAAGACGGCCGCGAAGGACAGGCCCATCGCGATCTCGTAGGAGATCATCTGGGCCGTCGCGCGCACGCCGCCGAGCAGCGGGTACGTCGAGTTGGAGGCCCAGCCGGCGAGCACCGTGCCGTAGACCGCGATGGCGGAGGTGGCCAGCACGTACAGCAGCGCCACCGGCAGGTCGGTCAGCTGGAGGACCGTCTCGGTGCCGAAGATGCTGACGGGGTCGTCGGCGGGGCCGAAGGGGATCACGGCGATCGCCATGAACGCCGGGGCGGCGGCGAGGAGGGGCGCCAGGATGTACACCGGCTTGTCGGCGCCCTTGACGACGATGTCCTCCTTCAGCATCAGCTTGATGCCGTCCGCCAGGGACTGGAGCATGCCCCAGGGCCCGTGGCGGTTGGGGCCGATGCGCAGCTGCATCCAGCCGAGGACCTTGCGCTCCATGACGATGCAGATGAGCACGCAGACCAGCACGAAGGCGAAGCAGAACACCGCCTTGATCAGGATCAGCCAGAAGGGGTCCTGTCCGAACATGGACAGGTCCGCTTCCTGCGCGAGCGTCACCCCGTCACCTCCTCGATGCGAACGACCTGTCCGGGGACGGTGCCCAGGTCGTCGTACACGCCGCCGCCGAGGGAGTTCAGCGGCAGCCACACCACCCGGTCGGGCATCTCACCCGTGACCGCGAGCGGCAGCCGGACCGAGCCGGCCGGGCCGGTGACGGTGATCTCGGCGCCGTGCGCCAGCCCGTTCTCCTCGGCGGTGGCCGGGGAGAGGCGGGCCACGGTCTTCCCGGCGTGGCGGGTGCCGGCGAGCGCGTCGTCGCCCTCCTGGAGCACGCCCTGGTCGAGCAGCAGCCGGTGCCCGGCGAGCACGGCCTCACCCGCGCCGGGGCTGGGCAGGTCCGCGGGGGTGGCGGTGGGGCCGAGCGGCAGCTCCCCCGTCCACTCGGGCAGGCCGTCCAGCTCGCGGCGGATGGTGTGCACGTCGGGCAGCCCGAGGTGGACGTCCATCGCGTCAGCGAGCATCGTCAGCGCGCGGGCGTCGGTCTGGACGTGCCGGCGGGTCATCTGGTCGGGCTTGAGGGCGGCGGTGAACGGCCTGGCGCGGCCCTCCCAGTTGAGGAAGGTGCCGCTCTTCTCGACGGTGGCCGCCACGGGCAGCACGACGTGGGCGCGACGGGTGACCTCGCTGGGCCGCAGCTCCAGGCTGAGCAGGAAGCCGTTCTCGGCCACGGCGTCGAGCGCCTGGCGGGCGCGCGCCGGGTCGGGCAGGTCGGCGACCTCGACGCCCGCGACGACGAGAGCGGTCAGCTCCCCGCCGGCGGCGGCCTCGACGATCTGGCTCGTGTCCCGGCCGGGGGCCTCGGGCAGGGCGGTGACGCCCCAGGCCGTGGCCATCTCCCGCCGGGCGCGGAGGGAGGACTCCGGCCGGCCGCCGGGCAGCAGGCCCGGCAGGGCGCCGGCCTCGATCGCGCCCCGCTCGCCGGCGCGGCGCGGGATCCACACCAGGCTGGCGCCGGTGGCGTTGGCGAGCGCGACGGCGGCGGTGAACGCGCCGGGGACGGCGGCGAGCCGCTCGCCGAGGACGATCACGGCGCCGGGCTGGCGCAGCGCCTCCGCGGCGTCGCGTCCGCGCTCGTCGAGCGCCTCGGCGGAGCCCTCGCGGTCCGCGGCGTGCGCGGCCAGGGCGTCGAGCCAGGCGGGCTCGGTGCCGGGGGCGGCGGCCAGCAGCGTGCCGCCGCTCTTGGCGAGGCCGCGGCTGGCGTGGGTGGCCAGGGCGTAGACCGGCAGGCCCCGGGTGCGGTGGGCCTTGCGGAGGCGGAGGAAGACGCCGGGGGCCTCCTCCTCGGACTCCAGGCCGACCAGCAGCACCGCGGCCGCGGCCTCCAGCCGGGCGTAGGTGACGCCGCCGTCGCCGAGGTCCACGCCGACGCCCGCGACGTGCGAGGCGAGGAACGCGGCCTCCTCCGCGGAGTGGACGCGGGCGCGGAAGTCGATGTCGTTGGTGCCGAGCGCGACGCGGGCGAACTTGGCGTACGCGTAGGCGTCCTCGACGGTGAGCCGGCCGCCCGTCAGGACGGCCGAGCCGCCCGCGGACCGGGCGGCGGCCAGGCCCTCGGCGGCGGCGGCCAGGGCCTCCGGCCAGCTGGCGGGCTGGAGTTCACCGGTCTCGGCGTCGCGCACCAGCGGGGTGGCGAGGCGGTCGGGAGCCTGGGCGTAGCGGAAGGCGAAGCGGCCCTTGTCGCACATCCACTCCTCGTTGACCTCGGGGTCCTCGGCCGCGAGCCGCCGCAGCACCTTGCCGCGGCGGTGGTCGGTGCGGGTGGCGCAGCCGCCGGAGCAGTGCTCGCAGACGCTGGGCGAGGAGGTGAGGTCGAAGGGGCGGGAGCGGAAGCGGTACGCGGCGGAGGTCAGCGCGCCGACCGGGCAGATCTGGATGGTGTTGCCCGAGAAGTACGACTCGAACGGGTCGCCCTCGCCGGTGCCGACCTGCTGGAGGGCGCCGCGCTCCAGCAGCTCGATCATCGGGTCGCCCGCGATCTGGTTGGAGAAGCGGGTGCAGCGGGCGCACAGCACGCAGCGCTCGCGGTCCAGCAGCACCTGGCTGGAGATCGGGACGGGCTTGTCGAAGGTCCGCTTGCGGCCCTCGAAGCGCGTCTCGGGCTCTCCCGTGGACATCGCCTGGTTCTGGAGGGGGCACTCGCCGCCCTTGTCGCAGACGGGGCAGTCCAGCGGGTGGTTGATCAGCAGCAGCTCCATCACGCCGCGCTGTGCCTTCTCCGCCACCGGGGAGGTGAGGTGCGTCCTGACGACCATGCCGTCGGTGCAGGTGATGGTGCACGAGGCCATCGGCTTGCGCTGGCCCTCCACCTCCACGATGCACTGGCGGCAGGCCCCCGCGGGGTCGAGCAGCGGATGGTCGCAGAAGCGGGGAATCTCGATGCCGAGCTGCTCGGCGGCGCGGATCACCAGCGTGCCCTTGGGCACGGAGACCTCGATGCCGTCGATGGTGACCGTGACCAGGTCCTCGGGCGGCACCGCCTGTCCACCCGGCGGGGTGGCCTCGGTGGTGACCGTCATGCGTTCACCTCCTGGGTCTGGGTGTGGTGGCTGTCGGCCCAGACGGTGGAGCGGGCCGGGTCGAACGGGCAGCCGCGCTGGGTGATGTGCCGCTCGTACTCCTCGCGGAAGTGCGTGAGGGAGGAGGCGATGCAGGCGGCGGCTCCGTCGCCGAGCGCGCAGAAGGACTTGCCGTTGATGTTGTCGGCGATGTCCGCGATCTTGTCGATGTCGCTGAGCAGGCCCTTGCCGGCCTCGATGTCGCGCAGCAGCTGCACCAGCCAGTACGTGCCCTCGCGGCAGGGGGTGCACTTGCCGCAGGACTCGTGGGCGTAGAACTCGGTCCAGCGGGTGACGGCGCGGACCACGCACGTGGTCTCGTCGAAGACCTGGAGGGCCTTGGTGCCGAGCATGGACCCGGCGGCCATGCAGCCCTCGTAGTCCAGCGGCATGTCGAGGTGCTCGTCGGTCAGCATCGGCGTGGAGGAGCCGCCCGGGGTCCAGAACTTCAGGCGGTGGCCGGGGCGGATGCCGCCGGAGAGGTCGAGCAGCTCGCGCAGGGTGACGCCGAGCGGCGCCTCGTACTGGCCGGGGTTCGCGACGTGGCCCGAGAGGGAGTAGAGCGTGAAGCCGGGGGACTTCTCGCTCCCCATGGAGCGGAACCACTCCTTGCCGCGGTCGATGATGGCCGGGACGGAGGCGATGGACTCGACGTTGTTCACCACGGTG
This sequence comes from Streptomyces sp. 4N509B, assembly GCF_052245655.1. Taxonomy (NCBI): domain Bacteria; kingdom Bacillati; phylum Actinomycetota; class Actinomycetes; order Kitasatosporales; family Streptomycetaceae; genus Streptomyces; species Streptomyces sp. 4N509B. Next base: position 145,283 of record NZ_JBQQBZ010000002.1, read on the forward strand.
GGGCAGGCGTAGAGGCCGGCCACGGCGGGGAACGGGGGCCGCAGGCGGGGCTGGCCGCGGCGGCCCTCCAGGGAGTCGAGCAGCGCCGTCTCCTCACCGCAGATGTACGCGCCGGCGCCGGCGTGGACGGTGAGGGTGAGGTCCTTGCCGGGACCGAGGGCGTCCTTGCCGAGGTACCCGGCCTCGTACGCCTCGGCGACGGCGGCGTGCAGGCGGCGCAGCACCGGCACGACCTCGCCGCGCAGGTAGATGAAGGCGTGGGAGGAGCGGATGGCGTGGCAGGCGATCGCGATGCCCTCGATGAGGGAGTGCGGGTTCGCGTACAGGAGCGGGATGTCCTTGCAGGTGCCGGGCTCGGACTCGTCGGCGTTGACGACGAGGTAGTGCGGCTTGTCGTCGCCCTGCGGGATGAACTGCCACTTCATGCCCGTGGGGAAGCCGGCGCCGCCGCGGCCGCGCAGGCCGGAGTCCTTCACGTAGGCGATGACGTCGTCCGGGGCCATGGCCAGGGCCTTGCCCAGGCCCCGGTAGCCGCCGTGGGCGCGGTAGACCCCGAGGGTCCAGGAGTCCGCCTCGTCCCAGAACTCGCTGAGGACGGGGGCGAGCAGCTTGTCGGGTGCGGCCATGTCAGTTGCCCTCCTCCTGCGGCTCGGCGCCGGCGCCGTTCTCGGTGGCGGGGCGCGGCACGGCGGGGCGGGTGCCCTCGCCCTTGGCCAGGCGCAGGCCGGCGAGCGAGGCGGCGCCGCCGCTGCCGCCGGCGTGGACCGCGTCGGGGCGCTCGTCGGGGAAGCCGGCGAGGACGCGGGCGGTCTTCCTGAAGTCGCAGAGCGGGGCGCCGCGCGTGGGGGTGACGGTGCGTCCGGCGCGCAGGTCGTCGACGAGGCGGATGGCGGACTCGGGGGTGGCGTTGTCGAAGAACTCCCAGTTGACCATCAGCACGGGGGCGTAGTCGCAGGCCGCGTTGCACTCGATGTGCTCCAGCGTGACCTTGCCGTCCTCCGTGGTCTCGCCGTTGCCGATGCCGAGGTGGCGCTGGAGGGTGGCGAAGATCTCGTCGCCGCCGAGGACCGCGCACAGGGTGTTGGTGCAGACCCCGACCTGGTAGTCGCCCGAGGGCTTGCGCCGGTACATGGAGTAGAACGTGGCCACGGCCGTGACCTCGGCGGTGGTCAGGTCCAGCACCTCGGCGCAGAACGCGACGCCGGTGCGGGTGACGTGTCCCTCCTCGGACTGCACCAGGTGCAGCAGCGGCAGCAGCGCGGAGCGGCTGTCGGGGTACCGGGCGATCACCTCGCGCGCGTCGGCCTCCAGCCGGGCGCGCACCTCGTCCGGGTACGGCTCGGCGGGCAGCTGCGGCATGCCCAGGTGGACACCGGCGGCCCCTGGCGCGGGCCCGCCCGCGGGTCCGCCCGCAGATACGTCGGTCACCGGTCAACGCCTCCCATCACGGGGTCGATGGACGCCACCGCGACGATGACGTCGGCGACCATGCCGCCCTCGCACATCGCGGCCATGGTCTGGAGGTTGGTGAAGGAGGGGTCGCGGAAGTGGACCCGGTACGGGCGGGTGCCGCCGTCGCTGACCACGTGGACGCCGAGCTCGCCCTTGGGGGACTCGACGGCGGTGTACACCTGGCCGGCCGGCACCCGGAAGCCCTCGGTCACCAGCTTGAAGTGGTGGATGAGGGCCTCCATGGAGGTGCCCATGATGTTCTTGATGTGGTCGAGCGAGTTGCCCAGGCCGTCGGGGCCGAGGGCGAGCTGCGCGGGCCAGGCGATCTTCTTGTCCCCGACCATGACGGGGCCCGGCTCCAGCCGCTCGATGCACTGCTCGACGATGCGCAGCGACTGCCGCATCTCCTCCAGGCGCAGCAGGAAGCGGCCGTAGGAGTCGCAGGTGTCGGTGGTGGGGACCTCGAAGTCGTAGGTCTCGTACCCGCAGTACGGGTCGGTCTTGCGCAGGTCGTGCGGGAGGCCGGCGGAGCGGAGGATGGGTCCGGTGGCGCCGAGCGCGAGGCAGCCGGCGAGGTCGAGGTACCCGACGTCCTTCAGGCGCGCCTTGAAGACCGGGTTGTGGGTGGCGAGCTTGTCGTACTCGACGAGGTTCTTCCGCATCGTCGCGATGAACTCGCGCAGCGCGTCGATCGCGCCGGGCGGCAGGTCCTGGGAGAGGCCGCCGGGGCGGATGTACGCGTGGTTCATCCGCAGGCCGGTGATGAGCTCGAAGACGTCCAGGCACAGCTCGCGGTCGCGGAAGCCGTAGATCATGACGGTGGAGGCGCCGAGCTCCATGCCGCCGGTGGCGATGGCCACCAGGTGGGAGGAGAGGCGGTTGATCTCCATCAGCATCACGCGGATGACGCTCGCCCGGTCGGGGATGTCGTCGGTGATCCCGAGCAGCCGCTCCACGGCGAGGCAGTACGCCGCCTCGTTGAAGAACGGCGTCAGGTAGTCCATGCGCGTGACGAACGTGGTGCCCTGCGTCCACGTGCGGTACTCGAGGTTCTTCTCGATGCCGGTGTGGAGGTAACCGATGCCCGCGCGGGCCTCGGTGACCGTCTCGCCGTCGATCTCCAGGATGAGCCGGAGCACGCCGTGGGTGGAGGGGTGCTGCGGGCCCATGTTGACGACGATGCGCTCGTCGTCGGTGGCGGCCGCGGCGCGGGCCACCTCGTCCCAGTCCCCGCCGGTGACGGTGTAGACGGTGCCTTCTGTGGTCTCCCGCGCGCCGGCAGGGGCGGTGGGGTGGGTGGGAGCAGACATCAGGAGTACGACCTCCGCTGGTCGGGTGCGGGGATCTGGGCGCCCTTGTACTCGACGGGGATGCCGCCCAGCGGGTAGTCCTTGCGCTGCGGGTGACCCTGCCAGTCGTCCGGCATCATGATCCGCGTCAGCGCCGGGTGGCCGTCGAAGACGATGCCGAAGAAGTCGTAGGTCTCGCGCTCGTGCCAGTCGTTGGTCGGGTAGACGTCGACGACCGAGGGGATGTGCGGGTCGGCGTCGGGGGCGCTGACCTCCAGCCGGATCAGCCGGCCGTGGGTCAGGGAGCGCAGGTGGTACACCGCGTGCAGCTCGCGGCCCACGTCGGTCGGGTTGTGCACGCCGCTGACGCCGGTGCACAGCTCGAAGCGGAGGGCGGGGTCGTCGCGGAGGGTGCGGGCCACGCGGGGGAGGTGTTCGCGGGCGATGTGGAGGGTCATCTCGCCGCGGTCGATCACGGTCCGCTCGATGGCCTGCTCCGGGTCGACGCCCTGCTCCTCCAGCGCGCCCTCCAGCTCGTCGGCGACCTCGTCGAAGTACCCGCCGTAGGGGCGGGCGCTCGGGCCGGGCATGCGGACGGTGCGGCGCAGGCCGCCGTAGCCGGAGGTGTCGCCGCCGTTGTTCGCGCCGAACATGCCGCGGCGGCGGGCGATGGTCTCGCCGGCTCCGCCGCTGGGGGCGGGGGCGGCGTCGCCGTTTGTGCTTGTGTTCCCGTTCACCTGGTCGTTCGCGTCCCTGGCGTCGCTCACCGCAGCAGCCCCTTCATCTCCAGCGTCGGGAGGGCCTTGCGGGCCGCCTCCTCCGCCTCGCGGGCAGCCTGCTCACGGTTGATCCCGAGCTTTTCCTCGCGAATCTTGGCGTGCAGTTTGAGAATCGAGTCCATGAGCATTTCCGGGCGCGGTGGGCATCCCGGGAGGTAGATGTCGACGGGCACGACGTGGTCGACGCCCTGGACGATGGAGTAGTTGTTGAACATGCCGCCGGAGGAGGCGCACACGCCCATCGAGATGACCCACTTCGGATTCGGCATCTGGTCGTAGACCTGCCGCAGCACGGGCGCCATCTTCTGGCTGACGCGGCCGGCGACGATCATGAGGTCGGCCTGGCGGGGCGAGCCGCGGAAGACCTCCATGCCGAAGCGGGCGAGGTCGTACCGGCCGGCTCCGGTGGTCATCATCTCGATCGCGCAGCAGGCGAGACCGAAGGTGGCGGGGAAGACCGAGGACTTCCTGGCGAGCCCGGCCAGGTTCTCGACGGTGTCGAGCAGAAATCCGCCGGGGATTTTGTCTTCGAGGCCCATCAGCGATTCCCTTCTCGCCGTTCGCTCAGTGTCGTCAGTGTTCTCAGTCCCATTCGAGACCTCCCCGACGCCAGTCGTACGCGTAAGCAACACCGATCAGGCCGACAAAGACAAGCATCTGCACGAGCCCGAACATCCCGAGCGCCTCGAAGTGCACGGCCCAGGGATAGAGAAAGACGATCTCGATGTCGAAGACGATGAAGAGCATCGCCGTGAGGTAGTACTTCACGGGGAAGCGCCCGCCGCCGGCGGGCTGGGGAGTGGGCTCGACGCCGCACTCATAGGCCGCGAGCTTCGCCCTGTTGTACCGCTTGGGACCCACCAGAGCGGCGGCGACCAGGGAGAACACGACAAAGCCGAGCCCGAGGGCACCGAGCACGAGGATCGGAACGTACGCGTTCACGCACCTCGCTCCTTCCAGTCAACGGCGACTTCCTGCACGACGACCACTTCAAGATCATCATTATGTGAGTCAGTTCACAAGGCTGCGAGCATCCTAAGCCCCTGGCCTGTGACCTTCGACACGGGGGTCCCCCTAAGGGCTGTGATCTCTCCCACCGTTCGCCCCGAAACACCTTTCGGCGCACCGAACGCGCCGAACCGGTCACGCAGTGCGCCGGTTTCCCGCATAATCCGGTCGGTCGCGCGCGGAGGGTCGTTTACGGTTGCCGACCGTGGCAGACATCACCCTCACGGCGGCCGTCGTGCTGTGCGTCGCCGCCCTGGCGGCCGGCTGGATCGACGCCGTCGTGGGAGGCGGCGGGCTCCTCCTCCTTCCCGCCCTCCTCCTCGGCCTCCCCGCCGACCAGCCGCCCACCGACGCGCTCGGCACCAACAAGGCCGTCGCCGTCACCGGCACCTCGATGGCCGCCGTCACCTACGCGCGCACCGGCGCCCTCGACGTGCGCCGCGCGCTCCGGCTCGCCGCGCTGGCCACGTGCGCCTCGGCGGGCGGCGCGGCCTTCGCCTCGGCGATCGACAAGGACGTGCTGCAACCGCTGATCATGGTGCTGCTGCTGGGCGTGGCGGCGTTCGTCGTCCTCCGGCCACACTTCGGCACCGTGGTGGACGAGCGTCCCCCCTCGCGCCGCCGGGCCATGGCCGCCCTCGCCGTCGTGGGCGTCGGCATCGCCTTCTACGACGGCCTCGTGGGCCCCGGCACCGGCACGTTCCTCGTCATCGGCCTGGTGGCCCTCCTGCGCCTGGACATGCTCGCCGCGACGGCCACCGCGAAGGTCGTGAACGTGGGCACGAACCTCGGCGCGCTGGCCGTCTTCACCGCCCTCGGCTCGGTGCTGTGGCAGCTGGCGCCGTTCATGGCCGTCTTCAACGTGCTCGGCGGCTGGCTCGGCGCCCGCATGGCGCTCCGGCGCGGCAGCGGCTTCGTCCGGGTGGTGCTGCTGGTGGTCGTCACCGCCCTCGTCGCGCGGCTCGCGTACGACCAGTGGTGGGCGTGACGCCGCCACGGCGGAACGTGACCTGGGCGTGACAAACACCACTGCGCCGTCCCGTTACCTCGTGGCAACGTTGAGGAGACGGCCGGTCGCGTGTTAGGCATCCGCCATCCACCCGACAATACGGACACCATGCAGGACAGGGCCGTACAACGCCACGAAGGCCCACCAGCCGCGCGAAGCGGCATTACGGACAAACATCCAGCCAGGGGCCTCCTTACCGGCTGGTTGTGGCGCACTCCACAGGAATTGAGATCAACCCGGGGTGCTGGTAGCCAGAGATCCCATGTCCGCTCTCCGTTCCTCGATACGTTCGCCGCTCGGCGGCTCGCACGGCCGGCACCGCAAGCCGAAGACCGGCCGCCGGGCAGGCGCCGCCCGGCTGCTGCGCGGTGGTCTGCTGACCAGCGTCGCCGGCACCGTCGCGGTCACCTCCGCCCCCCCGGCCTCCGCCGAGGGGCCCACCGAGACGACCGCAGAACTCCCCACCCTCCCGAGCCTCGACCTCGACGCCGTGGTGTCCGACAGCGCCATCCGCGCCGCCGCCGCCACCCAGGACTACGTCACCGACGCGGTGGCCCGCGAGGCCACCGAGGAGGCCGAGCAGCGCGCCGTCGAGGACGCGCGGCGCGAGGCGGCGGAGCGCCGCGAGCGCGAGGAGGCCCGGCGCGCCGCCGCGGCCGAGGCCGAGGCCGCCGCCGAGGAGGAGCGCCTCGCCTCCGCCGAGTCCGCGCCCCCGGCGGCGAGCGGCGGCAGCGGCGGCTCGGTGGTCTCCTACATCCTCTCCCAGCTGGGCGACGCCTACGGCCTCGGCTCGGTCGGCCCCGACGCCTGGGACTGCTCCAGCCTCGTCCAGGCGGCCTACGCCTCCGTCGGCGTCTCGCTGCCCCGCACGGCCGCCGAGCAGTCGGTGGCGGGCACACAGGTCTCCCTCGACGCCCTCCAGCCCGGGGACATCCTCTACTGGGGCGGCGCCGGCAGCGCCTACCACGTGGCCGTCTACGTCGGCGGCGGCTCCTTCGTGGGGGCCCAGAACTCCTCGACCGGCGTCGTCGAGCGCACCCTCGACTGGGACCCGCCCACGGGAGCGGTCCGCGTGATGTGACGCGGCGGGCCTCCCGGCCCCGCCGTCGTCCCGGCGCACCCGACCCGGCGCACGTCCACACCGTTCACCGTTCTCCACAGCCGTTCGGCCCCGCCCCGGTCATCCGGGGCGGGGCCGAACGCTGTGGAGGGTGCTCCCGCGGCGTCTACGCCCGGGGGGTGACCTTCGTCAGCCCGTTGATCAGGCGGTCCATCGCGTCCCCGCCCGTCGGGTCCGTGAGGTTCGCCAGGAGCTTGAGCACGAAACGCATCAACACCGGGTGGCTCAGGCCGTGCTCGGCGGCCAGCCGCATCACCTTCGCGTTGCCGATGACGCGGACGAACGCCCGGCCCAGCGTGTAGTACCCGCCGTAGGTGTCCTTCAGGGCCTTGGGGTACCCGCGCAGCGCCAGCTCCCGCTGGTACGGGGTCTGCCGGGCCAGGGCCTGGCCCACGACCTCGGCGGCGAGGCGGCCCGACTCCATGGCGTACGCGATGCCCTCACCGTTGAACGGGTTGACCAGGCCGCCGGCGTCGCCGACGAGCAGCAGGCCGCGGGCGTAGTGCGGCTTGCGGTTGAACGCCATCGGCAGCGCCGCGCCGCGGATCGGGCCCGTCATGTTGTCCGGCGTGAAGCCCCACTCCTCCGGCATCCCCGCGCACCAGGTGCGCAGCACCTCGCGCCAGTCGAGGTCCTTGAAGGCGGGCGAGCTGTTCAGCACGCCGAGCCCGACGTTCGAGGTGCCGTCGCCCATGCCGAAGACCCAGCCGTACCCCGGCAGCAGGCGCTCCTGCCCGCCGCGCCGGTCCCACAGCTCCAGCCAGGACTCCAGGTAGTCGTCGTCGTGGCGCGGGGTCGTGAAGTACGTGCGCACCGCCACGCCCATGGGCCGGGCCGGGTCGCGGTGCATGCCCATGGCCAGGGACAGGCGCGTGGAGTTCCCGTCGGCGGCGATCACGAGCGGCGCGCGGAAGGTGACCTGCCGCTTCTCCTCGCCGAGCTTGGCGACCACGCCGGTGATGCGGCCCGTACGCTCGTCCCGCACGGGGCCGGTGACGTTGCACCGCTCCAGCATGCGGGCGCCGGCCTTCTCCGCCTGACGGGCCAGCTGCTCGTCGAAGTCGTCGCGCTTGCGTACGAGTCCGTAGTCCGGGTACGAGGCGAGCTGCGGCCAGTCCAGCTCCAGGCGGTGGGAGCCGCTGATGATCCGCAGGCCCTTGTTCCGCAGCCACCCCGCCTCCTCGGAGACGTCGATGCCCATGGCCACCAGCTGCTTGACGGCGCGTGGGGTGAGGCCGTCGCCGCAGACCTTCTCGCGCGGGAAGGCCGTCTTCTCCAGCAGCAGCACGTCGAGGCCCGACCTGGCCAGGTGGTAGGCGGTCGTGGCTCCGGACGGCCCGGCGCCGACGACGATGACGTCGGCGGTGTCCTGCGAGGCGGCGTTCCCGGGGTTCGCGTCGTTCTCGGGCGCAACGGTCTCTGTCACGGTCGGTGCTCCCATCCCTCCGGCTGTGGCGCAGCGCGCCCGAGTCTACGGTGTCGTCCCTGGCCCGGCGCTGTTGAACCCCCGGTGAAGGGCGACGATGCCCCCCGAGAGGTTCCGCCAGGCGACGTGGCTCCAGCCGGCACCGACCAGCCGCGCGGCCAGTGCCGGCTGGTCGGGCCAGGCGCGGATCGACTCGGCGAGGTAGACGTAGGCGTCGGGGTTGCTCGCCACGCGCCGGGCCACGCCGGGCAGCGCCCGCATCAGGTACTCGCTGTAGGCGGTGCGCAGCGGCGCCCACGTGGGATGGCTGAACTCGCACACCACCAGCCGCCCGCCGGGGCGCGTCACCCGCCGCATCTCCCGCAGCGCGGCGTCGGTGTCGTGGACGTTCCGCAGGCCGAAGGAGATGGTGACGGCGTCGAAGGAGCCGTCGGCGAACGGCAGGCGCGTGGCGTCGCCGGCGGTGAACGGGAGCCACGGCACGCGCCGCTTGCCCTCCGTCAGCATGCCGAGGCTGAAGTCACACGGCACGGTGTACGCCCCGGCGGCGGCGAACGGCTCCGTGGAGGTCCCGGTCCCGGCCGCCAGGTCCAGCACCAGCTGGCCGGGGCGCGCGTCCACCGCCCGGGTGGTGGCGCGCCGCCAGAGCCGGTTCTGGCCGAGAGCCAGCACGTCGTTGGTCAGGTCGTAGCGCGCGGCGACGGTGTCGAACATCGCGCGCACCTCGTGGGGCTGCTTCGCCAGGGTCGCTCGGGTCACGCGGCCCATTCTGCCTGCCCTCCTCCGGCCTGCCGCGATTGACCCGTTCGAGTGACTTGCCGGGGCACGAGGGCGAGCCTCGCGCGCCCGAGCAACTACGGTGCGTTCCATGACCGGTTCCCACCGTGCCCCGTCCCGCCGTCTCTCCCGCGCCCTCCCCCGCCCCGTCTCCCGTGGCCTGTCCCGCGTCCTCGTCGTGGCGACGGCGGGCGGCGGCGCGGTGCTCGTCTCGGCCGGTGGCGCCTCGGCCGAGTTCATCCCGAGGGATCTGGGCGCCGGCACACTGCCGATCGTGACGGGGACCGTCGAGGACAGCCTGGCCACCGTCTCCGACGCCACGACGCACGCCGTCGCGCCCGCGCTCGGCCTCCAGCTCAACCCGCTGGCGGGCACCACCACCGATCCGCTGACGAACTCGGCGGGCACCCAGATCGCCGACTTCCGCCCGCTCTCCACGGAGCTGCTGACCGGGCCGCTCTCCGACGGCGCCTCCCTGTCGACGCTCCCGGGCGAGCTGTTGAACGGCCTCACGGGCGGGGGCGACGGGGACGCGGCCGGCGGCTGAGCGCCCGGGGCCCCGTCGGCGGGGCGGCACGGTGCGGTGCGGTGGCCTGCGCGGTCGCCGCCGCCGGCGCTCACTCCTCGCGCTCACTCCTCGCGCTCGGCCTCCCGCTCCGCCAGCTCCTCCCGCTCCTCCAGCATCGCCGCCTCGTGGATCTCGGTGACCAGGGCGCGCGCCTCGGACTCGTCGATGGCGCCGCCCGCGAGCTCCACGAGTCGTTCCGTGAACACGTCGATCGATTGCATGAAGTCCGTCATAGGGCCATTGCACCCCGGGGCACGGCCGTCGGCAGCTTGACCGCGCCCGTCCGGAAACCGCCCGGCGCGGCACCGCCCTCCCCCGCACCACACGCCACTCCCGCACCAGCGGCGGAAACCGGCACACAGGAGCAAACCGGCACCAACACGGATCCAGCAACAGGGATTGAGCCGGCAAAACTCACGGTCACTCATGTAACAAGCAGATGAAAAATCTTCACATCGCAGCCATCGCGAGCGCTCATCCTCTTGTGAACTCGGCGCGGTTCAGCCACCGTTGGGCGACGGCTTGTCATGCGCATGCATCGATCAGCCGTGTGCGAACCCCCACCACCATCCACGAGGAGGACCCCTCTGATGGCGTTCCCCATCACCCTCCGGAGACGGCGCACCGCCGGGCTCGGCGCCGCCACCGTGGCCGCCGCCGCCCTGGCGCTCGGCGTCATGCCCGCGACCTCGGCCGGAGCGGCCGAGCAACCGGAGGGCACGATCCTGTACGCCGACGCCCCCAACGCGGTCGACGGCTCCTACGTCGTCACACTCCACGCGAGTAGACTCCAGGCCGAGACCGCCGCCGGCACCTCACTCGCCGAGCGGTACGGCGCCGAGATCACCCACACCTACACGGCCGCGCTCAACGGCTACGCCATCGAGGCGTCGGAGGCGGAGGCCAGGCGTCTGGCCGCCGACCCCGCCGTCGCCTCGGTCGTGCAGGACCGTACGTTCACCATCCAGGGCACCCAGCCCAACCCGCCCTCCTGGGGCCTCGACCGCCTCGACCAGGCGGAGCTGCCCCTCGACCGCAGCTACACCTACCCCGACAGCGCGGGCGAGGGCGTCACGGCGTACATCATCGACACCGGCGTGCGCATCACGCACGGCGACTTCGGCGGGCGCGCGTCCTACGGCTACGACGCGGTCGACGGCGACACCACGGCGCAGGACGGCAACGGCCACGGCACGCACGTCGCCGGCACCGTCGCGGGCTCGGCCTACGGCGTCGCGAAGAACGCCGACATCGTCGCCGTCCGCGTGCTGAACAACGCGGGCTCCGGCACGACGGCCGGCGTCATCGCCGGCGTCGACTGGGTGACGGAGAACGCGCAGCACCCGGCCGTCGCGAACATGAGCCTCGGCGGCGGCGTCGACGCCAGCCTCGACCAGGCCGTCCGCAACTCCATAGCCTCCGGCGTCACCTACACCCTCGCCGCCGGCAACGACAACGTCGACGCCTCGCGCTCCTCCCCCGCCCGCGTGACGGAGGCCATCACGGTCGGCTCCTCCACCAGCACCGACGCCCGCTCGTCGTTCTCCAACTACGGCAGCGTCCTGGACCTGTTCGCACCCGGCTCCTCCATCACCTCCGCCTGGCACACCAGCGACAGCGCGTCCAACACCATCTCCGGCACCTCGATGGCGGCCCCCCACGTCGCGGGCGCGGCGGCGCTCCACCTCGCGGAGAACCCGGACGACACGCCCGCGCAGGTCGCGAGCGCGCTGACCGGCTCGGCAGTCTCCGGGAACATCAGCAACCCCGGCACCGGCTCGCCGAACCGGCTGCTCAACGTCGGCGAGGGCGGCGGTACCCCGCCGGACCCGGGCCCGTCGTTCGACAACACCACGGCGTACCGCATCAGCGACCACGCCACGGTGGAGTCGACGATCACGGTCAGCGGGATCGACGGCAACGGCCCGGCCTCGCTGGGCGTCCCCGTGAACATCTCGCACACCTACATCGGCGACCTCACGGTCGAGCTGGAGGCCCCCAACGGCACCGTCTTCACCCTGGCCGCGCGCCAGGGCGGCAGCGCCAACGACATCCTCACCACCTACGCGGTGAACGCCTCGTCCGTCCCCGCCAACGGCACGTGGACCCTGCGCGTGACCGACAGCGCCACCTACGACACCGGCACCCTCAACAGCTGGGGCCTGCGCTTCTGACCGAAGGCAGACACGCGCGGCCCTGACATGACGCGCCGCGGCTCCGGGCCATCGCCCTCGGAGCCGCGGCGTTCGCCGTGGGGAGCCCCCGGTCAGGGCGTGGCGAGCTTCAGCTCCGGGTGGGCCGTGCCGCCCTCGATGGCGGTGGAGGAGAGGTGGGAGACGACCCGCTCGTCCACCGGGTCGTCGGCCGGGTCGTCGTGGACGCGCAGGTGCTCGTAGGTGGTGGAGCGCTGGGCGGGGACGCGGCCCGCGCCGCGGATGAGGGAGATGAGCTCCAGCAGGTTGGAGCGGTGCCGGGCGCCGGCGGAGGAGACGACGTTCTCCTCCAGCATCACCGAGCCGAGGTCGTCCGCCCCGTAGTGCAGGGTCAGCTGGCCGACGTCCTTGCCCGTGGTGAGCCACGAGCCCTGGATGTGGGCCACGTTGTCGAGGAAGAGCCGCGCGACGGCGATCATCCGCAGGTACTCGAAGAGCGTGGCCTGGGTCTGGCCGCGGAGCTTGTTGTTCTGCGGCTGGTACGTGTACGGGATGAAGGCGCGGAAGCCGCCGGTGCGGTCCTGCACGTCGCGGATCATGCGCAGGTGCTCGACGCGCTCGGCGTTCGTCTCGCCGGTGCCCATCAGCATCGTGGTCGTGGACTCGACGCCGAGGCGGTGCGCCGTCTCCATGATGTCCAGCCAGCGCTCGCCCGACTCCTTCAGCGGCGCGATGGCCTGGCGCGGCCGGGCCGGCAGCAGCTCGGCGCCGGCGCCGGCGAACGAGTCGAGGCCGGCGGCGCTGAGCCGTTCGATGGCCTCCTCCACCGTCACGCCGGACACGGTGGCCATGTGGGCCACCTCGGAGGCGCCGAGGGAGTGGATCACGAGCTGCGGGAAGGCCGCCTTGATCGCGGAGAAGTGGCGCTCGTAGTACTCGACGCCGAAGTCGGGGTGGTGCCCGCCCTGGAACATGATCTGGGTGCCGCCGAGCTCGACGGTCTCCGCGCAGCGCCGCAGGATGTCCTCCAGCGAGCGGACCCAGACGTCCTCGCTCTTGGGCGCCGCGTAGAAGGCGCAGAACTTGCACGCCGTGACACAGGCGTTGGTGTAGTTGATGTTCCGTTCGATGATGTACGTCGCGATGTGCTCCGTGCCGGCGTAACGGCGGCGGCGCACGGCGTCGGCGGCCTGGCCCAGCGCGTGCAGCGGGGCGGAGCGGTACAGCTCCAGCGCCTCGTCCGGCGTGATGCGTCCCCCGTCGGCGGCGCGGTCGAGCACGGACTGCGTGGCACGCTGCGTGGCAACCTGCATGGAACGGCCTCCCGGGTGACGGCTGGCGGCTGGGCGAGCGACGGACGCGTGACGGAACCCGACCGGACCAGCGTACGCGTCCCGTTTTCCGGCTATTCCACCCGGTCGGGGGGCCCGTCGGCCGGCTGGTGGGCCGGCTGGTCCGCGGGGCCGCCGGTGGCGGGGTCGAGCAGCGTGACGGCGCCCTGGGCGCCGATCCTGCGGGCGAACTCGGCGGCGCCCGCCAGCTGGCGGGGCCCGAGCCGGTAGTCCAGCGTCGTGAAGTACCGCTCCAGCGCCTCGGCGTCGAACGCCTCCCAGCGGGCCGCCTGCTCGGCCACCTTGGTGACCTCCTGGAGCGACAGGTCGCGCGAGGCCAGGAACGCGCGGTGCACCTCGCGCACCGTGGCGGGCTCGCGGCGCAGGTACTCCCGGCGGACGGCCCAGACCGCGAAGACGAACGGCAGCCCCGTCCACTCCCGCCACATCCGGCCCAGGTCGTGGACGGCCAGGCCCAGGCGGGGGGCGTCGTGGAGGCTGGCCCGCAGCGCGACGTCCCCGATCAGGACGGCGGCGTCGGCCTCCTGCATCATCACGCCGAGGTCGGGCGGGCAGGTGTAGTACTCGGGGGCGACCCCGTACCGCTCGGTGAGCAGCAGCCGCGCCAGGCGCACGGAGGTGCGGGAGGTGGAGCCGAGCGCGACGCGCGCCCCGTCGAGCTCCGCGAGCGGCCGTTGCGAGACGATCACGCAGGACATGACGTCGCCGTCGCAGCCCACGGCGATCTCGGGGAGGGCGAGCAGCTCGTCGGCGTGACGCAGGTAGTCCACGAGGGAGACCGGGCCGATGTCGAGCTCGCCGGCCGCCAGGCGCTCCCCCAGGCGCTCGGGGGTGTCCTTCGCCAGGTCCACGTCGAGCAGGCTGCCGGTGCGCGCGAGGCCCCAGTAGAGGGGGAGGCAGTTGAGGAACTGGATGTGGCCGACGCGCGGACGGATTGGCGGGACGGTAGGGGGGTCTGGTGGGTTAGGTCTCACGTCTCGGAGGGTACGCCTGTGATCGTGCGAGCCTGCGGCGGGGGACGGATCAAGCCCGCCCCGGCCGACACGCAGCGTGCTAGGCTCGTGAGGAGTTGCAGTTTGGTTTCCCTTGCAGTACGAGCCTGCGGAGCATGTGACCGCGGGCTTTCGTCGTTTTCAGGCTTCATGCAGCATTCATGCGGTTTGCGGTTCTGGAGCAGGGCGACCCTTTCAGGCCCCAGGAGGGTTTAGATGGCTACCGGAACCGTGAAGTGGTTCAACGCTGAAAAGGGCTTTGGCTTCATCGCCCAGGACGGCGGCGGCCCCGATGTCTTCGTCCACTACTCCGCGATCAACGCCACCGGCTTCCGTTCGCTGGAGGAGAGCCAGACGGTGACCTTCGACGTCACGCAGGGCCCGAAGGGCCCGCAGGCGGAGAACGTCACGATCGTCTGACGTCACCGAGTAACACCACACGGGCCCCCGGTCACGGCCGGGGGCTCCGTCGTGTGCGCGGGCGCCTCCCCCGTGGTGCGACGCGTCCAGCCTCCCGGCCTCCTCCCGGCCTCGCCCGGCCGGGTGGCGCGCGGTGTGGAACGCGTCACAGCGGCGGCCCTCCGCCAGGGTCCGAACGACAGGGCCTAGGAGGGCCTAGGAGACGTAGAGGGCGTCGACCTCGGCGGCGTAGTCGCGCAGCACGGCGGTGCGGCGCAGCTTCAGCGAGGGCGTGAGGTGCCCCGACTGGATGGTGAACTCCGCCGGCAGCACCCGGAAGCGGCGGATCGACTCGGGGGCCGAGACCAGGCTGTTGGCCTCCGACACGACGCGGTCGAGCTGACGCAGCAGCTCGGGGTCGTCGGTCAGCTGCTCGACGGGCACCTCCCGGCGGCCGGCCATCTGCCGCCAGTGGGCGAGCCCGTCGGGGTCGAGGGTGATGAGGGCGGTGAGGTAGGGGCGGTTCTCGCCGACGACGAGGCACTGGCCGACGAGGGGGTGGGCGCGTATGCAGTCCTCCAGCGGGGCGGGCGCGACGTTCTTGCCGCCGGAGGTGACGATCAGGTCCTTCTTGCGGCCGGTGATCGAGAGGTAACCGTCGGCGTCGAGCGCGCCGAGGTCGCCCGTGGGCAGCCACCCCTCGGCGTCGGTGGCGGGCACCACCCGGGCGCGGGCGGCGTCCCAGTACCCGGCGAAGACCTGGGCGCCCCGGACGAGGATCTCGCCGTCGGGCGCGATGCGGACGGCGGTGCCGGGCATGGGCCAGCCCACGGTGCCCATGCGCTGGGCGTTGGGGGGCGTGATGGTGGAGGCGCCGGTGGTCTCGGTCAGGCCGAAGCCCTCGTAGACGTTGATGCCGGCGCCCTCGTAGAACGCGGCCAGCTGCCGGCCGAGGGGCGAGCCGCCGCAGATGACCTGCTTGATGTGGCCGCCGAGGGCGGCGCGGACCCGGCGGTAGACGAGGGCGTCGTAGAGGCCGCGCGCGGTGCGCAGCGCGAAGCCGGGGCCGGGGCCCGTGCCGTGCTGCTCGGCCTCGGCGGCGGCGCCGTAGCGGCGGGCGATCCTGGCGGCGCGGTCGAAGGAGGCTGCCCGGCCCATCCGCTCCGCCATGGCGCGGCCGGTGTTGTAGACCCTCTCCAGCAGGTACGGGATGGCGAAGAGGAACGTGGGCTGGAAGCTGGCGAGGTCGGCCAGGAGGTCGTCGGTGGCGACGCTCGGGGCGTGGCCGAGGCGGACGCGGGCGCGGACACAGCCGAGGGCGACGATGCGGCCGAGGACGTGGGCCAGCGGGAGGAAGAGCAGCGTGGCGGCGGGCTCGTCGGTGACCTGGCGGAAGATCGGGTAGAGCAGTTCGATGGCGTTGTCCACCTCGGCGAGCAGGTTGCCGTGGGTGATGACGCAGCCCTTGGGGGTGCCGGTGGTGCCCGAGGTGTAGATGACGGTCGCGGCCAGGCCGGGTGACAGGAGGGCGCGGCGGTCGGCGACGGCCGAGTCCGGCACCGCCCGGCCCGCGGCGGCGATGTGGTCCAACGCGGTCCGCTCGCCACCGCCGGTGAGGGCCGTGAACTGCCACAGGTGGCGCAGCTCGGGCAGTTCGTGCTGGATGGCGGTGAGGGTGCGGGCCTCCTCCACCCGCTCGACGGCGCAGGCGCGGACGCCGGCGTCCCGCAGGATCCAGGCGACCTGCTGGGGCGAGGAGGTGGGGTAGATCGGGACGGTGATCAGGCCGGCCGCCCAGGCGGCGAAGTCCAGCAGGGTCCACTCGTACCGGGTGCGGGACATGATCGCGATCCGCTCACCCGGGTGCAGGCCGTGCGCGATCAGCCCCTTGGCGACGGCCAGGACCTCGGCGGCGAACTCGGCGCACGTCACGTCCTGCCAGCCGCCGTCGCTCTGCCTGCGGGCGAGGACGACCTGCTCGGGCGCCTGGCGGGCGTTGAGGAACGGGATGTCGGCGAGGCTGCCGCCCTGGGCGGGCGGGACGAGGGGTGGCACGGACGCCTCGACGACGATGCCGTGTTCGAGGCGCAGCCGCGGGCGGACGAGGGCCGGCGACTCCGGGTCGGCCCCGGCGCCGACGCCGACGGGTGCGCCGACGGCGCTGCTCTGGCGCTGGATGCGCGACATGGGCCCTCCCGGTGCGGGTCGGCGGGGAACGGCGGGGACAGCGGGGAACGGCGTCGGAAGCGCATTCTGCCGGGTGACTCGCGCGTTACGCCCAGATTGACGAGCACTTTCACGGGACCGCCACCTGTGCCGCCCGTGTGACGCGGCATGGTGAGCGTCACCGAAGTGTGATGCGCCGGCCCCTTGAATCATTTCAACGCTCTGCGCCAGGGTTCTGCCAACGCGCTTGCCGCGTCCCCCACCATGGGAGCGGTGCCCTCGCCGTCGAACTCGCCGTGTCCGGCGGGGGCATCGCGTCAACGCCGTGCGGGCGGGCCCGGGGCCGTCAGGCGCGGGCGGCGTCGTCCGCGTCGTCCTCCATGGACTGGTTGGCGGTGAGCCGCTCGCGGGCCCGGCCGACGCTCGTGGTGATCTGGGTGGCCATCGCGTCGCGTTGGCGGCGCAGCACCACGAAGCTGATCGGGGCCGACACGACGATCGACAGCAGCGCGATCCACAGCGGGTTGGCCGTCCCCACGGACTCGGGAAGCACTCCCACGTACGCGAGGATCGCGATGACGACGAAGCAGCCGGCGAAGATGCCCAGGCGCATCGCCGTGTAGCGCAGGGTCGCGTGGCGCGTGGGGGGCGTCTCGCTGGTCTGGCTCGTCGGGCTCGTCTGGCTCATGCCGTCCAGTGAAACACAGCGCTCCGACAGGCCGGTGAGGCGGTCCCGCGGCCGGCTGCCCGGCTGGCCACCTGGCCCACTGCCCGGCCGACCCACTGCCCGGCTCGCCGCCGGTCAGGAGGCCCGGTGGTCCTCCGCCACGCGCCGCCACAGGATGACGTCGTCGCGGAACTCCCCGTCCGCCACCTGGATCGCGTCCGGGACGCGGCCCACCTCGCGGTACCCGCAGGACGCGTAGAACCGTTCGAGCCCCATGCCGCCCCGGCAGGTGAGGCGTATCGCCGTGATGCCGTCCATCGAGCGGGCGGCCGAGGCGGCGGCGGCCATCACCTCGCGGCCGGTGCCCCGCCCCTGTAGGTCGGGGTGGAGCATCACCGTCTTCAGCCACACCCAGTGCCGCATCAGCCGGTGCTCGTTCAGGACGAAGAACGCCGTGGCGACCGCGCGGCCCGACTCGTCGAAGCCGACCAACGGCCGCGTGGAGCCCTCGGCGACGCCCACCAGGTGGCGCCGCAGCTCCCCCTGCACGTCCTCGGGCGTGACCGGCGGCACGAAGCCGACGGCTCCGCCCGCGTTGGTGACGTCGGCCCAGAGCTGGGCCAACTCCTCGCGCAGGCGGGGGGTGACGGCCGGGTCGAGCACGTACCGCAGCCGCGTGTCCTGCCGGGGCCGCGGCTGGCGCGGCACCGCCGGCTGGGACGAGGACGCGGAGGGAGACGAGGACGCGGAGGGGGACGAGGACGCGGAGGGGGACTGGGCCGGGTACGGCGAGGCGGACGACGCCTGCACGAAACGGGTGGTCTGCGTCACGGACGCCTCACACCCGCATCGGCTGCGGCGACTCGCGCCGCTCGGGGTCGGGACCGTCGTACTCGCGCACCACCTCGTACCGGGTGTTCCGCTCCACCGGGCGGAAGCCGGCGTCGCGGATCAGCTCCAGCAGGTCGTCGCGGGTGAGCTTGTCGGGGGTGCCGAACGCGTCGGCGTCGTGGGTGATCTTGTACTCCACGACGGAGCCGTCCATGTCGTCCGCGCCGTGCTGGAGCGCGAGCTGCGCCGTCTGCACGCCGTGCATCACCCAGAAGACCTTCACGTGCGGCACGTTGTCGAACAGCAGGCGCGAGACGGCGAAGGTGCGCAGGGCGTCCGCGCCGGTGGCCATCGTGGTCCGTGCCTGGAGGGTGTTGCGGACCTTGCCGTCCTTCACGTCCACGAAGTCGTGCTGGTACCGCAGGGGGATGAAGACCTGGAAGCCGCTGGTCTCGTCCTGGAGCTCCCGCAGCCGCAGCACGTGGTCCACGCGGTGGCGCGGCTCCTCGATGTGCCCGTAGAGCATGGTGCAGGGGGTCTTCAGGCCCTTGGAGTGCGCCAGGCGGTGAATGCGGGACCAGTCCTCCCAGTGGGTCCTGTGGTCCACGATCTGCTGGCGGACCTCCCAGTCGAAGATCTCCGCGCCGCCGCCCGTCAGCGACTCCAGGCCGGCGTCGATCAGCTCGTCGAGGATCTCGGAGGCCGGCAGCCCGGAGATCGACTCGAAGTGGTGGATCTCGGTGGCGGTGAACGCCTTCAGGGAGACCTGCTCGCCGAGCGCCTCCTTCAGGGCGCGCAGGGAGCGCGGGTAGTACCGCCAGGGGAGGGTGGGGTGGAGGCCGTTGACGATGTGGAGCTCGGTGAGCTGCTCGCCCTCCATGGCCCTGGCCAGGCGCACGGCCTCCTCGATGCGCATGGTGTACGCGTCCTTCTCGCCCGGCTTGCGCTGGAACGAGCAGTACGCACAGGAGGCGGTGCAGACGTTGGTCATGTTGAGGTGGCGGTTGACGTTGAAGTAGACGACGTCGCCGTTGCGTCTGGTGCGCACCTCGTGGGCCAGGCCGCCCAGCCACGCCAGGTCGTCGCAGGCGTAGAGGGCGACGCCGTCCTCGCGGCTGAGCCGTTCGCCCGACCTGACCTTCTGCTCCAGCTCTCGCTTCAGCCCCGCGTCCATGTGCTCTCCGCCTCCCTGCCAGCCTCCCTGCCGCCGGCTCCGTCGAGCCTACGCCGCCGCGCCGCCTGGCAGGTCACCGACCCGGTTCTCCCACTTCGTGGAGAGCACGATGGTGGTGCGGGTGCGGGAGACGCCCCTGGTGCCGTTGAGGCGACGGATGGTGCGCTCCAGGCCGTCGACGTCCCCGGCGCGGACCTTCAGCATGTACGAGTCGTCCCCCGCGATGAACCAGCAGTCCTCGATCTCGTGCAGCTCGCTCAGCCGGGAGGCGACCTCCTCGTGGTCGACGGCGTCGGAGAGCTGGACCCCGACGAGCGCGGTGACGCCGAGGCCGAGGGAACGGGCGTCGACCGTGGCGCGGTATCCCGTGATGACGCCCGCGGCCTCCAGACGGTTGATGCGGTCGGTGACGCTGGGGCCCGACAGGCCGACGAGGCGGCCGAGTTCGGCGTAGGAGGCCCGCCCGTTCTCCCGCAGGGCCTGGATCAGCTGCCTGTCCACCGCGTCCATCGCGTCCCGTACCTTCCTCGTCCCCTGGTCCCTTACACAGATGAATCTAAGGCATACGCAGCGCATGGCCTACGAGTGGTCGGGTGGGGGGGCGAGGCGCGGTACCGGCGGCCGAGCGGCGGCGGTCGCGGGCCGGCCGTCAGGGGGCGGGCGTCGGGGTCCGGCCGTCGGGGTCCGGCCGTCAGGGGCAGCGGGACGCCGTGCCGTGCGTCACACCCGCCGCCCCGCCGAGCTCCCCGGTCCACCGGTGGTAGAGGACGTCGGCGCCGGGTGCCCCGGCCGCGTCGAGCGCGCGGGCGGCGACGAAGTCCACCAGGTCCTGTATGTGGCGGGCGCCCGCGTAGAACGCGGGCGCGGCCGGCAGCACCACGGCTCCGGCGTCGTGGAGCGTGACCAGGTGGCGCAGGGTCAGGCCGGTCAGCGGCGCCTCCCGCACCACCACCACGAGCGGGCGGCGCTCCTTGAGGGTGACGGCGGCGGCCCGCTGGAGCAGGTCCTTGGACAGGCCGAGCGCCACGCCGGCCACGGCGTCGGTGGAGGCTGGGACGATCAGCATGCCGCGCGCCGGGTACGAGCCGGAGGAGGGCCCCGCCGCCAGGTCGCGGGCGGACCAGTGGCGCACCAGGTCGAGGTCGTCGGCGGAGACCTTGAAGGCGTCGGGCGTGCCGTCGGCGCCCCTGGCCAGCCAGACGGCCAGGTCCTCGCGCCAGTGGGCGTCGCGGAACGGCAGCCCCGTCTCGTCCAGCAGCGTGAGCCGCGCGGCGCGGCTGACGACGAGGTCCACGGCCTGACCGGCGACCAGCAGCGCCCGCACCAGGGCGGCGGCGTAGGGCGTGCCCGACGCGCCGGAGACTCCCACCACCCAGGGCTCGCGCGGCGGGCCCGGGCGCGGAGGAGTCGACGGGGAGGAGCGGGAAGTGCTGCTGGACATGCCGCGAGACTAACCCCCGGCCAGGCCCCGGCGGCGACGCCGTTGACGGCAACGGCACGCTCACCGCTTTGTGACGCATCGGCCACAGCGGGCGCCCCGGAGGCGGCTCGTTCGTTGCGTACAGGGACACTCAGGCGCAAGCAGGCCCGAGGAAGCCGAGGGAATCCCAGGAAAGCCCAAGGAAGCCGTAGGGACGACTCCGAGGAGTGACGACATCCGCATGAGCGCGCACCGCCCGTACCGCCGCCCGCAGCGCCCGCGACGGCCTCAGCGCCCGCAGCGCCCGCGGCGGCTGCTCGCCGTGCTCGGCGCGCTCGGCGCCCTGTCCGTCGCCGCCGCCGGATCGGCCGGCTGCCAGGCTCTGCCCGCCAGGGCGGACCAGGACACGGACGGGGGAAGGGACGGCGAGGCGGCCAGGGAGATGGTGGCCGACGCCGTGGACGAGCTGATGGCGTGGCAGGGCGTCACGGGGGAGGCGTCGATCGACGCCAGCCCCGAGCAGGTCCTCGCCTACCTGGAGCGCACCACCCCCGCCACCGAGCCGCGGCCGACGCCCGGGGACGCCCGGCGGCTGGCCGAGCTGGAGGCGACGGTCACGGCCGGTAGTCCCGAGGAGGACGCGGTCATCCGGGAGCTGGGTCCCGGGGACCCGCTCGACAGCGGGATCGTGGTGTCGTTCGGGGGCAACGACGTGGTCGGACTGAAGAACGTCGGGGGGAACGTGGCGACGCGGGTCGACGTGGTGGCCGTCGTGGAGGACGCGCTGCACGGGGACGAGGCCACCGTCGCGGAGGCGGAGCGCTTCGCGCGGGACGCCTCCCGGCTGCCCGACTCGCTGTACGTGCCGCGTGAGGCGCTGCGCGGCGGGTGGGTGGCGGTCGATCCCTTCCTGTACGACGCGTACGCCGCCACGCTGGGCGAGGCGACGGGGGTGGACGGGGCGGAGGCCGCCGGGCGGACGCTGGGGGAGGCGTTGACCGAGGCGGGGGCGCTGCTGACGGGGGAGGCGCTGCGCGGGTTCGCCGAGGGGCTCGGCGCGACGTTGGGCGGGGGCGCGGGGGGCGACGGCGCCGAGGGCGGTGCGGGGGAGGTCACGTTCCGGGCCACCGGCGAGGAGCGGGGCGCCGAGGTGGTCGAGGTCCGGATGCCGGCGGGCGAGGCGTGGCGGCTGCTGGGGCCGTGGCTCGGCCTGCTCGCCCCGGGTGGGGAGGACGGCTCGGGAGGGGCGGACGACTCGGGCGAGGACGGCGGCTCGGACGGCGAGGACGGCTCGGGCCAGGACGGCGGCTTGGGCGGGGTCGGTGGGCGGCTCGGGCTGCCGCCGGTCGTCGCCGAGCCGACGGGTCAGGCCGCGCGGCAGGAGGTCACCGGCGAGCTGACCGTGCGCAACGGTGTGCTCAGCGGCTTCACGTTGGACCTGGCGCAGTTCGGCACGATCGTGGACGCGGGCGGCGAGCTGCCCCCGCTGCCGCTGTCGGTCTCGCTGACCGGCGGCACCGCGCTCTCCCTCAGCGCCCCGGCCGGCGGGGTGCTGACGCCGACGGACCTGGACGTCGCGCTCATCTATCTGGAGCGACGCGCCGAGGAGCGGGAGCAGGCGCCCGACCGCGCCGAGTTGCCGGGACCGATGCAGCCGGGGGCGTAGCGGCGCGGCGCCCGGGGCGCGTTCGCCGTCCTCGGAGCCCGCCGTTGTCAGAAGGTCACCGTAGAGTCACGTTCATGGACTCGACGTCATCGCCCTCACCTGGCTCTTCCGGCTCCCCCGCCTTCCCGATCACCCACCCCGCCCTGTCCGACTATCTGATCGCCCACGCCACCCCCGCCGCCGACGAGGTGCTGCGGGACCTCGCGGAGGAGACCCACCGCACGCTGCCCAGGCACACCAGCATGCAGATCACGCATGACGAGGGGGCGTTCCTCGCGCTGCTGGCGCGGCTGGTGGGCGCGCGGCGGGCCGTCGAGGTCGGCACGTTCACGGGGTACTCGTCGCTGTGCGTGGCCCGCGCGCTGCCACCGGACGGGCATCTGCTGGCCTGTGACGTGAGCGAGGAGTGGACCGCGATCGCCCGGCGGTACTGGGAGCGCGCCGGCGTCGCGGACCGCATCGAGCTGCGCCTGGCCCCGGCCGCCGAGACGCTGCGGGCGCTGCCGCGCGAGGAGACGATCGACTTCGCCTTCATCGACGCGGACAAGGAGGGGTACCCGGTGTACTACGAGGAGCTTGTCGTCCGTCTGCGCCCGGGAGGCGTCATCGTCCTGGACAACGTGCTGCGCGAGGGCCGCGTCGTCGACCCCTCCGCGACGGGCTCCGGGGACCGGGCGATCCGCGAGGTCAACGCCACGATCGCCGCCGATCCGCGCGTGGAGTCGGTGATACTGCCGCTGCGCGACGGCGTCACGGTGGTGAGGAAGCGGTGACGCGTTAGCGTTGGGGGCATGCCGGAGTTGCCCGAGGTCGAGGCGTTGCGTTCCTTTCTCACCGATCGTCTGGTGGGGCGGCGGGTGGAGCGTGTCGTGCCGGTCGCCTTCCACGTGCTGAAGACGTACGAGCCGCCGCTGTCCGCCGCCGAGGGGCGGACGGTGACGGGGGTGACGCGGCACGGGAAGTTCCTCGACGTCGCGCTGGACGGCGGCACGGAGGCGGAGACGGGGAGCGGCGCGGAGGCAGGGAGTGGGGCGGGGAGCGGCGCGGACGCGGGAGCGGACGGGCTGCACCTCGTCGTGCACCTGGCGCGGGCCGGGTGGCTGCGGTGGCGGGACGCGCTGCCCACCGCCGCGCCCCGGCCGGGTGGCAGGGGTGCGCTGGCGCTGCGCGTCGGTCTCGACTCCCCCGCCGGCGGCGGCTTCGACCTCACCGAGCAGGGCACCCAGAAGCGGCTGGCGGTGTGGTGCGTGCGCGATCCCGCCGAGGTGCCGGGGGTGGCGCGGCTCGGGCCCGATCCGTTGGATTCGGCGCTCACGCCCGAAGCGTTCGCGGCGCTGCTGCGGGAGGACCGGCGCCAGGTCAAGGGCGTGCTGCGGGACCAGGGCGTCCTGGCCGGCATCGGCAACGCGTACTCCGACGAGATCCTTCACGCCGCGCGGCTGTCGCCGTTCCGGCTGGCTGCGCGCCTGGACGAGGACGAGGTCGCCGCCCTGCACGCCGCCATGGTCGACACGCTGCGGGATGCCGTCGAGCGGTCCCGTGGGCTGGCCGCCGGGGAGTTGAAGGCGGAGAAGAAGACGGGGCTGCGCGTCCACGGCAGGACCGGGCAGCCCTGTCCGGTCTGCGGGGACACCGTCCGCGAGGTGTCGTTCGCCGAC
This sequence comes from Streptomyces sp. 4N509B, assembly GCF_052245655.1. NCBI lineage: Bacteria > Bacillati > Actinomycetota > Actinomycetes > Kitasatosporales > Streptomycetaceae > Streptomyces > Streptomyces sp. 4N509B. Next base: position 169,189 of record NZ_JBQQBZ010000002.1, read on the forward strand.
TCCTCCCTCCAGTACTGCCCGCGCTGCCAGACGGGCGGCAGGCCGCTGGCCGACCGCCGCATGTCCCGCCTGCTCAGGTAGCTGGTCTGGGAGCCGGGAGGCTCCCTGGGTATCAGGTCGCGGGGTCGGGCGAGATGTCCACGCCGTGGGTCTCGGCGATCTCCGCCAGCCCGCCGGTGTAGGCGCGGCTGGTGGCCGAGAACGCCCACCCCTCGCCGTCCTCGTCCCTGACCAGCTCGCCGAGGGTGAGCGCGGTGCGGCCCCGTGGCCCGAAGGGGAAGCCGTAGCACAGCAGCTCGGCGTCGGCCCTGTCCGTCTCCATCAGCCGGATGTGCGGCACCCGCACCATGGCCATGTCGTGGCCGCGGGCCTCGGCGTCGTGGATCGAGAGCACGAACAGCACCCGCCAGGCCCGCGGCTGGGCCTCCAGGCGGTCGAGGCGCACCGCGAAGCGGGCCTCGGGCTCGTCGCTGGCCATGCGGATGCCGAAGGCGCCCTGGTCGGTGTTGTTGTAGAAGATGAAGTGCTGGTCGGAGAGGACCCGCCCCGCCCGGTCGACGATGAGGGCGCTCGGGTCGACCTCCATGCCGGCGCCCTTGCGGGCCTTCCAGTCGACGCCGACGGTGAAGCGGTTCACGCCCGGCAGCACGTCCTCCAGCCGCATGCGCTGCCCCGTGGCCAGCGGCAGCCGCCCGCCGTCCGGGTGCGGACAGCTGGCGAGCAGCACCGCCCGGGGGTCCATCCCGGTCGGCCGGTACACGACGGTGGCGGCGGTCGCCTGGGAGGGCAGCGCCCGATCGGGCCGCGAGGCCAGCTCCCCCAGCCGCTCCGCGATCTCCGTGGCGCTGCCCGGTCGCTCGGCCGGGCGCTTGGCCAACAGCTCGGAGATCAGCTGGTCCCAGGCGGGCGGCAGCCCCTGGCGGAGCGTGCTGGGGGGCGGCGCCTGGTCCTCCAGCTGTTGGCGCAGCAGCTGGTAGAGGGAGCCGCGGAAGGGGGGCCGGCCGGTGGCGAGGGCGTAGAGCACGCAGCCCAGCGCGTACAGGTCACTCCTGGCGGAGATCCCGGTGCCCTCGATCTGCTCGGGCGCCATGTACGAGGGGGTGCCCAGGACCACGCCGGTGGAGGTCAGGCGGGCGTGGTCGGTGGACTCGGCGAGGACGGCGGCGATGCCGAAGTCCAGGACGCGGGCGAGCCCGTCGGGGCCGACCATGACGTTGGCGGGCTTCAGGTCGCGGTGGACCACGCCCGCGTCGTGGGCGACGGCGAGGGCGCGGCAGATCTGCTCGCCCCAGCGGGCCACGTCCGACAGCGGCGGCAGCTCCCGCGACAGGATCTGGTCGAGCGAACGGCCGGCGAGACGTTCCATCACCAGGTACAGCACCGGGCGGTGGTCGAAGACGTCGTCACCGAAGTCGTGCACCGTGACGATGTACGGGCTGGACAGCTTGGCCAGGAGCCTGGCCTCGCGCTGGAAGCGTTCCGCCAGGCGCGGGTCGCCGCCGACGGTGCCGGTGCCGAGGCCCGCGCCGACGACCTTCAGGGCGACGGGACGCTCCAGCCGCAGGTCGAGCGCCTCCCAGACGCTGCCCATGCCGCCCTCGCCCAGGAGCTCCCCGATCCGGTACCGGCCCCCCAGCACCTCGCCCCTCATCCCGACCATGACGTACGAACCCCCTGCGCGAACCCCGGTGTGCCGCCGACCAGTGCAGTAGCTTGTGACGAGCCAACTGTAGGCGTCGGGTCCCACGAGGGGGAGGCACGATGAGCATGGGTGCTGGGCCGGGCGCGGGTGGCGCGCCGCAGGGCCCGTGGGGGCCCGGGGGTGACGGGTCTCCGGCCGGGCCCTCCGGTCACGGTCCGGGGCACCCCGGACATGGTTCGGGGCACCCCGGGAACGGTCCGGGCCTCCCCGGGCAGGGTCCCGAGTACGTCCCCGGACACGAACCCGGACGCGGTCCGGCGCGCGCCCCCGTGGTGGCGAGCCTCGCGCTCCTCACCGTCCTCGGAGTCGTCCTGACGATCCTGGCGCTCCGCCTCAGCGGCGGCGAGGAGAAGGGCGACCTCGCGGCGGAGAGCGCCGAGGGCGAGGGTGGCGTGTCGGACGACGGCGCGGCGGCCACGGGCCCGGCCGTCCTGATGGAGCCGCTCGCCTTCGTCCCCGTCCGGCACGCGCTGCCCGGCGCCTGCGGCAGCCCGCGCCCGCCGGTCACCCTCGACGACCCGGACCAGGGCCAGTGCCTGACGCTCGACGTGGCGAGCGGCATGGAGGTCACGCGCCTGGCCGGCCCGGCCGAGGCGGTCTTCAGCGAGGCGTCCGGCGGCTGGGCGGTACGGGTCACGCTGCTGGAACGCGACGCCGTCCGCTTCGGCGAGCTGACCGAGCGGGTGGCGAAGGAGCCGGCGCCGGCGAACCAGCTGGCCATGGTGCTCGGCGAGGACATGCTGCTCGCGGCGCCACTGGTCACCGGACGCATCGACGGCGGCGAGGTGGAGATCAGCGGCGGCTTCGACGCGCAGGACGCGCAGGCCATCGCCATCGAGCTCGGCGCCTCCTGAGCTGGGGTTTCGTCCTTCGCTCGCGACTCGCTCCGCGGGGATCGGGTCGATTGTCAGACCCCATGGCTACGGTGGGATCCCACGTGGACGTCATGCGAGCGACCGTCGTGGAGAGCCAGGCGTGGAGAGCCAGGCGTCAGCGCGCGAGGCGTGGCGAGGCAGGCAGACAGGGAGCACTGATGAACACCACGACCACCACGCTGTCTCCGGTGGAGACAGAGCTGGACCAGTTCCGCACCGAGCTGACCGGGTACTGCTACCGGATGCTCGGCTCGTCCTTCGAGGCCGAGGACGCCGTCCAGGAGACGATGGTCCGCGCCTGGCGGGCCTACGACAAGTTCGAGGGCCGCTCCAGCCTGCGCTCCTGGATGTACCGGATCGCGACGAACGTCTGCCTGACCATGCTGGACAGCAGCAAGCGCCGTGCCCGGCCGATGGACCTGTCCTCGCCCGTGTCCGTCTCCTCCGCCACCCTGCACCCGCCGCTGCCGGAGACGGCGTGGGTGGAGCCGATGCCGGACAGCCGCGCCCTGCCGGCCGATCCCGCCGAGCGGGCCGAGGCCCGGGAGTCGGTGCGGCTGGCGCTGATCGCCGCCCTCCAGCACCTGCCGGCCAAGCAGCGGGCGGTGCTGATCCTGCGCGAGGTGCTGGCCTGGAAGGCGAGCGAGGTGGCGGAGCTGCTCGGCACCACGGTCGCCTCGGTGAACAGCGCGCTCCAGCGGGCCCGCGCCACCCTGGCCGCCACCGGCCTGACCGAGTCCGGCAGCGCCTCGGCCGCGATGGACTCGGGCGCTGCCGGCTCGGCTGACGGGGCGAGCCTGTCGGAGGAGCACCGGGAGCTGCTGACGAAGTACCTCCAGGCCTTCGAGCAGTACGACATCAGCGCCCTGACCACCCTGCTCCACACGGACGCCACCCAGTCGATGCCGCCGTACGAGCTGTGGCTGCGCGGCCCGGAGGAGATCGCGGCCTGGATGCTCGGGCCGGGCCACGGCTGCCGCGGCTCCCGTCTCATACCGACGTCGGCCAACGGCTGCCCGGCCTTCGCGCAGTACCGCGTCTCCCCCGACGGCGACGGTTACGTCCCGTGGGCGCTCCAGGTGCTAGAGGTCTCCGACGGCAGGGTCAGCGACATCACGATCTTCCTGACGCCCGAGGCCCAGCAGATCATCGAGGTCGACCAGGGGCGGCTCGCCCCCGGGGACCCGGTGCCCGACGTGCCGCACATCTTCACCGCGTTCGGCCTCCCCCTCCGTCTCGACGTGTAAGAGGTGACCCAGACCGACGAACTCCATCAGGTCCCGCAGCCGGGGCGGCACGTTCACGAACCGCACGGGCCGCCGCGCCGTCAGGCGTAGCCGCGCGAGCACGTCGATCGCGACGACGTCAGCCGTGGCGAGCTGACCGACGTCCACGGTCACGGCCGTGTCGCCGCCGTGGTCCGCCAGCCGCCGCCGCAGCCGTTCGCAGAGCCCCGGGACGTCGGGCCGTGCCACGGGCCCTCGCACCACGAACAGGACCCCGTCCCCGAGCGTGTGCCGCGCCGGGTCCGCGGTCGGGTCTCTTCCTGCCGTCATGGCCCTCACCTCCACCCGTATCTGACCCGGTGGGGAGGGAGAACTCATCGGCTGTGGTGGGGCGTCCGAGCCCGGGCTCTGTCCGGGCCCTGGTCGCCCGCGTTCTGAGCGGCGTTCAGCTGGGTTCGGCTGAGCCCAACCGAGTTCGGCGGAGGTCGGCTGAGTTCGGCGAGGCTCAGCGCGCCAGCGGCTTGACCCACCGGCCCCATTCGGACTGGGGCGCGTAGCCGCGGGCGTGCCAGGCGCGGTGCGCGAGGTCGTTGTCGTGCAGCACCATGGCGTCGGCCCGGCGGCCTCCCAGCGCGGCGAAGCGCTGTTCCGCGGCGGCCAGCAGGGCGGTGGCCACGCCCCGGCGACGGTGCTCGGGGGCGACGGCGAGGCGGTAGAGGTGGCAGCGCCAGCCGTCGAAGCCGGCGATGACGGTGCCGACGAGCTGCCCGTCGGGCCCTTCGGCGAGGAGCAGCGCCTCGGGGTCCCGGGTGACGAGGTTGTACACCCCGGCCGGGTCGTCACTGACGCTCACGCCCTCGGCCGCCGCCGCCCAGAACGCCAGCACGGCCTCGACGTCGGCGCTGCCGCCGGCACGTATCCGCAGGTCCGTCAGGGCGGACGGTGCCACGGTCGCCGGCGGTGCCGTGGGGGCCGCGGTGGCCGTGGGGTCCGCGGTGGCGGCTGAGGACTCCCGCCCCTTCTGGTCCTTCTGGGCGTTCTGGGCGTTCTGGTGCGTCATGTGCCCCATCTGACCACACGGCCGCGGACCTCACCCAACCCGATTCGGGCGCCGGCGGGCCCCGGGGCCGTGGCGGTGACGGTGATCTCGTCGCCGTCGGCGAGGAAGGCGCGCGTCGTCCCGTCGGGCAGCGTCAGTGGCTCCGCGCCGTTCCACGTCAGCTCGATCAGCGAGCCCCGCTGGTCGCGCTCCGGCCCGCTGACGGTGCCCGAGGCGAGGAGGTCGCCGGGGCGCAGCCAGGCGCCGTTCGCCGTGAGGTGGGCGAGCTGCTGGGCGGCGGTCCAGTACAGGCCGGCCGCCGGGGGGTGGGAGAGGCGGTGGCCGTTCAGTTCGACCGTGAGCTTCAGGTCCAGACCCCACGGCGGGGACAGCGCGGTGTCGTCGAGGTAGGGCAGCGGGCGCGGCTCGCGCGGCGGCGGCGCCACCCGGGCGTGGTCGAGCGCGGCGAGCGGCACGACCCACGGCGAGACGGAGGTGGCGAACGACTTCCCGAGGAACGGCCCCAGCGGCACGTACTCCCACGCCTGGATGTCGCGGGCGGACCAGTCGTTGACCAGGCAGACTCCGAAGAGGTGACGGTCGGCCTCGGCCAGCGGCACGGGCCGGCCGGGCCGCGACGCGGTGCCGACGACGAAGCCGACCTCGGCCTCGAAGTCGAGCCGGCGCGAGGGCCCGTGGCTGATGGTGCCGTCCGGCTCGCGGCGCTGCCCGGCCGGGCGGGTGACCGGCGTGCCGGACACCACGACGGTGCCGGCCCGCCCGTGGTAGCCGATGGGCATGTGCCGCCAGTTCGGTGTGAGCGGCTCCCCGCCGGGGCGGAGGATGCGGCCGAGGTTCGTGGCGTGGTGCTCGCTGGCGTAGAAGTCGACGTAGTCCGCGACGGTGAACGGCAGCCGTGGCCGCGCGGCCTCGGCCGGGACGAGCAGTGGGACGATCCGGTCGCGGTGGCGTCCCTCCGTCAGCCATTCGGTCACCGCTGCCCGCACCCGCGCCCAGGTTTCGGGTCCGGCGGCCAGCAGCCGGTCGAGGGTGCCCTCCTCCAGCAGCGGGGCGTGCTCCGGCAGGAGCGGCTCGGCGGCGGCCGTCAGGTCGAGCACCCGCTCGTCCCCCACCCGCACGCCGAGGCGCGGCTCGGGCCGGCCCGGGGTGGTGAAGCTGCCGTAGGGCAGGGTCTGCGGCCCGAACGGGTGTCCGTTCAGGTCGAGTTCGTCGACGATGCTCCCCACGCTTGCCTCCACCGTTCGCTGATCCGGCCCACCCTCTGCTGCCCGCGGCGGCCCTGGCGCATGCCGCACCGGCGCCGGTCCGCACCGGTCCGCACCGGTCCGCGCCGGTCCAACGCCGGGCCGCCGCGGGCCAGACGTCGCGGTGAGACGTCGCGGGTCAGACGTCGCGGGTCAGAAGTTGCCCCGGCGGGCCTGTTCCCGCTCGATGGCCTCGAAGAGCGCCTTGAAGTTGCCCTTCCCGAAGCCGAGGGAGCCGTGGCGCTCGATGAACTCGAAGAAGACCGTGGGCCGGTCGCCGATCGGCTTGGTGAAGATCTGGAGCAGGTAGCCGTCCTCGTCGCGGTCGACGAGGATGCCCCGGGCGCGCAGTTCCTCGACCGGCACGCGGACCTCGCCGATGCGGGCGCGCAGCTGTGGGTCGTTGTAGTAGCTGTCGGGGGTGGCCAGGAACTCCACGCCCTTGGCCCGCAGCACGTCGACCGTCCTCACGATGTCGTTCGTCGCCAGCGCCAGGTGCTGCACGCCGGGTCCGCCGTAGAAGTCGAGGTACTCGTCGATCTGCGAGCGCTTCCTCCCGACGGCCGGTTCGTTGAGGGGGAACTTCACGCGGTGGTTGCCGTTGGCGACGACCTTGCTCATCAGCGCCGAGTAGTCGGTGGCGATGTCGTCGCCGATGAACTCGGCCATGTTCGTGAAGCCCATGACGCTGTTGTAGAAGGAGACCCACTCGTCCATGCGTCCCAGCTCCACGTTGCCGACGACGTGGTCGAGGGCCTGGAAGAGCCGCCGCGGCTCGCCGCTCGGCTTGACGTAGCCGGAGGAGCGGGCCACGTAGCCCGGCAGGTAGGGCCCCGAGTAGCGGGAGCGGTCCACCAGGCTGTGCCGGGTGTCGCCGTACGTGGCGAGGGCGGCGACGCGGACGGTGCCGTGCTCGTCGGAGAGGTCGTGCGGTTCGGTCAGGATCCGCGCGCCCGCCTCCCGCGCGTGCGCCACGCAGCGGTCCACGTCGGGCACGTCCAGGGCGACGTCGATGACGCCGTCGCCGTGCCGCCGGTGGTGTTCCAGCAGCGGACTCCCGGGGTCGACGCCGCCCTTGACGACGAACCGGACCGCGCCGGAGCGCAGCACGTAGGCGTGGTGGTCGCGGTTGCCGGTCTCGGGTCCCGAGTAGGCGACGAGTTCCATGCCGAAGACGGTCTGGTAGTAGAGCGCGGCCTGTGCGGCGTTCCCGACCGCCCACACCACCGCGTCCCAGCCGGCGACCGGGAAGGGGTCGCCCTCCGCGTCGTACTCCACGAGGCCGACGAGCTGCCGCAGCTGCTGGATGTCGAGTTGGGCCGCCCGCTCCTCGTTCGTCAGGGTCACGTCAGCACTCATGTCCCCAGGACACCGCGTGCCGCGATTCCTCGCAAGCACGACGCATCCGTCTGATACGACTGTCCAGATCGCCGGGCAGGTGCCCGTTCCCGCTGGGCAGTCTGCCCACTTACCATCGGCTCAGGACAGGCGACCATTCGACCGAGGGAGGTAGAGGCACCGTGGAGCTCGACGCCCTCGACGTGGACCTGCTGCGCGCGATGGCGGCCAGCCGCCGCGCCGGGATCCTGGAGCTGTCCCGCACGCTCGGCGTGGCGCGCGGCACGGTCCAGGCCCGGCTGGACCGGATGGAACGCGCGGGCATCGTCACCGGCTACGGACCGGAGGTGAACGTCGCCGCCGCCGGGTTCCCCGTGCACGCGTTCGTGACGCTGGAGATCGCCCAGGGCGCGCTCGACGAGGTCGCCACCGCGTTGACGGCGCTTCCCGCCGTACTGGAGGCGTACGCGACGACGGGGTCAGCCGACGTGCTGTGCCGCGTCGCGACCTCCTCCCACGAGGACCTCCAGCAGGTCCTGCTCCAGCTCAACCGCTTTCCCGGCGTCGCGCGCTCGACGAGCGTCATCACGCTGTCGACGGTGGTGGCGCCGCGGACCCTGCCGCTGCTGGCGCGCCACGCCCGCCAGGGGCCGCGCCGGGCGCCCGCCTACCGGGGCGTGTCCGTGGACGCGGGGGACGCCGGGGGCACCGGGGATGCCGGGGGCACCGGGAACGTCAGAGACGCCGGGGACGCCGGCGATGCGTGACGTGCGGACCCGGCGGTGATCGGCGGTGATCGGCGGAGATCGGCGGAGATCGGCGGTGAGCAGCGGCGAACAGCGCCGCGCGGGCACCGCTATGGGACGTCGTGACCGGTGGCGTGTCCGTTGGCATGGCTGGCGGCGTGGGCGGCTGACAGGTCGAGGTAGTGCTGCGCGTTGACGCGCAGCCGCTCCCGTTCCTCGTCCGTCAGCTGCCGCCGCACCTTGCCCGGCACGCCGGCCACCAGCGATCCCGGCGGGATCTCGGTGCCCTCCAGCACCACCGTGCCGGCCGCGATCAGGCAGGAGTCGCCGACGCGGGCGCCGTTGAGCACCACCGCGCCCATGCCGACGAGCACGTCGTCGCCGACGGTGCAGCCGTGCAGGACCGCGCGGTGCCCGACGCTCACGCCCTCTCCGACGGTCGTCGGGAAGCCGAAGTCGGTGTGGACCACGCAGCCGTCCTGGATGTTGCTGCGGGCGCCGAGCGTGATGCTGTCCATGTCGGCGCGGAGCACCGCCCCGTACCAGACGCTGGCGCGCTCGGCGATGCTGGTCCTGCCGACGAGCACGACGCCGGGCGCGACCCAGGCGTCCGGGTGAACCTCGGGCTTCGCGCCGTCAAACTCCACGAAAGTCGTCATAGACACATCATGCGTCAGCGACTACCGGCCGGTTCAGCCGAGGTCACCGGCCCGGCGGCCCCGGCGCCCCCGCAGAAAGACGCACAGGAAAAACAACTCTCCGTAACTGTGCATACTCGTCAGGTAATCGTGGAAGGGCTCAGAGTATGTCACTCCACGTGTCCGGATGCCCCGCACCCCTCACCGCGCGCCGCCGCATCCGCGCGCCGCTGACCGGCCTGCTCTCGTTCCTGGCCCTGCTGTCCGTCGGCCTGCTGGCGGCGCCCGCCCCCGGGGTGGCGGCGGCCGAGGCGCCGACGAGCGAGGCGGCGGCACCGGAGGCGGCGACAACGGAAGTGGCGACAACGGAGGCGGCGGCGGCCGGGACGCCCCATGCCGCCGCCCCGCCGGAGGACCGCGCGAGCGGAGGGCTCGACGACGGACTGGACGCGTCGCTCCTGGCCGTCCACGAGGCGGGCGTCTTCGGCGCGTACTCCGCGGCGAGCCGCGGCGAGGAGCACTGGCAGGGCGCCGCGGGCGTCGCGAACGTCCGCACGGAGCGGCCCGTGGAGCCGACGATGCACCACCGCGTCGGCAGCGTGACGAAGACCTTCACGGCCGTCGCCCTCCTGCGGCTCGTCGGCGAGGGCCGAGTCGACCTCGACGGCTCCGTGGCCGACCACCTGCCGGAGCTCGTTCCCGCCGGCCTCGACCCCGCCGTCACGGTCCGCTCGCTGCTGAACCACACCAGCGGCATCGCGGACTACCTGCCGGCCGCGTTCCCCTCCCTCGAACAGGGGTCGGCGGCCAGCATGCGCGAGAACCGCTTCCGCGAGGCCGCCCCCCGGGCGCTCGTCGAGCTGGGGCTGGCCGAGCCCGCGACCGGCGCCCCCGGCGAGCGCTTCTCGTACTCCAACACCAACTACGTCATCGCCGGCCTGCTGCTGGAGCGGATCACCGGGACGACGGCCGAGGAGTACATCACCGCGCAGGTGATCGACCGCGCCGGCCTGCGCGACACGTACTTCCCTGACTCCCCGCACATCGACGGGCCCCACGCGCGGATGTACGAGGAGATGTACGGCCTCATCTCCCCACCACGCGACTTCAGCGTCTACTCCATGTCCTGGACCTGGACCGCGGGGGCCCTCGTCTCCACCATGTCCGACCTCAACCGCTTCCACGCCGCGCTCTTCGACGGGCGGCTGCTCGCGCCGGCCGAGCTGGACGAGATGCTGCGGACGGTGCCGATCGAGGACGCGTCACCCGAGCTGACGGGGTACGGCCTGGGCGTGTTCAGGATCGAGTCGGCCTGCGGCCCCTTCTTCGGGCACAACGGCAGCGTGTGGGGCTCGGGCACCGTCGCGTACTCCAGCGCCGACGGGGAGCGTCGGGCCGCCATCGGCCTCAACCACCAGCGGTACCAGACCCTCGACGCCGAGGGGAACGTCCAGCCCCATCCCGCCGACGACGCGATCGTCCGGCACATGGAGCGGGCCCTGTGCGGCGCCGAGGGCGACACCTCGACGGCGGCCCGGCCTGCCCAGCCAGCCCAGCCGGAACAGCCAGGCGCGGCGGCACAGCCGGCGCAGCCGGCCCAGCCGGCCGCACCGTCCCCGCTGCCCGACCAGGCGCACGTGACGGCAGCCCACCGGATCGCGGCAGGGCCCACGCACCTGTCCCTGACGAGCGCGGCCACGCCGCCGGCCGGGCGGTGAACCCGGCGTCCCCGCCCGGCCGAGGCCCTGCTGGCTCGGCCTATTGCCTGGGCCCCACTGTTGAGGCGTTACTGGCCCAGTCGCCCGTCGATCCGCTCCCGCAGGAAGTCGGCGTGGCCGTTGTGCCGGGCGTACTCCTCGATCATGTGCACCATCACCTCGCGCAGTTCGAACGGCTTCCCGTCGCGCCCGACGCCGGTGACGCCGAGGTCGGGCGCCTCGTCCACGAACCGCTCGGCGTACGCCACCTTCTCGCGCCACGTCTCCCACGCGTCGGCGACCACCTCCGGGTCGGCGACGGCCCCGTCGAAGGCCACGTCGCGGTCGTCGTCGGTGCGGTAGGGCCCCGGCACGTCCTCCCCCGCCATCACCCGCCGGAACCAGCTGTGCTCGACGTCCGCCATGTGCCGCACCAGGCCCAGCAGCGACAGCTTCGACGGCTCGACCGCCCGCCGCGCCCGCGCCTCAACGTCCAGCCCGGCGCACTTCAGCTCCAGCGTCAGCCGCTGGTCGCGCAGGTATCCGACGAGCACGTCCCGCTCCCCCCGGAAGTGCCCCTCCGAGCGGGGGTCCTCGTCCGGGTGGAGGAAGAGGTTCGACCACGCGAACCCACCCCGCGCCCCCTCGCCCCGCTTCGCGCCATGGCCACCTGGAGTCTCATCCGTCTGATCAGTCATCCCCCGAGCATCATCCGCCCGCCCCTCGTCCGCCACACCATTTCGCCCTCCGCCCGCACGCCGGAGTCGCCGCACGTCATCGCGTCTGAGTACGCCCTGAGGCCATGTACTCATCCGCCCGACCCCGGCGGTTGGGACGCTGGAGCCATGGTTTCCCCACCGCCGACCCGCCCCTCGCAGGAGCGGGTCCGCTGGGCCGTCGACCTGGTCCTCGTCGTCGGCATGATCCTCGTGGACGTGATCGCCGTCGCGGCCGTCCTCGTCTTCGCCATCGGACTCGGGCTGGACGAGGCCCTCGACCCGTCGGGCGCCTCGGAGTCCGGCGGGACGGGCATGGACCGGGTCGCGGTGATCGGCTTCGGCGGCCTGGCCCTGTTCGCCGCGCTGACCTGTGCCCTCCTCATACGACGCGCCCCGGTCTCCGGGGTGCTCCAGGGCCTGGTGGCCACGGCCTGCGCCCTGCTGGCCCTCTTCGCCCTCGCCTCCCGCGAGGACGCCACGGGCCCCGACCCCACGTCCCCGTCCGTCAGCGACACCGACACCGACACCGACGAGCTTCCCGAGGACTACGGCCACTACGACGGAACCGGCGGCGGCCCGTGCCGCAGCGGCGGCGGCAACGACGAGTGCGTCGGCAGCAGCGGCTGAGGCCGTCCCGGGCAGCCCTCAGGCACCCGGCAGGGGACGGACGGTGAGCATCTGCTGCGCGTGCCCCACCGGGCCCGCGAGGTCGTGCAGGACACTGCTGGTGATGCCCTGGCCCGTCGGCCCGAAGACGACGGTGGTGTCCAGCCCGACCCAGCCGCCCTCGGGCTGGCGGTGGAGGTGCACGGTGAGGTCGACGTTGGGATACATCCAGACGGTGGGGGGCTGACGCGTGGCGACCCCGTTCGCGGTGTCGACGAGCGCGACGAACGAGGCCAGCGGGCTGACGGCCTCGCCGGCGACGAGGGCGAGCGGGCTGGCGACCCACACCGTCGCCCGGCCGGGCAGCGGCGGCCGGAGCGGCCGCACGTCCAGCGAGGAAACGTACCCGCCGGGCCACACCGTGGTCAGGGGCGAGGGCCCGAGGTCGTCGGGCGACGGCAGCCGCTCGTCGCCACCCCCGGCGACGGCGGCGGTGTCCCACGGGGCGAGGAGCCAGGCCCGCGCCCGCACCGCCGGACGGCCGGCGATGCTCACCACGGCCTCCAGCAGCTCGATCGTCCGCCCCGGCCGCACCGCCTCCACCCGGATCTCGCACTCGTCGAGCGCGAGTCGCCCCAGGATGTCGTAGCTGATCCGCGACAGCACCAGCCCGGCGTCGCCGCCCTCCCGCGCGGCCAGGAACCGCTCGACGGCGTGGACGACGAGCCCGCCGAGCGGGCTGAAGTGCATCTCCGCCGGATCCCACGCGCCCCCCGCGTGCGCGGTGGGCTTGTACCGGTTCTCGTCGATGCGCTCGAAGTAGCTGCCGGAAGCCGGGGTCGGACTGGTCAACGGAGGTGCTCCTTCTGTGCTCGCGCCGGATCCTGGTCCACGACGGAGACGGCGGCGCCACCGTCCTCGTCACCACCGACGGTAGGCATGGCACGCCGCTCCCCTGCCCGGCGGGGTGGTGCTGGCCCACCGCCGCCGGTTTCACCACTCCGTATGTCGACTCCAGGGACACGCCACCAGTCCGCCCGTCGAGCCGTCCACGTCCCGCGCCTCTTCCCGCGTGCGCTCGGCATCCCGATCCGCGCCATCCCGAACGACGTCGAGGCGGGCGCCGGCCGTGCCGGCGTCCACCGGGGCGCCCGAGAGGAGGCGCCGCGTCGGGTCAGCGGGTTCGACGACGCGAGGGCTCGGGCGCTGCGGCGCAGGCTGCGGCGGCGTTCCGGCAGAGGGTGAACCAGACGATCTTGCCGAGGCCGGGGGCGTGGTGGCAGACGCCCCAGTCGGTGGCGAGGAGGGAGATCAGCAGCAGGCCCCGGCCGTGCTCGTCCGTCTCCGGGGACGGCAGGCGCGCGGGCAGTTCGGGTGTGCCGGGGGCGCGGTCGTGGACGAGGACGCGGACCGTTCCGGTCGGCGTCCACTCGCCGTGGACGGAGATCGGGGCGCGTGCCGAGGCGACGACGGCGTTGGTGACGAGTTCCGAGGTGAGGAGCGTCGCCGACTCGACGGACTCGGCGTCGAGCACGGGCCCGAGCGCGGTCCGCACGGCGTCACGCGCGGCGCGAACCCAGCACGGTTCCGGGGGGAACGTGAGCGAGAACTGCGAGAGCGGGGTGGGGACGGGTGCAGAGACGGAGGTGGGGGTGGGGCACATGCTGACGATCTCCCTTTTGCGGCCGGGTACTTCGACACTGGCGCGATGGGATGGGGGTGCCGACGACGGTAGATTCCATCGGGTAATAGATACAACCTCACCCACCTTTCCTCACCCAATCGAGTGAACGATTCGCCTTAGCGGTACAACACAGTGATGCTGGGGCGGGAGTTGAAGCATGGGACTACGAACACACATCAGCCAGCGTCAGCGACGACTCGGCCGGGAGCTGCGTAAGCTGCGCGAGGCCGCGGATGTCTCGCGCAACGACGTATGCCGACAGGTCGGCCTCCAGCCACCGCACCTGAGCAACATCGAGGCCGGGAGAACAGCCTGCTCCGAACACAGGCTGCGAGCACTCGCCGAGGCATACGGTTGCACTAGTGCGGCGTTAATCGACGCACTCGTCGAGATGTCTCTCGCCACGGGCAAGGGCTGGTGGTCGACATACCGAAAGCTGATGGACGGGCGCGTCATCGACCTGGCCGAACTGGAGTCCACGGTCACCACGTACCGATCGTTCGAATGGCTCTACGTCCCCGGACTGCTCCAGACGCCGGAGTACATGCGCGCACTCTTCACCGGGACGAATCCCCACACACCCCCGAAGACCATCGACGAATACGTCGGCTTCCGCCTCCAACGTCAACAGATCCTGACCGACACCCCTCTGTCCCGCTATCACGCCGTCATCCACGAGACGGCGTTCCACATGCAGTTCGTCAGTCGCCAGGTCATGCAGTCCCAGTTGGAGCACCTGGTGGAACTGGCGCAGTTCCCCAACGTCACGATTCAGGTGCTCCCCCTCAACGCGAGGGCCCACCCCGGCACCCCGGGTGCGCCGTTCTCGATCCTCGACGTCGGAGTGCCGGAGCTGAGCACCGTCTACGTCGACCACCCCGTCACCTCCGTCTTCCTCGACGACCGTGCCCGGATCGACAGGTTCACGTCCGACTTCGAGCGACTGAGTAATGTGTCGCTCGCGCCACTGGACCCGGCGGGAGCACTCGGCGCAGGATCGCTCGGGCTCGTGCAACACCTGCTGTACACGCTGAAGGAGGGGGCACATGCCGGATCGTGAGTGGCGGAAGTCCAGCTTCAGCAGCGGTGACCCCAACGCGAACTGCATAGAGGTTGCCCACGCGGCGGAGGATCGGCTCTACCTTCGGGAGAGCGAGGAGCCCGGCGTCGTGCTCACCACCACCCCCACGCGTCTCGCCGCACTCCTGCGTTGCCTCCGTGCGCGGGTTGCGAGTTCGTGAACCGGTCTTGCGCTGGCCCCCGTTGTCGGTCGGGGGCGCTAACGTCGGGGTGAGGACGGCATAGACTGCGGCGCAGCTTAGGGGCGTGAGGCATGAGTTACGGCGAGGGCTACGACGGTGAGCGCGCCCGCACGCTGCCCGCGCAGACGCGGACCCGCACCCGGCTGCCCGACGATCCCGACGACGTGCCCACGCGGTCGGCGGCCTCGCCCCGGCGGAGCCTGGTGACGATCGTGTCGGTCGTCGTGCTGTTGCTCGGGGCGATCGTCGTGGCGAACCAGACGGGCGGCGAGGGCGGCGAGGGCTCCACCGGCGCACAGGAGCAGGACGGCGAGGGCGGGCAGGCCGCGCCGACGGCGCCGAGTGGGGACAGCCCTGTCGAGGTGGGCACGAGCGGTCTTCCGTCCGGCTTCTCACAGAGTGAGCAGGGAGCCGAGAGCGCGGCCGCGAACTACGCGGTGGCGCTCGGCAGCTCGGACATGTTCGACCCGGTGGAGCGGGAGGCGATCGTGGCGGCCGTGTACACGCCGGAGGCCGCGCTCGACCAGGGCGAGGCGCTTCAGGAGCGGTACACCGATCCGGACTTCCTCGCGAGCATCGGGCTGGCGGAGGACGGTTCCGCGCCGGAGGGGATGACGTTCGTCTCGCGGGTGCTGCCGGTCGGCACGCGGGTCGTCGAGTTCAGCGAGGACGCGGACGCGGCGCGCGTCGAGGTCTGGTACGCCGCGCTGTTCGGCCTGGCCGGCGAGGAGTCGACGAACCCCGTGGTGGAGAGCTGGTACACCGGGACGTACGACCTCGCGTGGTCCGGGGACGACTGGAAGGTCACGGGGTACTCCCAGGAGGACGGCCCCGTGCCGGTGGCGCGGGATCAGCGGGCCTCGTCTGCGGAGGAGATGGCCGAGGCGGTCGAGGAGTTTGGAGGCTTCACCTATGCGCGCTGACCTCCCGCTTCGGTTCCCCGCCCAGGACGGGGACGAGGAGCCGCCCCAGGACGGGACCGAGCAGGACGGGAACCAGCAGGACGGGAACCAGCAGGACGGGACCGGGGACGACACCTGCGACCTCATCCAGGGGCCCGCGAACGACTTCTGCGAGGACGGCGAGGGCGGTGGCGGAGGAGGCGGTGGCGACGGCGACGCGTACAGCTCGCCGCTCGACCCGCTCTCCTCGCTGGCCGACGGCTGCGCCCGCGCCGCCGCCTGGATCGTGCGCGAGCTGTCGGAGCTGGTGCAGGAGACGACGAACGTCGACTTCACCAACGGCTCCTTCCTGCGGCAGTACGCCGTGGTGTTCGCCGCGTCCACGGTCCTGACGCTGATCCTGTGGCTGCTCGCGATCGTCAAGCGCGCGATCCGGGGCGTGCCGCTGACGACGGCGATCGGCGAGGCCATCGGCTTCCTGTGGCTGTGCGTCATGGCCTCGGCGTTCACTCCGCTCGCGCTCTACGTCGTCGTCGGCGCCACCGACAGCGTGACGGACGCGATCGTCTCCGGCACGGGAAGCAACTCGGACGCCTTCTTCGGGGACTTCGCCGAGGCGCTGGAGCGCGGGGAGGACATCGGCGGCGGGCCGATCATGCTGATCGTGGTGTCGCTGGTGTCGATCCTGGCGGCGGGCGTCCTCTTCCTGGAGCTGACGATCCGGGCCGCGATGCTCTACGTCGGCGCCATGCTCGGCACGGCCGTGTACGCGGGCCTGGTCGACAAGAACCTCTGGAAGCACGTGCGGGGCTGGGCCGGGATCATGATCGCCGTGATCCTGATCAAGCCGGTGATCGCGATCGTGCTCGGCCTGGCCGGGGCGCTGACCACGGCCGAGGAGGGCGAGACGACGGCCACCTCGGCGATCGTGTCGGGGCTCGCGATCATCCTCCTGGCGATCTTCGCCTCCGCGATGATCTACCGCTTCGTGCCCGGCTTCGGCGACGAGATCGTCAACCAGCGCGCCATGCGGCAGGACACGGCGAGCCGCGCGGCCGGCGCCGCCGTCTCCAGCACGGCGAACACCATGAAGGCCGGCATGACCACCCACGGCTCGCGCGGCGCCCCGGCCGGTGCCGCCGCGAGCACCGGCGGCGGGGGCGGCGCGGCGGGTGCGGGCTCCACCGGGAGCGGCATCGCCGGCGGCGTCGCCGCGCACGGCAGCCGTGGCGGGGGCGGCGGAGCCGGCCGAGGAGCCGGGGGCGGCGCCACACCGCGACAGGGCGGCGGAGGCCAGGGCGGCCGGGGAGGCGGTAACGCGTGACCACGTCGACCCAGCCCTACGCCAC
Source organism: Streptomyces sp. 4N509B (assembly GCF_052245655.1). NCBI lineage: Bacteria > Bacillati > Actinomycetota > Actinomycetes > Kitasatosporales > Streptomycetaceae > Streptomyces > Streptomyces sp. 4N509B. The sequence continues at coordinate 186,237 of NZ_JBQQBZ010000002.1, forward strand.
GGCCCGCCGCCGCACGTACCTCATCGGGCGGGCCCGCCCCCAGTCGATCGTGGGGCGGAACCGGGAGACCGGGGAGATCGCTCTCATCGTCGTGGGCGCGTTCCTCGGCATGATGAGCGGCCTGCTGATCCCCGTGCTGACGGTCCGCATCGTCGGACTCGTCGGCTTCCCTCTGCTCGCCCTCGCGGCGGTCTACGTGCCGTACAACGGGCGGACGTTCTACAGGTGGTTCGAGGTGTCACGTTCCTTCAGGCGGCTGCTGCGGCGCGGCGCGACGTACCGGTCCGGTGCGCCCGAGGCGGGCATCACGCTCGACGGGCGGGAGATCGAGATCGGCACGCCGCCCGGCGTGGGCCGCGTGAACTGGCTGGCCGCCGCGTTCGGCCCCGACGAGATCGCGGTGCTGCTCCACCCCGACCGGCGGACGATCACGGCCGCCATAGAGATCGAGGGCCCCGGCGTGGGCCTGCGCGACAGCGAGGACCAGGAGGCGCTCGTCGAGCGCTTCGGGACCCTGCTCAAGCACGTGGCCAACGGCGACGGGCACGTCACCCGGCTCCAGATGCTCGCCAGGACGCTGCCGGCCGACCCGGACGCGCACGCCAACGACGTGCGGGAGCGCGGCGACGACCAGGCCCCGGGGTGGATCCAGGACAGCTACGACCACCTGCTGTCGATGGTCTCCACCTCCAGCGAGCAGCACCGCGCGTACCTGGTGGCCTGCATGCACCACTCGCGGGAGCTGGCGCAGGAGGCGCAGGCCGTGGCGCGGGCCGCGCGCTCCTCCCGCTCCTCGCGGGAGCGGCGCCGCATGTCGCAGGACGAGGCGCTCGCGGTGATCATGGCGCGCGAGCTGACGGACATCTGCGCCCGGCTCCAGGAGGCCGACATCCGGGTGCGCCAGCCCCTCGGCGAGGCACGGCTGGCCTCCCTGGTCCACTCGATGTACGACCCCGACCACCCGATCGACCACATCCAGGCCATGTCGCGCAGGAACGCGTGGCCGGCGGAGCTCGACGCCCGGCAGCCGACGTACCTCCAGGCCAAGACGCGGGAGTCGGACACCCGCGAGCCCTGGTGCCACGCCACGGCGTGGGTCAAGGAGTGGCCGATGACCCCGGTGGGGGTGAACTTCCTGGCCCCGCTGCTCGTTCACACCCCCGACGTGATCCGCACGGTGGCCGTCTGCATGGATCTGGAGCCGACCGAGGTGGCGATCGAGCGGATGCTGACGGAGAAGACCAACGACGCGGCCGAGGCCTCGCGCGCCGCGAAGATGAACCGCACCGTGGACCCCAGGGACGTGGCCGCGCACGAGCGCATCGACCAGCGCGGGGACGACCTCGCCTCGGGTGCCGCCGGGGTGAACCTCGTGGGCTATCTCACGGTGTCGTCCCCGAGCCCCGAGGCACTCGCCCGGGACAAGCGCACGATCCGCGCCTCCGCGGGTAAGTCGTACCTGAAGCTGGAGTGGTGCGACCGTGAGCACCATCGGGCGTTCGTGAACACCCTGCCGTTCGCCACCGGAATTCGGCGCTGACCGCCGCAGAGGGAAGGGAGGTGTGCCGTCGTGCCGCCACGTGATCCGTTGAGCGCCATCACCGAGGCGTTCACCAGTCTGCTGTTCGGCAGGACCGAGTCGACCCGGCTGCCCGTCCGCACCTCCACCGGGCAGGCGCAGGCGGTGTACCTGCCGACCGCCGCGCCCGGCCTCGGAGACTCGGGCGTCATCATCGGACGCGAGGTGTACTCGGGCAAGGGCTACATCTACGACCCCTTCCAGCTCTACGGCCAGCAGCTGCCGGCCCCGCACTGGCTGGTGCTCGGCGAGTCGGGCAACGGCAAGTCCGCGCTGGAGAAGACGTACGTGCTGCGCCAGCTGCGGTTCCGCGAGCGGCAGGTCGTGGTGCTGGACGCGCAGGGCGAGGACGGCGTCGGCGAGTGGAACCTCATCGCCGAGCAGCTGGGCATCACGCCGATCCGGCTGGACCCGATGGCGGCGCTGGACCACAACATCCGGCTCAACCCGCTGGATCCCGCGATCACGACGACCGGTCAGCTGGCGCTGCTGCGGACCATCATCGAGGTGGCGCTGGGCCGGCCGCTGGACGAGCGCTCGGGGTTCGCGCTGAAGGTCGCCCACGCGTACGTGAACCAGACCACCAGCGGGCGGCAGCCGATCCTGACGGACATCGTGGAGCGGCTGCGCCACCCGCACCCGGAGGCGGCCGACGCCATGAACGTCGACCTGGAGGACGTCCGCGCCTGGGGCCTGGACGTGGCGCTCGTTCTCGACCGGCTCGTCGACGGTGACCTGCGCGGAATGTTCGACGGCCCGACGACGGTCGGCATCGACCTCGACGCGCCGTTGATCATCTTCGACCTCTCGCACATCGACCGGAACTCCATCGCCATGCCGATCCTGATGGCGATGGTCGGGGTGTGGCTGGAGCACACGTGGATCCGGCCCGACCGGCGCAAGCGGATCTTCCTCGTCGAGGAGGCGTGGCACATCATCAACTCGCCGTCCGTGGCGCAGCTGTTCCAGCGGCTGCTGAAGTTCGGGCGGCGGCTCGGCCTGTCCTTCGTGGCCGTCGTGCACCACCTGTCGGACGTGGTGGACGGCGCGGCGGCCAGGGAGGCGGCGGCGATCCTGAAGATGGCCTCCACGCGCACGATCTACGCCCAGAAGTCGGACGAGGCGCGGGCCACGGGCGCGGTGCTCGGCCTGCCGCGCTGGGCGGTGGAGATCATCCCCACCCTCACGCCCGGCATGGCGGTCTGGGACGTCAACGGGAACGTGCAGGTCGTCAAGCACCTGGTGACGGAGGCGGAACGGCCGCTGGTCTTCACCGACCGGGCGATGACGGAGTCGGCCGCGGCGCTCCAGGCCGCGCAGCGGGTCGCCGAGTTGGAGGGCGGGCCCGGCGGGCACGGCGGGCGCGGGGCTGCGTCCGGCGTCGCGGGCGAGGTGGGCCACGCGGAGCACCCGGGCCCCGGGCGGGCGCTGGACGCCTCGTACGACGCCTCCTACGAGGCGGAGACCGAGGCGCGGGTCGCGGCCTTCGAGGAGTTCGAGAAGCGGCAGGGCGTGGGGTAGGCGGGGCGGGGGCGGGACGCGATGGCGCACGAGCCAGGCTCGGAGAAGGGCTCGCCGGACGGGCGGCCGGGTGGGCGCGGCGGGGACGGGATCCCCGACGGCCTGCTGGTCGGCGGCGTGGCGCTGCTGGTCAGCCTCGCGACGTTCACCTGGAGCGCGACGGGCCTGGCCGGGGTGATCGCGCACGGGAGGTGGCCCGAGGGGGTCACGTTCGTGCGCACCGGCACGGCGGTGCGGTCGTTCCTGACGGCGCCACGGGACGTGGCGTCGGCGTGGCCGGACGCGTCGCCCGAGCAGCTGCCGAGCCCGACGGTGCTGTGGCTGGTCTTCCTGACGCAGCTGGTGATGCTCTTCTCCACGGCGCTGCTCGTCTCGATCCAGGTGGCGCGGTGGCGCGAGCGACGGCGGGCGCGGCGTGCGGAGTGGGCGAAGTCCGCGCTGGGAGGGGCCGGGGAGGCGCCCCTGTCGGGGGAGGAGTGGGTCTCCCCGGAGCCCCGGTCGCGAGGCGCGCAGGCTCCGGAGCCGCCGCCCGACCCGGCGGCGTGGGCGCCGGGGGCCTCGGGGGCGGCCGGCCCGCAGATGCCCCTGCGGGACGATCCTGAGGGCGTCGGTCCTGGTCGGAGGGGTCAGCCCGCACAGCCCGGCCGGCCTGCTCAGACGGGCCAGTCGGGTCAGACCGACCAGGCCGGCCATGCGGGCCAGCCGGGCCAGGCCGGCCAGCCCTGGGGCGGGGCGTCGAACGCGGCGTCCGGCCCGGCGGGCGCCGCCGGCTTCGCGGCCTCCACCGGGCGGTCCACGGCGGAGGAGAACCCCCCGCCGCGCCGTCGCGCCAGTGCCGGTACCGGCGGCGCGGGAGCGCGCATGAGCGCCGGGGCACCCGGGCGGGACGTCGTCTCGACCATCGTGGACGCCCCCGAAGGGCTCGTCGTCGTGGACCCGGACGGGCGTCTGTGGTCGAGGACCACGCGGCAGCGAGGCCGGCTCGGCCCCGTGCACGTCTACGACCCGGGGCACCTCACCGACGCCCCCGTGCGGCTGCGGTGGGCGCCGCAACGCGGCTGCGAGGAGATGCCCGTGGCCCGACGCCGCGCCGCGGCGCTGCTGGCGCCCGTGCGCCCCACCGAGCCCGTCTTCCAGCTCGACGTCGAGACCGCCGAGACCCTCCTGCGCTGCTACCTCCACGCCGCCGCCCTCACCAACGCGCCCACGCAGGCCGTCCTGCGCTGGTCCCACGGCCAGGAGGCCGGCTCGCCGGCCAAGGTGCTGCGCGCCCACCGCCGGGCCGCGCCCGGCGCGTCGATGGAGCTGGAGAGCGCCCTCACCTCACACCCCGGCCGCCGGGACGCGGCGCTCGACCTCGTCGGCCGGGCCCTCGGCGGCCTGGAGCAGCTCCACATACGCCAGTCCTGCGCGTCGGGCCGCGTGGACTCCCTGGCGCTGGACAACGTGGAGGGCGAGGGCGGCACCCTCTACGTCGTCGGCGACCACAAGGAGACCGCCAGCCTGCGGTACGCCCTCCTCGACGCGGTGCTGTCCGAACAGCCGGGCCTGTCCCTGGTGAACGCGGGGGTGAACGCGGGCGGCTAGGCCGCGTCGTTCGGATCGTGGCGGGGCCGGTCCGGGACGACGCCCGTGGCGCGGAGCAGGCGGTCGAGCGCCCTCGCGTCCTCGCTGTGGGGGCGGGCGGTGTAGACGACGATCCGGAGGTCGGAGTCCAGCGTCGCGAGCACGTCGCAGTCGAGGGTGACCCGGCCCACCACCGGGCTGTCGATCGTCTTGCGCGCGGCGGTCCTGGGCGTGACCGCGAAGTCGTCCCACCGCTCCGCGAACGCCGGGCTGACCTGGCGCAGCTCGGCCACCAGCGCCGCGAGTTCGCGATCGTCCGGATAGCCGGCCATCGCGCGGCGGAGGTCGCCGACGAGCGTCCGCCCCAGTTGGTCGTGCTCCTCCTCGGTGTGCACGACCGGGCTGGGAGCGCCGGTGAAGTGACGCCACACGAGGTTGCCCGAGCGGGACGACGCGGACACGGCGTCGGTGACGCCGAGCAGGGCGTTCCAGGGCGGGTTGGCGTGGAGGAGGTCCCAGCTCGCGGTGAAGACCGCGACCGGGGTGTCGGCCAGCCGGTCCAGGACGCGGGCGGTGCCCGGACCGATGTGCCGCGGCACGACGCCCGCCGCAGGTGGCTGGGCCCCGCCGGCGCGGTAGAGCAGGTCCCGTTCGTCGTGCGAGAGGCGCAACGCGCGGGCGAGCGCCGCGAGAACCTGCGTCGACGGGTTCCGTGCCCGTCCCTGTTCGAGCTGGACGACGTAGTCCACCGAGATCCCGGCGACAGCGGCCAGCTCCTCCCGTCGCAGTCCGACGGTCCGCCGCGGTCCGACGTCGGGGAGCCCCACGTCGGACGGGCTCACGCGGTCACGCCACGAGCGCAACGCCCGAGCGAGCTCACCGGTTGGCACGGCACCATGGTCGCACCATCCTCCCGGGATCTCCCGCGGACAGGGTGGTACCGCGGGTACCTGGGACGGTCGAACGCCGGACCCGAGACTGACGGCATGTCACCACCGAACTCACCCTCGCCCTCACCGTCGGCGTCGCCCTCGCTGTCAGCCTCGCCCTCGCCCTCGTCCTCGTCCTCGCCCTCGCCCGAGTCGCCGAGCCACCCGTCGCCCACCGTCGCGGACGGCGCGCGTCACCCCGCCGAGGGAGGAGCCGTCCGATGAGCGAACTCGCCGTCGTCACGGGCGCCAGCGGCGGAATCGGGGAGCAGATCGCGGCCGGTCTCGCCCGCACCGGCGCGGCGGTCGTGCTCGTCGCCCGCGACCGCACCCGGCTGGAGCAGGCGCGGGGGCGCATCCGCGACGCCGTGCCAGGAGCCGAGTTGGAGACCGAGCCGGTCGACCTCGCGAACCTCGCCGAGGTCCGTTCCCTCGCCGACCGGCTCGCCGAGCGCGCTCCGTCGATCGTGGTGAGCAACGCCGCGGTCATCGCTCCGCTCGACGACCGCACGCCCGACGGGTTCCACCGCTCGCTCGTGACCAACCACCTCGCCCCCTACCTGCTGCTGCGCCGCCTCGCGGACCACCCGACGGCCAGGCCGCGCCGCCTCGTCGTCGTCGGTGCCTCGCCTCGCGGCCTCGCCCGCGTCCCCGTCGACCTGGACGACCTCAACGTGGAGGACGGACGCGGACTCGGCTTTCCACCCAGCTTCCGCCCGTTCGTCGCCTACGCGCGCACCAAGAACATGAACGCGATGTTCGTGTACGCGCTGGCATCCCGGCTCGCCGGCACGGGCACGACCGTCAACGGCGCCCACCCGGGCATCATCAGCGGCGGACGCCTCAACCGGCACGGTCGCGGCGCGCTGAAGGTGTTCGGCTCCCTCTGCGACCTCTTCGCGGCGGGCACGGACGCCGGCGCGGACACCCCCGTGTGGCTGGCGACGTCCGAGGAGGTCGAGGGCGTGACGGGCACGTTCTTCGTCAAGCGCCGGGCCGTCGAGACCGCGCCGCACACCACCGACCCGCACCGGGTGGAACGCCTGTGGCGCGAGAGCGCCCGCCTCGTCGGCCTTCCGGCCGGCGCCGAGCCGCGAGGGCCCGGCGCCGAGCCGACGCCTCTGCTCCCCTGACCGCCCCTTCCGACGCCGACCGCCAGCCGGGGTGACCCGTCCGCGCCTGGCGCGCGGGCCCGACGCCCGTCACGGCCTCCCGCCCGGCAGCCCTAACGCCCCGGCAGGTCCAGTTCCTCCCCCGTGACCGCGTCCACCAGCGTCCGGTCGCCCAGCTCCTCGTCCAGCTCCACCCGCACCGGGTCGACCAGCAGCTCGGCGGTGCAGCTCACGCCCGGGTGGGCCACCCCCCAGCCCGACACGAGCACCAGGTCCTCCGTCTCGTGCACCAGCGCGCCGAAGTCCTCCATCACACACGCGGAGTGCCCGACGTCCACGGTGACGCTCCGGTCCCCGGCGGCGGCGCGCCGCACCCCCTCCAGCGGCAGCAGGTCGGTGAACTCCCCGATCGCGGGCACCGGCTCCGGCCACGCCTCCGCCACCCGCGCGGCCCGTTCCTCGAGCGCCGCCTCGGGCACCTCCGCCTCCCAGCCCCGCGGCTCCTCCGCGCCGACCTCGCCGCATCCCGCCAGCAGGACCGCCGCCGCCGACGCGGCGACCGCCGCTCTCACCCACCCGCGCATGTCATGCCCCTCTCGCCTCTCCGCTCGCCTCGGCCCGCCCTCGCGGGCCGAGGTCTCCGATGAGACGGGGCACCCGCCCTCCACGTTCCCCGGGCGTTCTTGGACCTACTCCGGCCGGAGGGCGAGTTCGAAGCTCCAGAGCGAGGGATTGTTCGGGACACGGTCGGTGCCGCCGGTCGGGCGGAAGCCGAGCCTCGTGTAGAAGCGGGCGGCCCGCGCGTTGTGCTGGTGGCAGTTGAGCCGCACCTCAAGGCCGCCCGCCCAGGCGATCACCGTGTCCATCAGCTCGGCCGCCAGACCCGTGCCCCGGTGCTCGGGCAGCACGTAGACGCTGACGACCCGCGCGCAGACGCTCGTGGTGAACGCCGACAGCATCCCCGCCCACCGGCCGTCCTCGGTCTCCCCCGCGAAGGTGACGGTGCCCTCCCGCTCCCCCGACGCCCGCAGCTCCCAGTCGTGGCGGGTGAGCGCCAACGCGTCGCCGTAGCTCTCGAAGAACGCCAGCGGGGCTATCGGGTCGCGCAGCGCGGCCAGCCGAAGCTCCCTGAGCCGGTGCCAGTCCTGGCGGCGGGCCTGCACGAGCTTGTATGCCATGGGATCGATGCTGACAGTCGCGCGGCCATCCCGTAAATCGCCGCCGGGAAACGCACCGGGAATCACACCCGGAAACCCGCCGGGGAAACGCCGGGAAACTGGGTGGCATCCGTCCGTCGCGCCGAACTAGGGTCGCTTGCTTGTGTACAGCGCCGTGTCAACCAGCAGCTTCCGCCGCTACGCGACCTACCGGATGTCCACGGCCGCCGGCGTCTTCACCAACACGGTCTTCGGATTCATCGTGGCCTACGCCTTCATCGCCCTGTGGGAGACCCGCCCCCACCTCGGCGGCTACGACGAGGCGCAGGCGCTGACGTTCGTCTGGACCACGCAGGCGCTGATCGCGTGCGTCGCGGTCTTCAGCACCGGCTTCAACCACGAGATGCAGGAGCGCATCCACAACGGCGACATCGCGATCGACCTCTACCGCCCCGTCGACCTCCAGCTCTGGTACCTCGCCTCCGACCTGGGCCGGGCGGCGTTCCACCTGCTGGGGCGCGGGATCGTGCCGCTCACGGTCGGGGCCCTCGCCTTCGACCTGGCGCTGCCGCGCCATCCGCTCGTGTGGCTCGCGTTCCTCGCCTCGGTGACGCTCGCGGTGGTCGTGAGCTTCGCCCTGCGCTACATGGTCGCGCTCGCCGCCTTCTGGCTGATCGACGCCTCGGGCGTCAACATGATCTCCGCCCTGCTGTCGATGTTCGGCTCCGGGATGCTCGTGCCGCTCACCCTCTTCCCCGGGGCGTTCGGCGAGGTCGTGCGGCTGCTGCCGTGGGCGTCGATCCTCCAGGTGCCGGCGGACGTGCTGCTGGGGCGGCACGCCGGGCCGGTCGGGGTGGCCGGGGCGCTGGCGTTCCAGGCCGCGTGGGCGCTGGTGCTGCTGGCCGCCGGGCGGGCCCTCCAGGCGGCGGCGACGCGGAAGGTGGTTGTGCAGGGTGGGTGAACGGCTGGACGAACGGGCCGGTGGACGGGCGGGCGAACGGGCTGGGGGACGGACAGCCGAACGGCTGGGCGAGCTCGCGCACGGGCTGCGCGCGTACGTCCTGATCGTGGGCATGTGGGTGCGGTCGACGATGACGTACCGCACCTCCTTCGCGCTGGCCGCCGTCAGCAACGCGCTCACCAGCGCCCTCGACTTCGCGGCGGTCCTCATCATGTTCTCGCAGGTCGACTCGCTCGGCGGCTTCACCGTCGGCGAGGTGGCCCTGCTGTACGGCACGGCCTCCACCTCCCTCGGCCTCGCCGACCTCCTGCTCGGCAACATCGACGCGCTCGGCGCGCGGATCCGCGACGGCACGCTCGACGCCCAACTGGTGCGCCCCGTGCCGGTGTTCGTCCAGGTCGCCGCCGACCGCTTCGCGCTGCGACGCGTCGGCCGCATCGCGCAGGGGATCGCGGTGCTCGCCTGGGCGCTGACGCAGGTCGAGGGCGTGGAGTGGACGGTGGCGAAGGTGGCGTGGCTGCCGGTGATGGTGGTCAGCGGGGCGGCGATCTTCGGGGCGATCTGGGCGCTGGGCGGCGCGTTCCAGTTCGCGGCGCAGGACGCCGCCGAGGTGCAGAACTCCTTCACCTACGGCGGGAACGCGCTGCTGAAGTACCCGCCCACGGTCTTCTCGCGCGAGCTGGTGCAGGGCGTGACCTTCGTCGTCCCGCTCGCCTTCGTCAACTGGCTCCCGGCGCTGTGGATCCTCGGGCGCGAGGACCCGCTGGGGCTGCCGGGATGGACGGCGTTCGCCTCCCCCCTGGTGGCGGCGGCGCTGTGCGGGATCGCCGCGCTCGCGTGGCGGGCCGGGGTGCGCGGCTACCGCAGCACGGGGAGCTAGGAAGCCAGGGAGCCGGGGAGCCAGGGAGCCGAGGAGCCAGGAAACGAGAGGCCAGGGAGCGGGAGTGACGGAGAACCTCATCGAGGTGGAGGACCTGGAGAAGGTCTTCCGCGTACGGGTCAAGGCCGGCAGGCTGCGACGCGAACGGCGCGACGTCCGCGCCGTCGACGGCATCAGCTTCCACGTCGAACGCGGCGCCATGGTCGGGTACATCGGGCCGAACGGCGCCGGCAAGTCCACGACGATCAAGATGCTGACGGGCATCCTCACCCCCAGCGCCGGCCGGCTGCGGATCGCCGGCATCGACCCGTCCCGGGAACGGACCCGCCTCGCGCACCGCATCGGCGTCGTCTTCGGACAGCGCACCACCCTCTGGTGGGACCTGCCGCTGCGCGACTCCTACGCCCTGGTGCGCCGCATGTACCGGGTGCCCGAGGCCCGCTTCCGCGAGAACCTCGCCCGCTGCGTGGAACTGCTGGAGCTGGGGCCGCTGCTGGAGGTGCCGGTGCGGCAGCTGTCGCTCGGCCAACGGATGCGCGGCGACATCGCCGCCGCCCTGCTGCACGACCCCGAGGTGCTCTACCTCGACGAGCCGACGATCGGCCTCGACGTCGTCAGCAAGGCGAAGGTGCGGGAGTTCCTGCGCGACCTCAACGCCGAACGCGCCACCACGGTGCTGCTGACCACCCACGACCTGACGGACATCGAGCAGCTGTGCTCACGGGTAATGGTGATCGACCACGGCCGGCTGATGTACGACGGGCCGCTCGCGGGGCTCCACGAGGTGGGGAAGAGCGAGCGGATGCTGGTGGTGGACCTGGAGCGGGAGCTGCCGCCGATCACGGTCGAGGGCGCCCGCACGGTGCGGGTGGAGGGCCCACGCCAGTGGCTGTCCTTCCCGTCCACGGCCAGCGCGGCTCCCCTGGTCGCCCGCGTCGCCGAGCGGTACCCGCTGGTCGACCTGTCCCTGCGCGAACCGGACATCGAGGCCGTCATCGCCGAGATGTACGCCGCGGGCGCCCGGCCGGACGCCACGGCCCGGGAGGGGGCCGACACGGCTGACACGACCGAGACGGCCGACGCCGAGGGTGCGGGGGCTGGCGGGGGTGTGGGGGTGGGGTAATCCCCAGGGTGAAGAGGGAGACACGCACCATCGTGGGTGGGCCCCTCCGAGCGGCACCGTTGCCTGTGTACGGACAACGCTCCGAATCGACAGGTGACAGGCAAGGAGAGTGCCGTGGCTACGGCGATGTCGGCAATACCGGTCCCCCCCGTTCCCCCACGCGTCGCGGCCACGGTCGCGGCCCGCGCCGAGGGTGTGGTGAAGGCGTATGGCGTGGGTGAGGCGCGGGTGATGGCGTTGGACGGGGTGAGTCTTGACGTCGCGCGGGGGGCGTTCACCGCGATCATGGGGCCTTCGGGGTCGGGGAAGTCCACGTTGATGCACTGTCTGGCGGGGTTGGACACGGTGTCCTCGGGTCGGATCTGGATCGGGGGGACGGAGATCACGGGGTTGAAGGACAAGAAGCTGACGCGGTTGCGTCGGGATCACGTGGGGTTCATCTTTCAGGCGTTCAACCTGTTGCCGACGTTGAACGCGCGGGAGAACATCACGCTGCCGATGGACATCGCGGGTCGGAAGCCGGACGCGGAGTGGTTGGCGCGGGTGATCGACACGGTGGGGTTGCGGGAGCGGTTGGGGCACCGTCCGGCGGAGCTGTCGGGTGGGCAGCAGCAGCGGGTGGCGGTGGCGCGGGCGCTGGCGGCGCGGCCGGACATCATCTTCGGTGACGAGCCGACGGGGAACCTGGACTCGCGGGCGGGCGCGGAGGTGCTGGGCTTCCTGCGGCGCAGCGTCGACGAGCTGGGGCAGACCATCGTGATGGTCACCCACGACCCGGTGGCCGCGGCCTACGCCGACCGCATCGTCTTCCTCGCCGACGGCCGCATCGTCGACGACATGCACTCCCCCACGGCGGAGCTGGTCCTGGACCGGATGCGCCGCTTCGACGCGCGGGGGCGGGTGTCGTGACCGTCCTCAAGACCTCCCTGCGGAGCTTCTTCTCCCACAAGGCCCGGATGCTGCTGTCCGGGGTCGCGATCGTGCTGTCGGTGGCGTTCGTCTGCGGCACCCTCGTCTTCTCCGACACCCTGAACGCCACCTTCGACAGGTTCTTCTCCACCACCAGCTCCGACGTGACCGTCTCGCGCGACACGCCGGAGCACGCCAACGACACGGGCGTGCCCGCCACCCTGCCGGCCGCGGTGGCCGACCGGCTGGCCGAGGTGGACGGCGTGGCCGCCGCGCACGGCGTCGCGTCCCTCACGGGCGTCACGGTCGCCGGCGCGGACGGCGGCGACGTCATCGAGGCGCAGGGCCCGACGATCGGCACCGAGTGGGGCCCGGTCGCGCAGCGCACGATGGAGCTGGCCGAGGGCAGCGAGCCCAGCGGTCCGGGCGAGGCGCTGCTCGACGCCGACTCCGCCGAGCGCAGCGGCTACGCCGTCGGCGACGAGCTGGAGGTCACCACCTCCGCGGGCACGTTCCCGGTCACGCTCACCGGCCTCGCCGCGTTCGACGGCACCAACCCGGGCGCCGCGTACCTGATGATGGCGCCCGACGCCGCCCGCGGCCAGCTCCTGGGCTCGCCGGACGTCGTCAGCGAGGTGCACCTGGAGGCGGCCGACGGCGTCGGCGACGCCGAGCTGGCGCGGCGGGTGACCGCCGCGCTCGCCGACGCGGACGTCGGCGGGGACGTCGGCGGCGGCTTCGAGGTGCTGACGCGGGAGCAGAGCGCGCAGGAGATGAACGAGGAGGTCGGCTTCCTCAGCGTGATCCGCTACGCCATGCTCGGCTTCGCCGGCATCGCGGTGCTCGTCGGGATCTTCCTCATCGTCAACACCTTCTCCATGCTGGTGGCCCAGCGCACCCGCGAGATCGGCCTCATGCGCGCCATCGGCGCGAGCCGCCGGCAGACCGGCCGCTCGGTGCTGACCGAGGCGCTGCTGCTGGGTGTCGTCGGCTCGGCGGTGGGCATCGCCGCCGGCGTCGGCCTGGCCGTCGGCCTGATGACGTTGCTGGAGTCGGCCGGCGTCAACCTCGACACCTCCCAGCTGACCGTCAACGCCACCACGCCCGTGACGGGCCTGGTCGTCGGCGTCGCGGCGACGCTCTTCGCGGCGTGGCTGCCGGCGCGGCGCGCCGGCCGGGTCTCGCCGATGGCGGCGCTGCGCGAGGCCGGCAGCCCGGCGGGCGACGGCCGCCCGGGACGGGTGCGGGCGGCGCTCGGCCTGCTGCTGACGGGTGCGGGCGCGGCCACGCTGCTGGCCGCCGCCTCGGCCGACTCGGCGGGCGACGGCGCCCCGTACCTGGGGCTCGGCATCCTGCTGACGTTGCTGGGCGTCGTGGTCGTCGCCCCGCTGGCGGCGGCGCTGCTGGTGCGGGTGCTGAACGCGGTGGTGCTGCGGGTCTTCGGCCCGGTCGGCCGGATGGCCGGGCGCAACGCGATCCGCAACCCGCGCCGCACCGGCGCCACGGCGGTGGCGCTGATGATCGGGCTGGCGCTGGTGGCGGGCCTGTCGGTGGTGGCCTCCTCCATGCTGGCGTCGGCCGACGACCAGCTCGACCGCTCCGTCGGCGCGGACTTCATCATCGAGTCGACGGGCGACGGGCTGATGACCCCGGAGGCGGTGGCGGCGGTCCGGGACACCCCGGGCGTCGCGCACGTCACCGAGTACCGGATCGTGAACGTCGAGCTGGACCTGCCGGGTGGCGGGAGCTCCCACCAGGAGGTCATCGCGGCCGACCCGACGTACGCGCGGGACCTGCGGACCCCGATCGTCGCGGGCGAGCGGGCGGCGGCGTACGAGCAGGACCACATCTCGGTGAGCGAGTCCTTCGCCGAGGACCACGGGCTGGCCGTCGGCGACGAGATCCGGGCCCGCTTCGTGGGCGGCGAGCGGGCGACGCTGACGCTCGGCGCCATCACCTCGGAGAACACCCTCTTCGACCAGGGCGCGATGTACACCAGCACCGCGACGGCCCGCGCCCACCTGCCGGCCGACCAGATCCCGCCGACGATGCTGCTCTTCGCGCAGGCCGAGGAGGGCCGGCAGGCGGCGGTCTACGAGGCGCTGCGGCAGGCGCTGGAGCCGTTCCCGCAGTTCGAGGCGCGCGACCAGCAGGCGTACAAGCAGCTGCTGGAGGACGAGATCAGCGCCATGCTGAACATCGTCTACGGGCTGCTGGCGCTGGCGATCATCGTCGCGATCCTCGGCGTTGTGAACACCCTCGCCCTGTCGGTCATCGAGCGGACCCGGGAGATCGGCCTGATGCGGGCCGTGGGGCTGTCGCGGCGGCAGCTGCGGCGGATGGTGCGGCTGGAGTCGGTGGTCATCGCGCTCTTCGGCGCGGTCCTCGGCCTGGGGCTGGGCCTGGCGTGGGGTACGACGAGCCAGCGGGTGCTGGCGGAGTCGGGCTTCGGGGTCCTCGAGGTGCCGTGGTCGACGATCGCGGTCGTCTTCGTCGGCTCGGCGGTGGTCGGCCTGGTGGCCGCGCTGGTCCCGGCGTTCCGCGCGGGCCGCATGAACGTGCTGGCGGCGATCGCGACGGAGTGAGGCGGGTGCCGCCGCGCGTCGCGGGACGACGCGGGGCAGCACCGGCGGTACGGCAACGGCAACGGCAACGGCAACGAGCGGTACGGGAAGGGCACCGAGCGGCACCGGGCGCGGGTGGCTGGGACGAGGTCTCAGCCACCCGCGCCGAGTTCGCGGCTGCGGTCGCGCGCCGCTTCCAACGCGGCGATGAACGCGGCGCGGACCTTGTGGTCCTCCAGCTCCCTGATCGCGGAGATCGTCGTGCCGCCGGGGGAGGTGACGGCCTCCCGCAGCTTCACCGGGTGCTCGCCGGTGTCGCGCATCATCACGGCGGCGCCGACCGCCGCCTGCACGACGAGGTCGTGGGCCTGGTCGCGGGGCAGGCCGAGCAGGATCCCGGCGTCCGTCATGGCCTCGACGAGGTAGAAGAAGTACGCGGGGCCCGAGCCGGACAGGGCGGTGGCCGCGTCCTGCTGGTACTCGGGGAGCCGCTGGGTCCTGCCGACGCCGTCGAAGATCTCCTCGGCGTGCGCCAGGTGCTCCTCCGTGGCGTGGCTGCCGCCCGAGATGACGGACATGCCCTCGTCGACGAGGGCGGGGGTGTTGGGCATGACCCGCACGACCGGGGTGCCGGGGGTGAGGCGTTCCTCGATCGCGGCGGTGGGGATGCCGGCGGCGCAGGAGATCAGCAGCCGGTCGGCGGGGGTGTGCGGCGCGAGTTCGTCGACCAGGGCGGGCACGTCGCGCGGCTTGACGGCGAGGATGAGGGTGTCGGCGACCTTCGCGGCCTCGGTGTTGCTGACGACCTCCACGCCGTGTCGGGCGCGCAGCTCCGCGGCGCGTTCCTCGCGGCGCGCGGTGGCCAGCAGGGTCGCGGGCGGGCGGCCGGCGCGGAGCATGCCGCCGAGCAGCGCCTCGCCCATCTTGCCGGTGCCGATGACGGCGATTCTGCGTGTCGTGGACGTCATGGTCCACATCCTCGCACCGGGCGGCGCGCGCCGCCGGAGTGTCCGCGACGCGGGCGGGGCCGCTCGGCGCGGGTGGGGCCGCTCGGCGCGGCGCCCGGAGGTCTCAGCCGTCGCGCTCGGACCGCTTGATCGCGCGGGGGTGCTCGACGGGGAAGCCGTCGTTGGCGTACTCGCCGCGCGGGCGCGGCAGCAGCGGGCGGGAGGGCCGGCCGGGACGGACGGGCCGTTCGGGCCGTTCGGGAGCGGCGGGACGGGTGGAACGGGTGGGAAGCAGACGGCGGACGAGCCTGCCCAGCCTGGGCATGGGAGTTCCTCCTCGCGACCTGGTCGCGTCGGTCGGACCGGTCGGATCGGTCAGTGCGGCGGTTCGGTCAGGTCAGTGCGGTAGTGCGGTCGGTGCTGCGGTGCGGTCGGTGCGGTCGACGCCGGGCGGGTGGCGTCAGTCGAGTTCCCGCATCATGCGTTCCATCGAGCTGACCGACTTCCGGGTCTCGGACAGCTCGTCGGTGTAACGCCGGAGGATCTCGGTGTTGTCCTCCAGCAGTTCGGCGTACTTGGTGGCCAGCCTGCGGTACTCCTCCTCGCGGGCCGCCAGCATGCGGGCGCGCCACGTCGCGGCGACCTGCCAGACGATGACGATGAGCAGCGTGAACATCCCGGCCGTG
The DNA here is from genome assembly GCF_052245655.1 of Streptomyces sp. 4N509B. Taxonomy (NCBI): domain Bacteria; kingdom Bacillati; phylum Actinomycetota; class Actinomycetes; order Kitasatosporales; family Streptomycetaceae; genus Streptomyces; species Streptomyces sp. 4N509B. The sequence goes on from NZ_JBQQBZ010000002.1 coordinate 202,171, forward strand.
CCGAATCCCGCCGCCGCGACGCCGGCCCAGTCCTGCGCCTGCGTGACCGTCGTGTCGTTCACGTTGCTTCCTCTTTCTCCGCCTCGTTCTCCGTGCTCAGCGACCTGGCGGCCTCGGCGACGGAGGCCGGGGTCAGTTCGTAGACGAAGGGGGTCACCTCGAAGAACTTCATGGCCTTCCCGTCCTCCGACAGCTCCAGCGTCCCGACGACCAGTCCCGCCGCCTCCAGTCGTTGCAGGTGCATGTGGAGCAGGGGGCGGCTCATGCCGATCTCGCGGGCCAGCCTGCTGACGTAGTTCCGCTCGGTGGCGAGCGCGGCGATGATGCGCATCCGGTGGGGATTGCCGAGAGCGGCAAGCACCTTCAGCAGTTCGTCGCCGTGCAAACGAAGCGTCCCTCCGTCATCCGTGACGTCGGTCGTGACGTTGTCCATGGCGTTCTCCCGGGCGTCCCCGACACGTTCGAGCGTCGCAGCGACCCCCCCACCTGTCAATGCAAGCTGACACCTGTCGGGGTGAGTTCAGGGTCGGGCTCAGGGACCGGCCAGGGGCGGTGCCCCGAGCGGCTCGGGGACGGTCCGGCGCGCCGGCCGCGTCAGCGCCGACGCCGGTCGGTGCGGCGGCGGGCCGGGTTGCCCGAGCGCTTCGCGATCGTGCGGTGGTGCCGTTCGACGGCCGCCTCGTAGGCGGCGCGGCGCGCCCGCTCCCCCGGTGCCTCCACCGTGCTGCGCAGCCCGTACGCGAGCAACAGGCCGACGAAGCCCACGATCTTGATGCTGCGGAACGACGGCTCGCCCGGGGCTCGGGCCGCGCCCTCCTCGTCCGTCCACTCGGTGTACTCGCCCCAGGTCCTGGTGAAGGCCATCGCGGTGCTGAGCGCGAGCGCCAACCCCACCAGCACCCGCAGCCACACGGCGCCCACACCGGCCACGACCAGCCACAGCACGAGGCCGCCGGCGGCTGCCAACAGCAGCGCCGCCGCGCCGAGAAGGACACGGCGCGGGGCGTAGCCACGGGAGTGGTCGACCCAGCACGTGCCGAAGAAGCGGATGGGCGCCGGGCGGGGGACGTCGGGAGCGTCGGACGAGCCATGCGGTATGGGGGATGGTGTGGGCATAGGGACGATTATTGCGGCCCGCCGCCGGCTCACCAGTACCCTGTCCCCGGTGACTGGGCAAACCGGGGGAATCCGGGGGAGACGTCGTGGCTGAGGGACACAGCACGCCCGAGCGGCTCGGACCATACGTGGTCGAGCGGCGCCTCGGCGCGGGCGGCATGGGCGTGGTGTACCTCGCGCGAACGGTCGCCGGGCGGCAGGTGGCGGTGAAGGCGATCCGCCGCGAGTACGCCGAGGACCCCGGCTTCCGTGACCGCTTCCGGCTGGAGGTGGCGGCGGCGCGGCGGGTCAGCGGGGCGTTCACGGCGCCGGTGGTGGACGCCGACCCCGAGGGCGACCCGCCGTGGCTGGCCACGCTCTACGTGCCGGGCGGCTCGCTGGCCGACCGGGTGGAGCGCGACGGGCCGCTGGGCGCGCGGGAGGCGGCGCGGGTGGGCGCGCAGCTGGCCGAGGCGTTGCAGGACATCCACCGCTGCGGCCTGGTCCACCGCGACCTCAAGCCGGGGAACGTGCTGCTGGCCGAGGACGGCGTGCGGGTCATCGACTTCGGCATCTCGCGGGCGCTGACGGCCTCGCGCCGGCTGACGGAGAGCGGGGCGGTGCTGGGCTCGCCGCCGTTCATGGCGCCGGAGCAGCTGACGGGCACGCGGGCGGTGGAGGAGCCGGCGGACGTGTTCGCGCTGGGCGCGGTGGTGGCGTTCGCGGCGACGGGGCAGAGCCCGTTCGAGCAGGGGGAGTCGCCGGGCGGGGACCCGTTGGCGGTCGCGTACCGGGTGGTGCACGAGGAGCCTCACCTGGTGGGGCTGCCGGAGGCGTTGCGCGAGCTGGTGACGCTGTGTCTGGCGAAGGATCCCGATCGGCGGCCGGACGTGGCGGCGGTGCTGCGGATGGCTGCGTGGGCGGACGCGCGGGTGCCGACGGAGGAGGTGCCTCGGCTCCGGGGGCCGGCCGTGTCGCCGGCCGCGCCCCCCGCCGTGTCGCCCGCCGCGCCGCCGGTCCCGGTCGAGGGAGCGGCCCGGGAGCCGGGCGGCCAGTCGCTCGGGCAGCCGGTCGGTCCGGCGGCCGGCTCGGCGGCCGTCGCCGCGCGGCGGCGGCGGGGCGGCTGGCGGGGGGCGGCGGCCCTGGCGGCCGTCACGGCGGTGCTCGCGGCGACGGGCTTCGGTGTGTGGCTCGCCACCGCCTCCTCCGAGACCACCGGCGGCCAGGGCGACACGAGCGGCCAGGGCGGCGGGGGCGACGCGGGAGGCACGGGCGACGCGGGCGGCACGGGCGGGGGCGACGGCCGGCCCGAGCCCGCCGCGTTCCGCCCCTGGGAGCTGCCGTTGCAACAGCTGGGCGTGCTGGACGCCCCCACCTCCGGATTCGGCTGCCGGACGGCGACCGACGCGAACCTGCTGTGCTTCTCCGGCGGCGAGCTCACGGTGCTGCTCGACGCGGCCACCGGACAGGAGCTGTGGCGCCACCACGGGCCTCGCACGGCGGCCGGCGGCCCGACCGCCGTCCAGGACGAGGCGGGGACCATCTTCACCGTCTCCGAGAAGGGCGTCCTCGCGCTGGACGAGGACGGCGGCGAGCTGTGGGAGGTCGACGTGCCCGAGCTGATGGGCACCATGCTCACCGCGCGCGACGCCCTCGTCGTCCAGAACGGCGACAGCACGCTCCGCTTCTACGACCGGCGCTCCCCCGACGCCGTGGGGACCTGGGAGGCCCCCGGCCGGTACGTCACGGCGACCCTGGGCAACGGCTCCCAGGTGCTGGTGGAGAGCCGCGACGGCGCCACCGGCGCCGACCCGCAGCTGATGCTGCTCGACGCGAGCGGCCGCGAGCTGTGGTCACTGCCGGCCAGCCCGCCGCCCGAGGTGCGCAGCCTGCTGGAGCCCGTCGGCATGGACGGGGAGGCCGCGTACTTCCTGGTGCACGACGCCGACCTGCCGGTGGTCACGGCCGTGCTGCGGCTGGACCTCGCCACCAGCGCGTGGACGTGGACCGACCTGCCGGCCCCGGCCGAGCCCCGTGGCGTGGCCGAGGACGGCGTGGTCTACGTCGCGGACATGGGCGGCGGGGTCACGGCCGTCGACGCCGCCGCCGCCGAGGTGCTCTGGACCGGCGAGACGGGAGCCAGCGCCGCCTCGGCGCCCGCCGTCGCCGACGGCCGGCTGTACCTGAGCGACGGCGACGGCCGGCTGTACGCGGTGGACGTCGCCGACGGCGCGGTCCTCGACACCGGCGAGCCCCACCGGGGCACGCCGGGGCTGGGCAGCGACGCCTGGGCCCCCGCACCGGTGATCACGGACGAGGTCGCGTACGTGACGACGCTGGGGAACACCCTCTACGCGGCGCCGCTGGCCGACACCGCGCCCCGCTGAGGGCTGTCCCGCCAGGGATCGCGGGACAGCCCTCAGGGACGCGGGTGGTACCGCAGCAGCACGTTGCCCGAGCGGAACACCGTGACCGCCCCGGCCGCGAGGGGGACGCGCTCCCTCAGCCCGGCGAGCAGGCTCCGGCCCCGGCCCAGCAGCACCGGGTACAGCAGGACCCGCAGCTCGTCCACGAGCCCCTGCTCCAGCAGCGTCACGGTCAGTCCCGAGCTCCCGAAGACCGCGACGTCACCGCTGGACTCCGCCCGCAGCCGGGCGACCTCGGCGCCGAGGTCGGCACCGTCGGTGACGCGGGTGTTCTCCCAGGGGGTGACGCGTCCGCTCCGCGTCACGACGGTCTTGGGCACGGCGTTCATGAAGGCCGCGACCTCGGGCAGCCGCTCGGCCGCCTCCGGCGTGGGCCAGACCTCGGCGAAGTGCTCGTGGGTGCGCCGGCCCAGCAGCAGGGCGCCCACCTCGCGGGTCTGCCGCAGGTTCCAGTCGAAGAACTCCTCGTCGTACACGCCGAAGTCCAGCTCCCCGTCCGCTCCCTCGTGGTACCCGTCGAGGGAGCAGAACAGGAACGCGAACACCTTCCGCCTCGGGCCGTCAGGCACCGACTCGCCACGCATCCCGACTCCTCTCGGTTGTCCTCCACAGGACAGACCGGGCGGAGCCACGGAAGTCATCGCCCGCGAGGAGCGGACCGGGTGGAGGAGCGACGAGCGGAGGTTGGACGAGCGGACGCGGACGCCGGGCCCGCTCAGCCGTCGAGCTTGGTGACGTCGCGGACCGCGCCCTTGTCGGCGCTGGTGGCCATCGCGGCGTACGCGCGCAGTGCCAGCGACACCTTCCGGTCGCGCGCCACGGGCGCGTACCGTCCGCCGAGCGCGGCCCGCCGGGCGGCGAGCTCCTCCTCGGAGACCTTCAGCTCGATGCTCCGGCTCGGGATGTCGACGCGGATCAGGTCGCCGTCGCGCACCAGCGCGATCGTGCCGCCGGCCGCCGCCTCGGGCGAGACGTGGCCGATGGACAGGCCGGAGGTGCCGCCGGAGAAGCGCCCGTCGGTGACGAGGGCGCACTTGGCGCCCAGGCCGAGGCCCTTCAGGAACGACGTCGGGTAGAGCATCTCCTGCATGCCGGGGCCGCCCTTGGGGCCCTCGTACCGGATGACGACGACGTCGCCCTCCCTGACGCGCTTCCCGAGGATCGCCTCGACGGCCTCCTCCTGCGACTCCACGACGACGGCCGGACCCTCGAAGGTGAAGATCGACGGGTCCACGCCGGCGGTCTTCACGACGCAGCCGTCCTCGGCGAGGTTGCCGTGGAGCACGGCCAGGCCACCGTCGGGGGTGTGGGCGTGGGCGACGTCGTGGATGCAGCCCTCGGCGGCGTCGGTGTCGAGGGACTCCCAGCGCTCGGACTGGGAGAACGCGCTGGCGGAACGGACGCAGCCGGGCGCGGCGTGGAACAGCTCGACCGCCTCGGCCGAGGGCGAGCCGCCCCGGATGTCCCAGGTCTTGAGCCAGTCGGCGAGCGAGGAGCTGTGGACGGAGTGGACGTCCTCGTTGAGCAGCCCGGCGCGGTACAGCTCGCCGAGGATGGCGGGGATACCGCCGGCGCGGTGCACGTCCTCCATGTGGTAGCTGCCGTTGGGGGCGACCTTGCAGATGCAGGGCACGCGGCGCGAGATCGCGTCGATGTCGCCCAGCCCGAAGTCGAGCCCGGCCTCGTGCACGGCGGCCAGCAGGTGGAGCACGGTGTTCGTCGAGCCGCCCATGGCGACGTCGAGGGCCATCGCGTTCTCGAACGCGGCGCGGGAGGCGACGGCGCGGGGCAGCACCGTCTCGTCGTCCTGCTCGTACCGGCGGTGGGTGATCTCCACGACCGTGCGGCCCGCGGCCTCGTACAGCTCGCGGCGGGCCGTGTGGGTGGCCAGCACGGAGCCGTTGCCCGGCAGCGCGAGGCCGAGGGCCTCGACCAGGCAGTTCATCGAGTTGGCGGTGAACATGCCGGAGCAGGAGCCGCAGGTGGGACAGGCGGCCTCCTCGATGCGCTGGAGGTCCTCGTCGGAGGTGGTCGGCGAGGCCGACTCGGCGATGGCGCTGATCAGGTCGAGGTTGGAGCGGACCCGGCCGTCGACGAGGGTGGTCTTGCCCGCCTCCATCGGCCCGCCGGAGACGAAGACGGTGGGGATGTTGAGGCGGAGGGCCGCCATCAGCATGCCCGGCGTGATCTTGTCGCAGTTGGAGATGCAGACCAGGGCGTCGGCGCAGTGCGCCTCGACCATGTACTCCACCGAGTCCGCGATCAGGTCGCGGGAGGGGAGGGAGTACAGCATGCCGCCGTGGCCCATGGCGATGCCGTCGTCCACGGCGATCGTGTTGAACTCGCGCGGCACGCCGCCCGCGGCCTTGATCGCGTCGGAGACGATGCGGCCGACGGGCTGGAGGTGGGTGTGGCCCGGCACGAACTCGGTGAAGCTGTTGGCCACGGCGACGATCGGCTTGCCGAAGTCCTCGCGCGCTACGCCCGCCGCGCGCAGGAGGGCACGGGCACCCGCCATGTTCCGGCCGTGTGTAACGGTGCGGGACCTCAGTGTCGCCATGGATTACGTCCTCTCGTGCTCTCGCCGCACGGCAGCTGCCGTCTCGGCGCGGCTCACTCGCACCGAGGCTACGCTCCCGGCCCGACGTACGGGACGGGGATACCGCGATCCGAGACAGGATGGCGCGTTACCAGCCTTCGGCGCCGGCCTCGCTCCGGCCTCGGGGCGCGGTCGGACCCGGCTCGACGGACGGCCGCCGCGTGACGCGCCACCTCCGCGCGCAACCTCAGCGCCGCCTCAGCGCGCCGCGACCGGGGCCGGCGCGGGTTCGACGGGCTCGTCCGTCCGGTGCGGGGCCGGTCAGTCCCGGTCACGCGGGCTGGGGCGGGGGTCGGCCGGGTGGGGGGCGAGCAGCGGGAGCTGGGCGGCGAGACGCTGCTCACACAGGTCGACCAGCACGTCGTAGCCGTCCTTGCCCATCAGCTCGACGAGCTCGGGCCGGTAGGAGAGGTACAGCGGCTGACCCGCACCGTGGGCGCTGGGCGCGCCCGTGCACCACCAGTGCAGCTCGTGGCCGCCGGGGCCCCAGCCGCGGCGGTCGTACTCGCCGATCGTGACGTACAGCCGCTGCTCACCGTCGGGCTGCTCGACCCACTCGAAGGTGCGGCGCACCGGCAGCTGCCAGCAGACGTCCGGCTTGGTCTCCAGCGGCTCGCGGCCCTCGCGGAGGGCGAGGGTGTGGAGCGCGCAGCCGGCGCCGGCGGGGAAGCCGGGGCGGTTGAGGAAGATGCACGCGCCGTCGATGAGCCGCGTGCGCCGCGCGGGCCCGTCCTCGTCCTCGTCCTCCTCCCCTTCCTCCTCCTCGCCCTCGTCCTCGAACTCCTCCTCGCCCTCCTCGAACCCGACGATCCACTCGCCCGCGTCGCTCTCGTCGCTCTCGTCGCTCTCGTCGACCTCGTCCGTCTCCACGTCGGAGTCGTCGACCTCCTCGACCCAGCCCTGCTCGCCGTGCCCCTCGGCGTGGAACTGCCAGAGCTCGGGCGTCAGCCGGGCGACGTGCCCGGCGACCCGTCGCTCGTCGTCCTCGTCGGCGAAGTGCGCCCCGAGGGTGCAGCAGCCGTCGGCGCTCCGGCCGGGCGCGATGCCCTGGCAGCCGCGGCCGAAGACGCACTGCCAGCGGGAGGTGAGCCAGGTCACGTCGCAGCGGAACACCTGCTCCGCGTCGGCCGGGTCGGGGAACTCCACCCAGGCCCGGGAAAAGTCGAGCGCCACCTCGTCGCCGTCCGCCCGGCGCCGAGCGCCGTCGAACGTCGCCCGCGCGCCGGATTCGGCGCTCTCGGCAGTCGGTGTGCCCACCTTCGTCCCCTTCGTCTTCTTCGCCACACCGCAAGAGTAGAGCGCGGAGTAGCGTGGTCCCCCATGAGGCTGGGAGTTCTGGACGTCGGTTCCAACACGGTCCACCTGCTGGTCGTGGACGCGCACCCCGGGGCGCGCCCGCTGCCGGCCTACTCGCACAAGGCGCAGCTGAAGCTCGCGGAGCTGCTGGACGACAGCGGCGCGATCGACGACGAGGGCGTCGACCGCCTCGTGGCGACCGTCCGTGAGGCACTGGAGGTGGCGGAGGACCACGGCGTGGCGGACCTGCTGACGTTCGCGACCTCGGCCGTGCGGGACTCGACCAACGCCGACGCGGTGCTGTCGCGGGTCAAGTCCGAGACGGGCGTGGAGCTGACCGTGCTGTCGGGCGAGGAGGAGGCGCGGCTGACGTTCCTCGCGGCCCGGCGGTGGCTGGGCTGGTCGGCCGGGCGGCTGCTGCTGTTCGACATCGGCGGCGGCTCGCTGGAGATCGCCTACGGCATCGACGAGAGCCCGGACGCGGCGGCGTCCCTCCCGCTGGGCGCCGGCCGGCTGACGGCCAGTCACCTGCCCGGCGACCCGCCCTCCTCGGGGGACGTGCGGGCGCTGCGCCGCATGGTGCGTTCCAGCATCGCCGGCGTGGTGGGGGACTTCACCCGGTTCGGGACACCCGACCGGGTGGTGGCGACGTCGAAGACGTTCAAGCAGCTCGCCAGGATCGCCGGGGCGGCCCGTTCGGCGGAGGGGCTGTACGTGCGGCGCGACCTGACCCGCGCCGACCTGCGGGTGTGGAGCCAGAAGCTGGCGGAGATGCCCGAGCACGAACGGCAGGAGCTGCCGGGCGTCTCCGAGGGCAGGGCCGGGCAGTTGCTGGCGGGCGCGGTGGTGGCCGAGGCGGCGGTGGACCTGTTCGGTGTGGAGACGTTGGAGATCTGCCCTTGGGCGCTGCGGGAGGGCGTCATCCTGCGCCGGCTGGACCGCATGCGCAACGGCGGGTCCTGAGCGGCGGGGCCGGGCCGGGCGCCGGCTCGCGGCCGGGCTCCCGGACCGACTTCCGGCCGGACCCCCGGGCAGGGTTCCGGCCGGACCCCCGGGCAGGCTGAGAGACGGGCCACGGCCCGGCCCGTGAGCCGGGTCGTGGTGGGCGGGCCCGCCGGGGCGGTCGGGTCGCCCCTCACGCCGTGCGGCGGCGGAGGGTGGCGGCGCCCACGGCCAGCACGGCGAGGGCGACACCGGCGACGACCAGCACGTCACGGACGTAGTCCCCCGTGATCTCGGCGTTGTTCAGCACCTCGTTCATGCCGTCCACGGAGTACGACATCGGCAGCACGTTGGAGGCGTACTCCAGGACCGGCTGCATGCTGGCGCGTGGCGCGAACAGCCCGCAGAGCAGCAGCTGGGGGAAGATCACGGCCGGCAGGAACTGCACCGCCTGGAACTCCGAGGCGGCGAAGGCCGAGACGAAGAGGCCGAGAGCCGTGCCCAGCAGCGCGTTGAGCAGCGCGACGACGAGCAGCAGCCACGGCGAGCCGGCGATGTCGAGGTCCAGCAGCCAGAGCGCGACGCCGGTGGCGAGGCTCGCCTGGAGGACCGCGAAAAGCCCGAACGCCAGGGCGTAGCCGCCGATCAGGTCGGCCTTGCCCAGCGGCATCACCAGCAGCCGTTCCAGCGTGCCCTGGGTCCGCTCGCGGAGCGTGGCGATCGAGGTGACCAGGAACATCGTCGTCATCGGGAAGATCCCGAGGAGCGAGGAGCCGATGAAGTCGAAGGCGTCGCGGTCGGAGTCGAAGACGTAGAACAGCAGGGTCAGCAGGAGAACCGGGACCAGCAGGAGGAGCGCCACGGTGCGCCGGTCGTGGCCGAGCTGCCGCAGCACGCGGCGGGCGGTGGCGGTGGTGCGGGACGGGCTCATGACCGGGAGACCCCTTCCGTGTCCGTGTCCGTGTCCGTGTCCGTGTCCGTGTCCTTCTTCGCGTCCTCGTTCCGACCACTCCTCGAACCGCTCGGCCCCTCGCGGCCACTCGGGTCCTGCCGGGCGGCGTCGACGTCGACGAGGTGGAGGAAGGCGTCCTCCACGCTGCCGCCGACCAGCTGCCGCAGCGCCTCGGGGGTGTCGTCGGCGAGGATGCGGCCCTCCCGCATCAGCAGCAGCCGCTCGCAGCGGTCCGCCTCGTCCATGACGTGGGAGGAGATCAGCAACGTGGCCCCGCGGTCGGCGGCGATGCGGTGGAAGAGCTGCCACAGGTCGCGGCGGAGCACGGGGTCGAGGCCGACGGTGGGCTCGTCGAGCACGAGCAGCTCGGGGGTGCCGAGCAGCGCGACGGCCAGGGAGACGCGGGAGCGCTGGCCGCCGGAGAGCCGGGCGGCGAGCGCGTCGGCGTGTTCCGTGAGGTCCACGTCGGCGAGGGCGTCGGCGACCGCGCGGGTGCGCCGGGCACGGGGGATGCCGAGGACGGCCGCGTAGTAGTCCAGGTTCTGGCGGGCGGTGAGGTCGACGTAGACGGACGGGCTCTGCGTCACGTATCCGATGCGGGGCCGCAGCTCGGCGCTGCCGGCCGGGCGGCCGAGCACCTCCAGGGTGCCGCTGACCCGGGCCTGGGCACCGACGATGGCGCGCATCAGCGTGGTCTTTCCGCAGCCGGAGGGGCCGAGCAGGCCGGTGACGCTGCCGCGCGCCACCGAGAAGTCCAGCCCGTCGAGAACCTGCCTGCCGCCGCGCACCACGCCGAGGGCCGTGGCCCGCACGGCGGGCCCGTCGGGCTGCTCACGCTGGGTGATGTCTGTCATGTAATTCATCGTACGATGAATATCGGCACCCGACAAGCCGCGCCAGGCCGCGACAAGCCCTGTGCCTGGATCCGCTGACGGAGCTCCGTCAAAACCGCGGCACGTAGGCTTGCTGCGTGACTCACCAGCCACCACCCCGCCGCCAGCAGGAGCGCCCCCGCGCCCCGCGGGCCCAGGTCGCGCTCTCCACGGCCTCGGTGTACCCCGAGGACACCGAGGCCGCGTTCGAGATCGCCGGCCGGCTCGGCTACGACGGGGTCGAGGTGATGGTCTGGACGGACCCGGTGAGCCAGGACACCGTCGCGCTCGACCGGCTCGCCGAGCGGCACGGCGTCCCCGTGCTGGCGGTCCACGCCCCCTGCCTGCTGATCACCCAGCGGGTCTGGTCGACCGACCCCTGGCAGAAGCTGGTGAAGGCGCGGCTGGCCGCCGAGCGGCTCGGGGCCACCACCGTCGTCGTCCACCCCCCGTTCCGCTGGCAGCGCGCCTACGCGCGTGACTTCGTCGGCGGCATCCGCCGCATGGCGGAGGAGACGGACATCAGGTTCGCCGTCGAGAACATGTACCCCTGGCGGTACCGCGACCGTGAGGTGCAGGCGTACGCCCCCGGCTGGGACCCCACCCACCAGGACTACCGGCACTTCACGCTCGACCTCTCCCACGCCGCGACGGCGCGCACCGACGCGATGGCCATGGCCCGCCGCATGGGCGACCGGCTCGGACACGTGCACCTCGGGGACGGCCGCGGCTCGGGCCGGGACGAGCACCTGGTGCCGGGGCGCGGCACCCAGCCCTGCGCGCAGCTGCTGGAGCACCTGGCCGTCACCGGCTACGAGGGGCACGTGGTCGTCGAGGTCAGCACGCGGCGGGCGATGTCGGGCGAGGCGCGGGAGGCGGACCTGGCGGAGGCGCTGGCCTTCGCGCGCCGTCACCTCACGGTCCCGCCGCCCGAGCCGGAGCCGACCGGGCCCGTGGCCGAGACCGGGCTCGCCGACGAGGCCGGACCCGCCGACGAGCACGAGGGCGCCGACGAGCCGAGGGCTCCGGAAGGGCCGAACGGGCCGGCCGACGCCGTTCGGCACGAGCCGCTCGCCGCCGGCCGGCGGGAGCGCAGGTGAGCCCTCAGGCGCGCGAGAACGCGCCCTCCCACCACCCCGAGCCAGCAGAGCCAGACCCGCCGGAACAGCCGGCACACCCCGACACACCGGAAGAGCCGGAGACGCCGGAGACGCCGGAACAGAACGGCGGCGCCGCGCGGCCGGCGGCGCGGAGGCGCCGACGCGGACGTCCGCCGCGCGCCGCCGCCGAGGACGGCGCGCCCGGCGCGCGGGAGCGCATCCTCGCCTCCGCGCGCGCCGAGTTCGCCGAGCGCGGCTACGACCGCGCCTCCGTCCGCGCCATCGCCCGCGGCGCCGACGTTGACCCCGCCCTGGTCCACCACTACTTCGGCACGAAGGAGCGCGTCTTCTACGCCGCCGTCGCCATGGCCGCCGAGCCCGCCACCCGCGGCCTCTCCGCCGCCCAGGCCGAGGCGCACGACACCGAGGACTTCGGCGAACGCTTCACCCGCCTCTTCCTCAGCGTCTGGGAGAACCCCGAGACCCGCAGCCCCCTGCTCGCCATCGTGCGCTCGGCGGTGACCAACGAGACCGCGGCCCGGATATTCCGCGAGTTCGTCACCAACCAGCTCATGCCGCGCGTCGCCAACGGGCTGCCGGGCGCCGACGCCCGGCTCCGCGCCGAACTGGCGGCCTCCCAGCTGATCGGCTGCATGATCCTGCGCTACGTCGTCAAGGCGGAGCCGGTGGCCAGCACCGACGTCGAGGAGCTGACCCGCCGCCTGGCCCCGGTCATCCAGCACCACCTCACCGGCGCCGCCCTGCCCCGCGAGGAGCCCTCGTGACGCACCCCGAGCCCGGACGAGCCCCGCGCGCCCTGTCGCTGCCCCTCCGCACGGACCGCCTGGACCTGCGGCTTCCCACCGCCGACGACGTCGACGACGTGTTCGCCTACCAGGGCCTGCCCGAGGTGGCCCGCTTCCTCTACCGGCCGCCGCGCACCCGCGAGCGCTGCGCCGAGATCATCGCCGCTGGCGGCACCGCACCCGACTGGACCGCCGACGGGGACACGCTCACGCTGCTCGTCTGCCGGCGCGGGACGCCCGGCGTGGTCGGCGAGGTCTCCCTCACCCTCTCCCACGCCCGCGCGCGGCAGATGGAGATCGGCTGGACCCTCCATCCCCGACACGAGGGCCACGGGTACGCCACCGAGGCGGCGCGGGCGCTCGCGACGGCGGCGTTCGACGTGCTCGACGCGCACCGCGTCTACGCCCGGCTGGACGTGGAGAACAGCGGCTCGGCGCGGGTGTGCGAGCGGCTCGGGATGCGGCGCGAGGCGCACCTCGTGGAGAACGACCTCACCCCGGACGGGCGCTGGGGCAGCGAGTACGTCTACGCCGCGCTCGGTCACGAGCTGCGGCGTCGCCCCTCCTGACCTCCCCGACCCTCTGGCCCCTCCCCTGCCCACGCCCCGCGGTCCGGTCACCGCCACTTCGCCACGCTGACCCGCGTGACGGGCGCGGCCTCCTCCTCCGGCGGGGCCGTCGGGTCGGGCTCCTCCTGCGCGGGCTCGCCCTCGCCCTCGACCGTCACGACGGCCCCGGCCGGCTCCACCGTGACGCGGCCCTGCCAGACCCCGGTGGGCTCGCGCTCGTGGTCCACGGTGACCTCGACGACCGTGCTCTCTCCCGGCCGCAACGTCCCCGACTGCTGGTCCAGCAGCAGCCAGTCGGAGTCCGCCGTGGCCGTCCACGCCACGGGCGCGCCCCCGGAGGCGGTCAGCGTGATGCGCGCGCCGTCGGCCGTGGTCTCCGCGACGGCCGCCAGGCTGCCCTCCTGCTGCCCTGAGCCGTCGCCCGCTCCGCCGCCCTGGCCGCCCTGACCGGCCCCGTCTCCCTGCCCCTGCCCGCCCTGCTCCTGCCCCGTGCCCGGCCCCGGCTGCGGCGCCTGCCCCTGCGACCCGGCCGGCTCCCGGCCCGTGCCCGAACCGTCGGCCGGGCCGCCGTCCGCTCCCGCGCCGTCAAAGGCCCCGTCCCCACGGCCGGTGCCGTCCCCACCCCCGTCGGACGGTCCGGAACCGGGCCCCTGCCCCCGCCACGTCCCGTCGGACGAGGCGTCCTCGCCGCTGCCGTGCGGCTGTGAGCCGACGTCCGGCGCCGCGTTGCCCGGCTCGTCGCGGAGGTGGCCGTCGGGCTCCCCGGTGACCGGGACCGCCCGGTACGCCGCCGCCAGTGCCAGCACCGGCGTGGCGAGCACGGCCGCCACCGCCGTCGTGGTCAGCGCCCGGCCGCGCAGCCGCTCCCACCGGGCGGCGCGGTCGCGCTCGGGCAACGGGAACCCGGCCCGGTCGAAACGCGGCAGGTGCTGGGCGCGGGCGCGGTGGATCGCCAGGCGGGCGGCGTGCACGGCGGGACGGGGCGCGGCCAGCACGACCAGGCGCGACAGGCCCGTGGTGACGTCGGGTCCCGGCGTCGCGGAGGTGCCGGGCCAGCGGGCGGAGACCATCGCGCGGTGCGCGACCAGGCGGCAGGCGGGGCAGGCCTCCACGTGCCGGACCAGCTCGCCGCGCAGCCGAGGGCCGAGCAGCAGCCGCCGGTCGTCGCCCGAGAGGACCGCCACCGCGGGGCAGCCGCTGGACTCGACGGCGACCAGCGCGGCGCGCGTCCGCTCCACCTCCCGCGCGGCGACCGTCAGCAGCGTGTGGGCCGCCTGGTCGTCCAGGCGCAGCACCCGGGCCAGCTCGGGCAGCGGCAGCTGGTGCCGGACGGCGAGCTCCAGCGCCTCGCGCTGCTCGGGGGTGGTGCCGGCGGCCTCGGGCCAGGACAGCGCCGCCAGCTCGCGGCGGCGCCGCCCGGCGTCCGCGCCGCCCGCGGCGCGCGGGGTGACGTCACCGCGGGCGGGCGCGACGCCCCGCGTGCGCTGCTCGATCCGCCGCTCGGCGGCGAGACGGCGCAGGCAGGCCCAGCGGGCGAGGGCGTACAGCCAGGGGCGGCGCAGCGCCGGGTCACGGGGGCGGCGGACCCGCTGGTGCTGCCGCTCGGCCACGGCCAGGGCCTCGCCGAGGGCGGCGGTGGCCGTGTCGTGCTCGCACATGATCGACAGGCAGTACGTGAACAGCCCGTCGAGGTGGGCGTCCTCGTAGGCGGGGCCGTGCGCCGGGCCGCGTCCCGCGGCGCGGGAGCCGCGCGCCCGGGGCGGGTGGGGGGCGTCCCGGGGCTCGACCCCGTCAGGCACGCCGGCCGTGCCGGCAGTGCCGGCGGCGCCGGGGGCGTGGCCGGGATGGCTGACGTGGACGGCGCCGGCTGCTGCGCCCGACGCGTCGGCGGCGCCGGGCGCCGCGTGCGCGCCGCGTCCCCGACGCTGGTGCTTCCTCCCCCCGTGCCGGGGCGCGCGGGAGGCGGCTGCGACGGGTCGACTGCTGGTCTTCACGTCGTGACCGTAGGCGTCCGACGGGGCGCCCAAGCGCCACACGGGCGATGTTCGCCCGAACGGGTGAGGCGGGCGGTGTCAGTGCCGGGCGGTAGCGTTCCGCGCATGGCTCGTAAGACTGACCGGCCCGCGTACCGGTGCTCCGAGTGCGGCTGGTCCACGGCGAAGTGGCTCGGCCGCTGTCCGGAGTGCCACGCCTGGGGGACCGTCGAGGAGGTCGGCGGCACCCCGGCCGTGAAGACCACGGCGGCGGCCCGGGTGGCGCAGCCGGCCGTGCCGATCGGCCAGGTGGACGGGCAGCGCGTCACCGCGCGCAGCACGGGCGTGCCCGAGCTGGACCGGGTGCTCGGCGGCGGGCTCGTGCCGGGCGCCGTCGTGCTGCTGGCCGGCGAGCCGGGCGTCGGCAAGTCCACGCTGCTGCTCGACGTCGCCGCCAAGGCCGCCTCCGAGCAGCACCGCACGCTGTACGTCACGGCCGAGGAGTCCGCCGGGCAGGTGCGGCTGCGCGCCGACCGCATCGGCGCGCTCCACGACCAGCTGTACCTGGCGGCGGAGACGGACCTGGGCTCGGTGCTCGGCCAGCTCGACGCGGTCCGTCCCGGCCTGCTCGTGCTGGACTCGGTGCAGACGGTCGCCTCGGCGGAGGTGGACGGGGCGCCGGGCGGGGTGGCGCAGGTGCGGGAGGTCGCGGGGGCGCTGATCCGGGCGTCGAAGGAGCGCGGCATCTCCACGGTCCTGGTCGGGCACGTCACGAAGGACGGCGCGATCGCGGGTCCCCGGCTGCTGGAGCACCTGGTGGACGTCGTGCTGCACTTCGAGGGGGACCGGCACGCCCGGCTGCGGCTGGTGCGCGGCGTGAAGAACCGCTTCGGGGCCACCGACGAGGTCGGCTGCTTCGAGCTGCACGACGAGGGACTGACCTCCCTGGCCGACCCGTCGGGGCTCTTCCTCACCCGAAGGGACGAGCCGGTGCCCGGCACCTGTCTGACGGTGACGCTGGAGGGCCGCCGCCCGCTGGTGGCCGAGGTGCAGTCGCTGACGGTGGCCAGCCAGATCCCCTCGCCCCGGCGCACCACCTCGGGTCTTGAGACGTCCCGCGTGTCGATGGTGCTGGCGGTGCTGGAACAGCGCGGCCAGCTCACCGCCCTGGGGAAGAACGACATCTACACCGCCACCGTCGGCGGCGTGCGGCTGACGGAGCCGGCCGCCGACCTGGCCGTGGCGTTGGCGCTGGCCAGTGCCGCCTCCGACGCCCCGCTGCCGAAGAACCTCGTGGCCATCGGCGAGGTGGGCCTGGCCGGCGAGGTGCGGCGCGTCACCGGGGTGCAGCGCCGGCTGGCCGAGGCCGCGCGCCTCGGGTTCACGCAGGCGCTGGTCCCGGCCGACTCGGGGGACGCGCCCCGGGGCATGCGGGTGCGCGAGGTGGCCGACATAGGCGAGGCCCTGCGCGTGCTGCCGCGCCGTCCGCGCCCGCAGCGCGCGACGCGTGAGGCCGAGGACGCTCCCGTCGTCGAGGGGTTGGCCGAGACACGCCGGTAGACTCGGGGGACACACAGCCAAGATTCGGCCAGGGCGGACCCGACGGACCCGCCCACTGGATGCCCACCGGCACCGGACGCGGTCACGGAGGAACCCATGGCACCCAGCGACCGGCCCGCGCTACGCACCACCCTGCGCGCCGTTGCCCCGGGCACACCGCTGCGGGACGGCCTGGAGCGTGTCCTGCGGGGGAACACCGGCGGCCTCATCGTCCTCGGCATGGACCGCGCGGTGGAGTCGCTGTGCACGGGGGGCTTCGTGCTCGACGTCGAGTTCACCGCCACCCGGCTGCGGGAGCTGTGCAAGCTCGACGGCGCCGTCATCGTGGACCGGGACATCGCCCGGATCGTCCGGGCGGGCGTGCAGCTCGTGCCCGACCCGTCGATCCCGACGGAGGAGACCGGCACCCGGCACCGCACCGCGCAGCGTGTCTCGATCCAGACGGGCTTCCCCGTGGTGTCGGTCAGCCGCTCCATGCGGCAGGCCGCCCTCTACCTCGACGGTCAGCGGCGGGTGCTGGAGGACTCCGGCGCGATCCTCTCCCGCGCCAACCAGGCGCTGGCCACCCTGGAGCGGTACAAGCTGCGGCTGGACGAGGTCACGGGGACGCTCTCCGCGCTGGAGATCGAGGACCTGGTCACCGTGCGGGACGTGGCGGCCGTGGCGCAGCGGCTGGAGATGGTGCGTCGCATCGCCACGGAGATCGCCGAGTACGTGGTGGAGCTGGGCACCGACGGGCGTCTGCTCTCCCTCCAGCTCGACGAGCTGATCGCGGGCGTCGAGCCCGAGCGCCAGCTCGTCGTCAGGGACTATCTTCCGGACGTGGCCGGCGGGAAGCGGTCGCGGCGGGTCGGCACGGCCCTGGCGGAGCTCGACGGCCTCGGGCACGCGGAGCTGCTGGAGCTGCCGGCCGTGGCCCGCGCCCTCGGGTACAGCGCGACGCCCGAGTCGATGGACAGCTCCGTGTCGCCGCGCGGCTTCCGCCTGCTGGCGAAGGTGCCGCGCCTGCCGGGCCTGGTGATCGACCGTCTCGTGGACCACTTCGGCGGGCTCCAGAAGCTGCTCGCGGCCAGCGTCGACGACCTCCAGGCCGTGGACGGCGTGGGCGAGACCCGGGCCAGGTCCGTCCGGGAGGGGCTCTCCCGTCTGGCGGAGTCCTCCATCCTCGAACGCTACGTCTGAGCCGGCGCCGCGGCGGCCTCTGAGCCGGCGGCGCGGCGGCGCGCCGCTCTGAGCGGTCCGAAAGGCCGTTACGTGCGGGCCCCGCGGCCGGTGCCCGTGCGCAGCCAGTCCTCGACGGCGCGCGCGGTGTGCGCCGCGTTCTCCCCCAGGAGGGAGCCGTGGTCCCCCGGCACCCGCACGACGGTGTCGGCGGCGCGCCACCGGCGCCACTCCCCCGCTCCCGGCGCGTCCGGGCCGTGCTCCGCGGTCACCAGCAGCGTCGGGGCGTCGAGGCGCTCGGGCGGCGCCGCCGGCCAGCCGTCGAGCAGGCGGAGGTAGCCGCCCATGGCGAGGATCGTGTCGTCGTTGATGTCGGGGTGCGCGGGCCCACGCCGCAGAACGTGACCCATGGCCCAGGCGAACACCTCGGCGTGCCGCGCCGGCTCCGGCTCGTAGGTGTCGATGAGGACGACGCCCGCGACCTGGTGCCCGGCGGCCCTCAGGGCCACGCCGACCGCGTGGGCGAGGACCCCGCCGCTGGCGTGTCCCGCCAACAGCAGCGGCGCGCCCTCGTCGCCCGCGGCGGCGAGCGCGCCCGCGGCGAGGGCGTCGACGGCCGCACGGCGGCTGGCGGGAAGCGTCCCGGTGCCGATGCCGACGCAGGCGCCGGTGCCGGTGCCGGTGCCGAAGCCGGGCAGGACGAGCGCGCAGGTCCGCGGCCGGCGCTCGAAGGCGGCGGCGAACCGCGCGAACGTGTGGGGTCCGAAGCCGGCGAGGAACGACGGCACGCACACGACGGCCGGGTCCGGCGGCCCGTCGGACAGCAGGACGGCGGCGGGCGGTGCGGGCAGCTCCGCCGGGTCGGTGAAGGCCGGGCGGTACGCGGCGGCCGCGGCCAGCAGCGGGGCGGCGCCGCCGAGGTCGCCACGGGTGTGCGCGGTGCGGAGCAGGTCGGTCACCGTGCCGCCGCGGTCCACGGGTCCGACCCGCGGGCCCGCGCGCCGGACGGGCCGACGGGCGCTCGGCGCGGCGCTGGCGGACCGTGTCACCGGTGTCGCCCGCTCGTGGGGTCGCGGGTCGTGGGGAACGACGCGGCGGCCCATGGTGCGGGCGAAAGGCTCCGGTTCAGCCACTGGAACACACCCCCGTGTGGTTTCCCCCGTGGTCTCTGGGTCCTGACACCCCGGCAGGTGTGGCGACACACCTGGTGGTCGTCGGGGCGGCACGACGGCACGACGGTACACCGGGTGGGCGCTTTCCGCACTCCTCGATGTGCCGAAGTCGCCACGGTCTCGGGGGAGTTCGAAAGCGCTGGCACGATCCCCGCGCGTTCTCCCGCGCTCGGGCGCGTTCGCGGACGGAATCGCGCGGGGCGCTCCGGGCGGCGGGTCCGGGTGGGGCGTGGGTGGAGGCGCGAGCGTGGGTGGAGGCGCCGGCGTGGGCGTGGGGCGAGGCGTCGGCCGGCGCGCGGCGCGGGTCCGTCAGTCGTCGTCGAGGCGGAACGACGTGGGCGGCAGCGAGGAGAAGCCCGCGAGGGTCGCCTCGGCCAGATAGCTCGTGCCGGTCTCGGCCTCCCTGCCGGGCGGCCCGTCGCAGTCGCCCGTGCTGTGGCGACGGTCCCACTCCAGGGTGTGGCTGGCGCTGTCGCCGGCCCACACGGCGGTCGGCGCGCTGGCCGCGCCCGTCGGGCAGTCGTCGGAGGACCACACCGGCTCGGCGTCCGGGTCGGTGACCGCGACGCTCAGGGCGTCGTGACCGAAGTCGACCACGCACGACACGCCGGAGACGTTCTCGGCCGTGACCACCAGCTCCGGCTCCTCGTCGAGCCCGTACTCGTTCCGCGCGCTGGTGAAGGTGACCGTCACGTCCGCCGGCTCGCACGCCGGCAGGCCCGAGGGGTCCTGCTGCCCGCCCGAGGAACCACCGGAGGCGGCGCCGCCGCTCTGACCATCGCTCTGGCCCTCGCTCGTGCCGCCGTCCTCGCCGCCCGCGCCACCCTCGGCGTCGCCGTCGGCGTCGCCCGTCGTGCCGCCGCCCTCGTCGTCACCCTCCTGGCCGGTGTCGTCGGTGGGCTCGGACGACTCCCGTCCGCTGGGCCGGGTGTCGATGAACGACTCCGACGGTGTGGGTCCCGGCGTGATCGACTCGGCGGGCTCCTCGGCGTTCCCCCCGTCGCCCGTCGTCTCGGTGCCGCCGCCGCCCGATCCGGAGGCCAGTGCCCAGATCACCAGGAGCGCCAGCAGTGCGACCAGCGACAGCACGACGGCCCTGCGGCGCCAGTAGATCGACGACGGCAGGGGTCCGACCGGTCTGCGCAGAGATCCCACGCGGAAACCTTACGAGACATCAGCGCACCCGCACTGCCCTGGCCACCGCTTAACAGGGAACGTTCTCATACCAACCTGCGTGCCGCTTTGTGCCGTACACGGAACATGCCAGGATCACCATGCGATGACTACCACCACGCCCCGTACCACACCCCACGCCACGACCGTGACGACGTCCGCCACCAGCTCCGCACAGCCCGCGCCACAGCCCGTCACCCGACCCGCCGAGCCGGGCGCGTCGCCGGAGGCGCCCCAGCCGACCGACCTCCACGCCCCCGTCATCGAATGGTTCAGCGAGCACGCCAGGGACCTTCCCTGGCGGCGGCCCGAGGCCGGGGCCTGGGGTGTCATGGTCAGCGAGTTCATGCTCCAGCAGACCCCCGTCAGCCGCGTGCTGCCCGTCTACACCGAGTGGCTCGAACGCTGGCCGCGCCCCGCGGACCTCGCCGCCGAGGCGCCGGGCGAGGCCGTGCGCGCCTGGGGCCGACTCGGGTACCCGCGGCGGGCGCTGCGCCTGCACGGCGCCGCCGCCGCCATGGTGGAACGCCACGGCGGCGAGGTCCCGCACGACCACCACCAGCTGCTGGCGCTGCCCGGCGTCGGCGAGTACACGGCCGCCGCCGTCGCGTCCTTCGCCTACGGCCAACGCCACGCCGTGCTCGACACCAACGTCCGCCGCGTCTTCGCCCGCGCCGTCACGGGCACGGAGTATCCGCCGAACGCCACGACCGCGGCGGAGCGCCGGCTGGCTCGGATGCTGCTGCCCGAGGAGGAGACCACGGCCGCGCGCTGGGCCGCGGCGACGATGGAGCTCGGCGCGCTGCTGTGCACCGCGCGCAGCCCGCAGTGCGGGCGCTGCCCCATCGCCGAGGCCTGCGCCTGGCGCCGGGCGGGGTCCCCGCCCCACCAGGGCCCGGCCCGCCGGGGGCAGACCTACGCCGGCACCGACCGCCAGGTCCGCGGCAAGCTGCTCGCCGTCCTGCGCACCGCGCCGGCCCCCGTCGACCGGGCCACCCTCGACCGCGTCTGGCACGACCCCGAGCAACGCGCCCGCGCCCTGGCCGGCCTCCTCACCGACGGCCTCGCCGAGCGCCTTCCCGACGGCCGCTACCGCCTCCCGGGCACGCGGTAGCCCGCGGCGGGGCCGGCGGCGTGAACCCGCCGGGCGGCGGGCTCACCCGACGCCGGAGTGTGCGAGCGGCGGCAGCATGGCTCGCGCGTCGGCGCCGGCGCCGAGCCAGAGCCCGATCACGAACGCGGCCGTCGCCTCCAGCAGCCCGGCGCGTTCCGGGCCGCCGCCCGCCACCGGGGTGCAGCCGAGGTCCGTCACCAGGGTGTGGACGGTCGCCAGCGCGGCCGGGTCGGCGCCGCAGACCGGCACGGCCAGCGGGCGCCCGTCGAAGACGGGCGGGTCGAGCCGCCAGACGTCGACGTGGCAGAGGTTGAACGCCTTGACCACGTGCGCGCCGGGCGCCGCCTCGGCGATCCGCTCGGCCATGGGCGCGGCCAGCGTGAAACGGCCGGGCTCGACGGCGTTGGTGCAGTCGATCAGCGTCCGTCCGCTCAGGGGCGCGCCGGCCGACGCCACGGCCATGACCACCTCGACCGCCGCCTCGGCGTGCACGGCGAGCAGCACCGCGTCCGCGCCGAAGGCCGCCGCCTCCGCGAGGCTTCCCGCCCGCACGCGCGCGCCGTCGGCGGCTCCGCGCGCGGGCCCGCCCCCGGCCGGCCCCTCCTTCGGCCGCCCCTCCTTCGGCCGCCCGCCGTCCTGTCGCCCGTCGAGCCCTTCGTTCAGCCGCTGTGCCAGGCGGGCCGCCCGGCGCGGGTCCCGCCCGCCGACCATCACCTCGTGACCGGCCGCGGCCCACCGCCCGCCCAGGGCGTCGGCCATGTTCCCCGCGCCGAGTATCCCGATGCGCATCCTTCTCGATCTCCCTCGTCGACTCCTCCCCGCCCCTCGTACGGTGACGGGAGACCGACGCTAGGAAATCCGAAGGGAACCGTTCGGTGCCCAACACCTCGCCGCAGCCGCCGCCCTCCTCCCCCTTCCTCGCCGACTGCCAGGCCCGGCTCGCCTTCGACCTGATGGGCAACACGTGGACCGCCGTGGTCGTCTGGGCCCTGCGCGACGGGCCGCGCCGCCCCGTGGAGCTGCGCCGCCGCATCGGGGGCATCAGCGGAAAGGTCCTGGGCGAGACCCTGCGCCGCCTGGCCCACCACGGCCTGGTCACCCACCGCCGGCACCGCGAGGCACCGCCCCGCGTCGACTACGAGCTGACGCCGCTGGGCCGCACGCTGCTGCCGCTGATCGAGGCCTTCGGCGCCTGGGCGTTCGACCACGCGGAGGAGGTGCTGGACGCCCAGGACCGCTGGGAAGCCCTCCACGCGGCGGACCCGGAGGGGGCGGCGTCGGCGGAACCGCAGGGGGCGGCGGAACCGCAGGAGGCAGTGGGGGTGCGGGGAGCGGAGGAGGACGAGGGCTGAGCCACGCCCGCGCCCGGGCCGGACGGGCCCTCAGCGGGCGTGGCAGTCGGCGAGGTGGTCGTTGACCAGGCCGCACGCCTGCATCAGCGCGTACGCCGTGGTCGGGCCGACGAAGCGGAAGCCACGCTGCTTGAGGGAGCGGGCCAGGGCCGTCGACTCGGGCGTGGTGGCCGGCACGTCCGTGACCCGGCGGGGCGCCGGCCTGCTGTCCCGGTCCCCGGGGGCGTGGGACCAGACGAGCTCGGTCAGCTCCCCCTCGGCCCAGTCCGCCGCCACCCGGGCGTTCGCTATCGTCGCCTCGATCTTCAGGCGGTTCCTGATGATGCCCGTGTCCGCCAGGAGCCGGGCCTGGTCCGCCTCGTCGAAGGCGGCGACGCGCCCGATCCGGAAGCCCTCGAAGGCCGCGCGGAACCCCTCACGGCGGCGCAGGATCGTCAGCCACGACAGGCCGGACTGGAACGCCTCCAGGCACAGCCGCTCGAAGAGCGCGTCGTCCCCGCGAACCGGGCGTCCCCACTCCTCGTCGTGGTACACGCGGTACTCCTCGGGGGTCGTGCCCCACGGGCAGCGCGCCAGCCCGTCGGGGCCGACCGCCACACCCGTGGTCCGTGCTTCGTCGTCCATGCGGGCAGTCTGCCGCACGGCACTGACAACGCGGCGCGGCGAGCGTCGCCGCAGCTCAGGACGCCGCGGGCAGACCGTCGGGCGGGCCCCCTCGCCCCGCCGGACTCCTCAGGGCACCTCCCGCAGGTACATGGCCCCACACGTGTGGCAGAACGGCTCCGCCGTCCGCCCCCACTCGCTCTCGGGCAGCGTCCTGGCCCCCGGCTCCAGCGCACGGCCGCACATGGCGACGTGCTCGTCGCCGCGCACCATGTGCCACGACCTGACGGCCGCGCCGTCGGGCTCCCCCGCCGCCTGGCCGTCGTACTCCGCTCGCATCTGGTGCCGCACGACGCGCTCACCTCCTCCACGTCCCCCGTCCATGGTGGGCCCGCGCCGGCCGGGCCGCACGGCGACCACCGTGCGGCCCCGACGCGGCGCGGCCCGGCGCGGCCCGGCCCGGCCCGACGCGGGCGGCGCCTCAGTCGAGCGCCTCAGCCGAGCGCCTCAGCCCCTCACGCTCACGGCGCCGTGATCGGCAGCACCCCCGCCCCCGACTGGGTCAGCACGATCGCGCGCACCGCGTGCGAGGAGCGCTGCGGCGTGTAGCGGTAGACGTCGGAGGGCTGCCAACCGACGTCCGTCGAGAACTCCCGCGTCGCCCACACGGGCGGCTCGGTCCCCGCCTGCTCCGCCGCCGCGATCGCCTCCGCCGACGCCTCCTCGAACTTCCGCTCGGCGATCCCGTTGACGTTCACCCGCTCGGGCCGCCAGGACGGGCTGTCGCTGAACCACGAGCCGTGGTCGCGGAAGAGGTGGCCGTTGAGGTTGTCGAGGATGACGTCGGGCGAGGCGCCGGGGCCCGTGTGGTGGAAGGCGTTGTACTCGGAGACGATCTGGGACTCCAGCCCCATGCCGAGGAAGTAGTCGGAGCCGCCCATCTCCTCGCTGACCATGGGGTATCCGGGGTCCTGGGTGCTGCCGACGAAGTAGTTGTTGTAGGCGTGGACCCGGCCGAAGCGGACCCGGGGGCTGCGCTGCTGGCTGTCCTCGAAGAGGTTGTGGTGGAGGGTGACGCGGAGCCGGCCGCGGTCGGTGTCGGCGTTGCCGTCACCCGAGCCGATCAGCATGGTCTTGGAGTGGTCGAGGAAGCGGCTGTAGGAGACGGTGACGAGGTCGGAGCCGTCCTCGATGTCCAGCAGGCCGTCGTGCCGCTCCACCGGCTGCCCGTGGAAGCCGACGGGCGCCTCGTCGTTCGGGAAGCGGCCGTCGGTGAAGGTGCAGTGGTCGATCCAGATCCGCGAGCCGGTGACGAGCGACAGGGCGTCGAAGCGCGCGTTCCACGAGCCGTGCTCGCCGTCCCACGGGTCCCAGGAGGGGAAGTAGTCGACCGGGGCCTCGAAGTGCAGGTTGCGCACGATGATGTTCTCGCCGAGCCGGACCGACAGGTACACGCCCAGCAGCTGGGCGTCGTCGCCGATCCCCACCAGCGTGGTGTTGCTCGGGATCTCCAGCTGGATCTGCCGCTTCTCGGCGTTCGAGCCCGTGGTGCGGAGCCGGCGCATGTCCCCACACCACTCGTAGCGGCTGTCGCTCCACTCGGTGCCCTCCGGCCCGTAGCAGGCCATGAAGCGCTCCAGGTCCCAGCCGGGCGCGTAGTCCTGCTCGTCGAGCAGGGTGCCGTCCGCGGCCTCGTGGCCGTTGATCGCGCCCCGGACGTAGATGATCTTCGGGGCCTCCGGCTCGCCCCCGTTCTGGAACGCCGCGGCCAGCTCGGCGCGGGTCTCCACGACATGGATGCTGCTCTCGGAGGCGCCGGCGCCGCCGGTCGTGCCCCCTTCCGTGGCGGCCCACCCGACGGGCTGGCCCGCACGCGGCCCCTGGCCTCCGGTGCCGCCGGCACCGGCCCCGGCACCGACGGCGTCCGCGGCGCCGGCCGGCGCGGTGAGCAGCCCGGCGGTGAGGGCCGCGACGAGGCCGGCCACGCCCGCCAGGGCCCTCATCCGACCGACACGTCCGACACGTCCGGCACCTCCGACACGTCTGTCACGTCTGACACGGGACACGCGGCTTTGACAACGCTTCACACGACGCACGATGGAACGTCCCCTTCCTGAGACTCTGACCGATGCGTCGCCACCGGCGGCCGAAAGGTTGCCGTTCTGTGTGGCCGAAAACGGCCGTCGTGCGCCCGTCTACGGCGCGGCCCTCAGTTCCACCAGGTGGGGCACACCGCCTCGCGGGTCTCCGACAGTTCGATGTGGCCGGTCGTCGCGTTGTACGGCAGGCTTCTGCGCGACGTCGCCGTGGCGTCGCTGCCTCCGCTCTTCGCGTGCACCCGCAGGCTCACGGTGCCGTCCGGAAGACTGCCGGGCGGCGGCGGCCCGTCCGACACCGAGATGAACCGGCCCTCGTCGTCCACCTTCGCCGAGGGCACCTGGCGGAACGGCACCCCGCCGTCCAGCGCCTCGCCGTCCGTGTCGTACCCGACCCAGGTGAACTCCACCGTCTCGCCGGCGGGGAACATCCCCCCGCAGACGGTCACGTTGTCACCCGTCGCGTTCACCCAGTCGTAGAGCCACGGGCCCGACGGCTCCTCGGAGGGCGACGACGACGGCGCGTCCGTCGAGGGGGACGAGGACGCCACGTCCCCGCCGCCGCCCGAGCCTGCCGCGTCGTCCGAGCCGTCCGAGGCGCTCACCTGGATCAGCGCCGCGACGATCGCGCCGACGGCGGTGATCATCGCCCCGGCGATCACGCCGTTGCGCACCGCATCTGGTCTCGCCATGCTGCCCCCCACGATGGAGAACCCCCTGGCCACGACGGCCATGTCACCCACCTGTGGTGGGGTCCTCACAGCGTGACGCACCGTCGGCGAACGGTCCAGACCGCCTCCGAGGGCCCGACCCGAAAGGGCTGGCGGCCGGGGTGGCGGCCGAGGTGACCGGCGCGGTCACACCGCCGAACGGAAACCGCGCCGGTACGCCGTCGGCGTCGTGCGCATCACCTGCCGGAAGTGATGCCGGAACGTCACGGCCGACTCGAAGCCGACCGCCGAGGAGACCTCCTCCACCGACGCGTCGCCCCGCTCCAGCAGCGGCAGGCTCGCCCGCACCCGCTGCGTGGTGAGCCAGCGGATCGGAGCGCTCCCCGTGACACGGGAGAAGTGCCGCAGGTAGCTGCGCTCGGACATCCGGGCGACGCGCGCGAGCGTGGCGACCGTCAGCGGCTCGGTGAGGTGCTCCAGCGCCCAGTCCATGCTCCGCGCCACGCCCTCGCCGTCGCCCGCGTCCGCGGCCTGGACGGGGACCGGCGTGGCGATGTACTGGGCCTGGCCGCCCTCCCTGTGCGGCTGGGTCACCAGCCGCCGCGCCAGGGCGTTGGCCACCTCGGCCCCGAGGTCCCGGCGCACCAGGTGGAGGCAGAGGTCGAGGCTGGCCGCGCTGCCCGCGCTGGTGAGGACCGAGCCCTCGTCGACGTACAGCGGCCTCGGGTCGACGGTGACCAGCGGATACCTCTCCTGGAGCAGGGGCGCCCACCGCCAGTGCGTGGTCGCGCGCCGGCCGTCGAGGAGGCCGGCCGCCGCCAGGGTGAACGCGCCCGTGCACGTGGAGACCATGCGCGCACCGCGCGCGTGGGCGGCGCGCAACGCCTCGCGCAACGCCGGCGAGGGCGGCACCTCGACCTCGTGGACGCTGGGCACGATCACGGTGTCGGCCCGCGTCAGCGCCTCCAGACCGTGCGGCGTGGACAGCGTCGCCCCGCCGCCGAGGTCCACGACGCCGCCGTCCTCGCCGCAGAGCAGCAACTCGTAGTGGGGCGGCATCAGGTCGATCACGTACCGCCCGAAGACCGCGGTGGCCACGCCGATCTCGAAGGTGGAGCCGTTGGGCGTGGCGAGCACCGCGACCGTGTGTCGTTCGTTCCTCGCCATGGCGGAATCTTAACGAAGGATGGCGTTCACGCCAATGGCGGCACGGCACGCATCAACAGCATCCTCGTGAGAGACACGGACGAGAGACGACGCACCACAGGCGCAGCAACCCACGAACGCACGACGTCACGAACCACGAGCTCACGAAGTCACGAAGTCGCGAAGTCACGAAGTCACGAAGTCGCGAAGTCACGAAGTCACGACAGCGAGGGGACGCATCATGACGAGCATGAACGCCGCCGGCGGCCGGGGCGTCTTCGACGTCACCGGCACCGCGTCCGCCACCGTGGACCCCACCGGCGTGGGGAACGCGGACGTGTGGGAGACCGCGAGGACGGCGAACGACGGGAGGACGGCGGCCGGTCGGATCCTCGGAGCCCTCCGCGCGTTCGCCCAGGGCGTCCACGCCGGACACGGCATCCGTCACGGCGTCCGTCACGGTGTCCACGACGGCGGCGCACCCCGACCGCGGACCTCCCACGAGGTGGTCTGGCTGGCGGACTGGTCCCCCGACCGCCGCCCCTGACCCGTCGGGCCGCCGCGCGGCCGACCTCTCCCGCTCCCGTCACCAGCACACCTCCGGTGGCGGGAGCCGCCCGTTGTCCAAGGTATTGACACACACCCGCCACACCACGACCATCTGTGCGAGCGAGAACTTGGGAGCGCTCCCATCGCCCGGGTCGGGTCACCCCACCGTGACCGCCGTCCGCTCCCACCAGCCCCACCGCACGTCGCACGCACCCGCACGTCGCACGTCTCGCACCTCGCACCCCTGGCACGTCGCACCACGGCACGTCGCACCCCCGCACACCCGGCACCCGCGCACGCCCGCACGTCGGCCGAGCCGCACCCCGCTCAGCCCTGCCCACCATCCGATCGCACGGACGATCGCACCGACCGATCGTGCCCCACCGATCGCACAGACCAGGAGCCGTCGATGAGACACCCCCTTCGCGCCACCCTCGTCACCGCCGCCGCCCTGGCGGCGACCGTCGCCGCCGCCACCCCCGCCACGGCGGAGGAGGCCGACCCGGTGGACCTCTTCTCCGGCGAGTTCGCCCTCGGCTGCCGCAGCGCCGCCACCGAGGGCACGCTGCACTGGGAGACCACCCCCACCCCCGACCAGTCCCCGGGAAGCGTCAACGTGGCCGGCGTGCTGACCAGCAACGACGACGCGCGCTGCCTGCGACGCGGGCTGCTCGTCTTCACCGCCTACACCGGCATGGGCCAGGAGCGAGTGGACTACGCGACCGTCACCGCCGACAACGTCCCCGACGGCCTGCCGTTCGCCTTCAGTCTCACCAACGAGCTGGGCACCTCCGCCGCCCCGATCGACCTGGTCCAGCTCCAGGTCTGCGTGGACCAGGGCCCGAACCTGCCGGCCTTCGCGTGTGGCGCGCCCCAGTTCTTCACGACGACGGACCTCGAACCCACCGACTGAGCCCCCGACCCCGCGAGCACGCCCCTCCCACCCTCCCGACGCCGCCCGCCGAACGCCGCCCGCGGAACTCCGAACGCGCCGCCTCCCTCCATCTACGCTGGGTCGTATGGAACTTGGGGGAGCCGGCCTCTCCGCGGGGCTGCGGGTGGCGTCGGGAGTGTTCGCACCCCTCGTCGCGCGCCTCTTCCCGCGGGACGGGCGCGGGGCGGGGCTGGTGGAGAAGCCGGTGCGGGTGGCGTCGCTGCTGTCGCTCCGGGGGGAGCGGCGCACGCTCGGCGAGGGGGAGCTGCGCGGCCTCAGTGAGGAGCTGGTGCGCCGGGCGCTGCGGGAGGTCGGGCCGCACGACGCGCTCTCCGAGGACGACGTGGTGGCGGTGACGGAGCTGTTCGCCCGCAGCATGGTGGCCCTGGGCGAGCTGGACATGGACGACGTCCAGGCCGTCGCGCTCGGTCCCGAGCGGCTCGCCGAACGGCTGCGGCGTGCGGCACGCGGCGACGGTGGGCGCGAGGCCGTCTCGCGTGAGGCCGTCTCGCGCGACGCGGCGCTCTTCCACGAGCGGCTGGTCGACGCCGCCGCCGTGCACATCCTGCACTTCTTCACGCAGCGCTCGACGTTCGTCGCCCGGACCCTGGTCGAGCAGACCCGCCGGCTGGAGGAGATCGTCGGCGCGCTCCACCGCCAGGGGGAGCCGGGCGGCCAGGACGCGGCGTTCGAGGAGGCGTACCTGGCGAGCCTGGTGCGGCTCCACAGCCGCCTGACGATCGTCGGCGTCGACTTCACCAACTCGCCCGACACGTGGTCGCTCGGCGCCACGTACCTCTCCCTCGGCGCCGAGCCGCCGGCCGGCGGGAGCGGCGGCTCGGGCCTGGATCCGCACCCTCCCGTGCCCGTGCCCATCGACCAGGCGCTGGCCGCCGCCAGCTCCGACCGGGTGCTGCTGCGCGGCATCGCCGGCGCGGGCAAGACGACGTTCGTCCAGTGGCTCGCCGTGTCGGCCGCCGAGGGGACGCTGCCGGGCGCTCTGGGCCGGCGGCTGGCCGGGCGTGTCCCGATCGTCCTGCCGGTGCGGCGCATCGCCGACGGCGCGTTGCCCGCGCCCGCCGCGTTCCTCACCGCCGCGCGCCATCCGCTCGGCGGCTCGGAGCCGAACGGCTGGGCCGCGCGGCTGCTGGCGGCGGGCCGGGGGCTGCTGCTGCTCGACGGGATCGACGAGGCGCCGGCCGAGCGGCGCGAGCCGCTGCGCCGGCAGCTCGCCGCGCTGCTGCGGGCCTTCCCCGGCAACGTCTGGGTGGTGACGTCGCGGCCCTCGGCGGTGCGGGAGGACTGGCTGGCCGGCGAGGGCTTCGTCGAGCTCGGTCTGGCGCCGATGAACCGCGAGCAGGTCGCCCGCTTCATCCGCACCTGGCACGCGGCGGCGGCCGGGGACACCGGGCGCGACCACGCCCGCCTCCCCGAGTACGAGCGCCGGCTGCTGCACTCGGTGCGGATCCTGCGCGAGCTGCGGCGCCTGGCGACCAACCCCCTGATGTGCGGGCTGATCTGCGCGCTCAACCGGGACCGCAGCGGCATCCTGCCGCGCGGCCGGAAGGCGCTGTACAAGGCGGCCCTGGCCATGCTGCTGGAGCGGCGCGACCCGGAGCGGGAGGTCGACGCGGACGGCATCGTGCTGGAGCGGGAGGCGAAGGAGCGGCTGCTCCAGAAGCTCGCGCACTGGATGCTGCTCAACGACCGCTCGGAGATCACCCGCGACACCGCCGTGGACATCATCGAACGGCACCTCCCCGCGATCCCGTCGGCCGGCGCGCAGGGCAGCGCGGCGCAGCTCTTCGGCCACCTGCTGCACCGCACCGGGCTGCTGCGGATGCCGACGCCGCAGACCGTCGACTTCGTGCACCGCACCTTCCAGGACTACCTCAGCGCCAAGGAGGCCGTCGAGCGGCACGACTTCCCGTACCTGGTGCGCAACGCGCACCGCCCGGACTGGGACGAGGTGATCCGGATGGCGGTGTCGCTGGCGAGGCCGGACGAGTGCGCGAGGATGATCGAGGACCTGATCTCGGCCAAGCCGCACCTGCGGCCGGCGGAGGCCCGGTACTGCAAGCTGCTGGCGGCGGCCTGCGTGGAGCACGCCACGGAGATGAGCCCCGAGGCGCGGGCGGCGGTGCGGCAGCGGACCCGCTTCCTGGTGCAGCCGGACTCGGTGGGCGCGGCGCGTGGGCTGGGCTGGATAGGACCGATCGCGCTGGAGCTGCTGCCGGAGCCGGAGGGCGTGTCGGACCGTAAGGCGCTGCTGCTGGCGGCGACGGCCTCGGGCGTGCGGGACGACGCGGCGATCGACTACCTGGCGCGGCTGCGCTCCCACCGCTCGCTGGCGGTGCGGGCGGAGCTGGCGGGGGCGTGGCACCGGTTCGACACCCAGCGGTACGCGGCCGAGATCATCGCCCACCTCGATCCGGCGGGGCTGTACTTCACGGTCACGGACAGGGAGGAGCTGGCGGCGCTGCGGCGGCTCGGCGGCCGGGAGCGGGTGCGGGTCGGGGAGGAGCTGACGCCCCGGGAGCTGACGGGCCGGAACGGGCTGGTGGCGGAGCTGCTGACCCACCTGTACCTGCTGGCGTACGACGCGCGCGAGGGCATGGGGTGGCTGGCGGCCTTCCCCCGGCTGCGGGTGCTGCGGCTCGGCCGGCACGTGGGGCCGGTGCGCGGGGTGCCGGAGGGGGTCGCGGTCGAGCGGGACGGACGCGCCGGGGACGCTCACCGCCCCTGAGGACTGTCCCGCACGGACGCGGTGTGCCGCCGCGTCACCGGTACGTCACCGGCGCGGGGCCGGGCGGCGGCCCCGCACGCGGAACGCCCCCGCGGCCGGTGTGGCCGCGGGGGCGTCGCGTCGTGTCGCGTCCGTGGGCGCGGGTGCCTCAGGCGTCCTTCGAGAGGTTCGGGCCGCCGCCGGCCGCCTGCTCGACGGGCGGGGCGTCCGGGAGGGCGGACTTCTCCTCACCCCGGAAGGTGAAGGTGGCGTCCTTGCCCTCGCCCTCGATGCCGACGACCACGATGTGACCGGGGCGCAGCTCGCCGAAGAGGATCTTCTCCGACAGCATGTCCTCGATCTCGCGCTGGATCGTCCGGCGCAGCGGCCTGGCGCCCAGCACCGGGTCGTATCCGTGCTTGGCCAGGAGCTCCTTGGCTTCCGAGCTGAGCTCGATGCCCATGTCCCGGTCCTTCAGGCGGTCGTCCACCTGAGCGATCATCAGGTCGACGATCTTGATGATGTCGTCCTGGCTGAGCTGGTGGAAGACGACCGTGTCGTCGACGCGGTTCAGGAACTCCGGGCGGAAGTGCTGCTTCAGCTCGTCGTTGACCTTGGCCTTCATCCGGTCGTACCCGGTGTTGACGTCGCCCGCCACGGCGAAGCCCATGTTGAAGCCCTTGGAGATGTCCTTCGTGCCGAGGTTGGTCGTCATGATGATGACCGTGTTCTTGAAGTCCACGACCCGGCCCTGGGAGTCGGTCAGGCGACCGTCCTCCAGGATCTGCAACAGGGAGTTGAAGATGTCCGGGTGGGCCTTCTCGACCTCGTCGAAGAGGACCACGGAGAACGGCTTCCGGCGCACCTTCTCCGTCAGCTGTCCGCCCTCCTCGTACCCGACGTACCCGGGCGGGGAGCCGAACAGCCGGGAAACGGTGTGCTTTTCACCGAACTCCGACATGTCGAGGGCGATCAGCGCGTCCTCGTCGCCGAAGAGGAACTCCGCGAGCGTCTTGGACAGCTCCGTCTTACCGACGCCCGAGGGGCCGGCGAAGATGAACGATCCACCGGGCCGCTTCGGGTCCTTCAGACCGGCCCGCGTGCGCCGGATGGCCTGCGAGAGCGCCTTGATGGCGTCGTCCTGGCCAATGACGCGCTTGTGCAGCTCGTCCTCCATGCGCAGCAGACGCGAGGACTCCTCCTCGGTCAGCTTGAAGACCGGAATACCGGTGGAGGCGGCCAGAACCTCGGCGATCAGCTCCTCGTCGACCTCGGCGACGACGTCCATGTCGCCGGACTTCCACTCCTTCTCCCGCGCGGACTTGGCGGTCAGCAGCTGCTTTTCCTTGTCCCGCAGAGAGGCGGCCTTCTCGAAGTCCTGGGAGTCGATCGCCGACTCCTTCTCGCGCCGCACGTTCGCGATCTTCTCGTCGAACTCGCGCAGGTCCGGCGGCGCGGTCATGCGGCGGATGCGCATCCGCGAGCCGGCCTCGTCGATGAGGTCGATCGCCTTGTCCGGCAGGAAGCGGTCGGAGATGTACCGGTCGGCGAGCTGGGCCGCCGCGACCAGCGCGGAGTCCGTGATCGAGACGCGGTGGTGCGCCTCGTACCGGTCGCGCAGACCCTTCAGGATCTCGATCGTGTGCGGCAGGGAGGGCTCCGCGACCTGGATGGGCTGGAAGCGACGCTCCAGCGCCGCGTCCTTCTCCAGGTACTTGCGGTACTCGTCCAGCGTGGTGGCGCCGATGGTCTGCAGCTCGCCGCGGGCCAGCATCGGCTTGAGGATGCTCGCCGCGTCGATCGCGCCCTCGGCGGCGCCCGCGCCGACCAGGGTGTGCAGCTCGTCGATGAACAGGATGATGTCGCCCCGCGTGCGGATCTCCTTGAGCACCTTCTTCAGGCGCTCCTCGAAGTCACCGCGGTACCGGGAGCCGGCCACCAGGGCACCGAGGTCCAGGGTGTAGAGGTGCTTGTCCTTGAGGGTCTCGGGCACCTCGCCCTTGACGATGGCCTGGGCCAGGCCCTCGACGACGGCGGTCTTACCGACACCGGGCTCGCCGATGAGGACGGGGTTGTTCTTGGTGCGTCGGGAGAGCACCTGCATGACCCGCTCGATCTCCTTCTCGCGCCCGATGACCGGGTCGAGCTTGGACTCGCGGGCGGCCTGGGTGAGATTCCGGCCGAACTGGTCGAGCACCAGGGAGGTGGACGGCGTGCCCTCGGACGGCGCGCCAGCCGTGGCGGCCTCCTTACCGCCGGAGTAACCGGAGAGCAGCTGGATGACCTGCTGCCGCACCCGGTTCAGGTCAGCGCCCAGCTTCACGAGGACCTGGGCGGCGACGCCCTCGCCCTCGCGGATCAGGCCGAGCAGGATGTGCTCGGTGCCGATGTAGTTGTGGCCGAGCTGCAGGGCCTCGCGGAGCGACAGCTCCAGAACCTTCTTGGCCCGAGGGGTGAAGGGGATGTGCCCGGAGGGGGCCTGCTGGCCCTGCCCGATGATCTCCTCCACCTGCTGGCGGACCGCCTCAAGCGAGATCCCGAGGCTCTCCAGGGCCTTAGCGGCGACACCCTCACCCTCGTGGATCAGGCCCAGGAGGATGTGCTCGGTGCCGATGTAGTTGTGGTTGAGCATCCGGGCCTCTTCCTGGGCCAGGACGACAACCCGCCGCGCGCGGTCGGTGAACCTCTCGAACATCGTTATCGCTCCTCAGAGCGGTCAGGCAGTAAAGGGGTCGGTCCCCTCCCTGTCCTTCCGCAGCTTAGTCCCGCAACGGGGGACCGCTCATTCCCACTGTCCTCTCCTGTCATCGGGCACGGTCCCGAGCAGGCGACGACAGCTACAACTCGATGGTGCGAGACGATGTTCCCGCAGGCCAAGGACTGGCACCCCGGATGACTACGCCGATGGCGAACGCTCCTGGCCGACATACCCCGGGCCCACGACACCGCCCCCCTTGCATCGATCGTGTTGATCGCGTGATGGATCGTGTGTGCTGATCGTGTTTGATCGGATCGATTGGAGACTTCCTACCCTTCCAGCCTGTCACTCCATGCGGCACGCGCCGAGGACATCCGCTACAGGCGAACGGGATCAAGTCGTGGACAAGGGAATGTCACACTCCGCGCCGATGTGACGCCAGATCGTCACATGGAGTTAACCCGTACCCGATGACTCCGCGCGTGGCGGGGCCGGGCGGCGCGGGCGGGAGAGGCGCGCGATCAGAAGGAGGGGCGCGGCCGGCGCGGGCGCGGGGCGGACCGGGCGGACGGCGCGGCCGGCGGGGGCGGCGGCACGACCGGGCGGGTGGACGAGCAGGGGGGAAAGCGTGGAGCCGGCGTGTGCCCCCCGTGCGGACAGACACCTCGGGGAGCCGCCCACACAACGAGTGCGACTCCCCGTACAGGCGCGCGGAGCTTCGACGCCGCGCCGCGCCCGCTCGCCGGACGCGTCCGGCAGGTGCGGGTCAGACCCCTGCCTTCTCGTAGGCCTCGCGAATGTTGGCCGGGACGCGACCCCGGTCATTGACCTCGTATCCGTTTTCCTTCGCCCAGGCACGGATTTTCGCCGTGTCCTGGCTGCTGCTGCCGGAAGCCGGGGCGGCCGCGCGACCCCTGCCACGGGCGGCACGGGAGCCACCGGCACGACGACCGGCCTTGACATACGGCTCCAGCGCCGTGCGGAGCTTGTCCGCGTTTTCGGAGTTGAGGTCGATCTCGTAAGACTTGCCGTCGAGCGCGAACGTAACCGTCTCGTCCGCCTCGCCGCCACTGAGGTCATCGAGGAGAAGGACCTGTACCTTCTGTGCCACCGGGCTACTCCTCATTCATGGTTGCCGAATACCAATAGGTGTACTGCGGGTGTAATGAAACCGCCAATGCCGAGAAAACACAAACCCTGGGTGGGGATTCCGTCGAACCCGATAAGACACGATGGGACGATCTGGGACACACCACCCGCGCCTGTTACCCAATGTACCCGGAGAAATATTCGGCGGGTCGGATGATGCGATGGCACGGCCGCTCAGTCCGCGCCGCCGTCTCCCTCTCGCACTCCCGGGATCTCCCCCGCATCGGCTTCCGCGTCCACTCCGTCTTCGGTACGGTCTTCGGAGCCGCGTTCCCCTCCGCCTTCCCGCCCGTGTTCCCGCCCGTCTTCCCGTCCCGCTTCCGACTCGGGTTCCGACGCCGGTTCCCGCCCTGCTTCCGGCCCCGGTTCCCGCCGCGCTTCCCGTTCCCGGCCGTCTTCGTCGGAGAGCACCCGCACACCCGGCACATGTCCCACACGCAGGGCGTCACGCAATGACTCGGTCTGCTCGGGCGACATCATGCCGAAGAAAGCGACGAGTGCCGCGGCGGGGTTGTCACTCTGCGCCCACGCGTCATTCATCAATGCCGCGGAGTAGGCGGGGCGGGTCGACACGGCGGCATATCGATAGGCCCGGCCCTCCTGCTCGCGCCGCACCCAGCCCTTCTGCCGCAGGTTGTCCAGCACGGTCATGACCGTCGTATAGGCGATCGAGCGTTCCCGTCGCAGATCCTCAAGAACTTCCCGCACGGTGACGGGCCGGTTCCACTCCCATACGCGGGTCATCACCGCGTCTTCCAACTCTCCCAATGGCCGAGGCACAGGGGGAAGAATAGCCGCGACAAGACAAAGCGGACATGTGTGGCGCGACGGCCAATGGAGTAGGAAGAGCCGGACGGGCCGGAGGGAGGGAGGGGTGGCGCGGGGGGTGGAAGGTGACGCGTGGGATCAGGCCGGCCTGTCGGCGGCGGCCTCCCGCGCGGCGGCCTCGCGGGCCGCGATCGCCGCGTCCACCGCGGCGTCCTCCTTGTACTTGTTGGCACCGCCCTGGGTCCGCACGATGGTCACGATCAGCCAGGTGAAGGCGACCGCCATGACGGCGGGCGGGAAGAGTGCGGCGATGTAGTCCACGGTGCTCGGCCTCCTCGGGGCGCTCAGGCGGGAGCCGACCCCAGCGTACCGACCCGCCGCCAGGCCGCCACGCCCGGTCCACCCCTTTTGGCCGGGGCGTGTCCGGGAGGCCCTCCGACCGGCGCCGGCCGGCCGTGGGAGCACGCCCTACGACCGGCCGCTCTCCTCGCCGCCGCCCGGGGCCCCGCCGCCCTCCTGCTGCTCGCCCTCCGGCCGCGGGGAGCCGCCGGGCGCGGGCTCCGTGGCGGCGGGCGGCGCCGGCTGCTGGGCCGGGGGGCGCTTCCGGCGCGGGGGAAAGATGTCAGCCGGGGTCGGCACCGGGCGGTGCCGGGGCTTGCGCTGCTCATCGTTTCCCTCAGAGGGGCCCTTGGTCGTCGCCATGGAGCCGACATTAAGTGGTTAGAAGACAAACTCGCGTCATTCGCCCAGAACCGGGCGTGGCGCCCCGCCGTGCGGTGCCTCACCGTGCTGTGGCACGACGTGCGGCGGCGCGGCTCAGGAACGGGAGACGTTCCGCTCGTAGACCAGGCGCAGGCCGACGAGGGTCAGCCACGGCTCGTGCTCGTCGATCACGGTGGACTCGCGCAGCACCATCGGCGCGAGCCCGCCCGTCGCGATCACCGTCACGTCGTCCGGGTCGTCGGCGAGCTCGCGCGACATCCGCTCCACCACGCCGTCGACCTGGCCGGCGAAGCCGTAGAGGATGCCGGACTGCATCGACTCCACGGTGTTCTTGCCGATGACCCGGCGGGGGCGGGCCAGCTCGACCTTCCGCAGCTGCGCGCCCCGCATGCCGAGGGCCTCCACGGAGATCTCGATGCCCGGCGCGATCGCGCCGCCCGCGTACTCGCCGCGCTCGGAGACGGCGTCGTACGTCGTGGCCGTGCCGAAGTCCACCACGATGCAGGGGCCGCCGTAGAGCTCGACCGCCGCCACCGCGTTGATGAGGCGGTCGGCGCCGAGCTCCTTGGGGTTGTCGATGAGGATCGGCACGCCCGTCTTCACGCCGGGCTCGACGAGGACGGCCGGGATGTCGCCGTAGTACCGGCGGGTCACCTCGCGCAGCTCGTGCAGCACGGACGGCACGGTGGAGCAGATCGCGATGCCGTCGATGCCGTCGCCCAGGTCCTCACCGAGCAGCGGGTGCATGCCCATCAGGCCCTGGAGCAGCACGGCGAGCTCGTCGGCGGTGCGGCGGTGGTCGGTGGAGACCCGCCAGTGCTCGACGATCTCCTCACCGTCGAAGAGCCCGAGGACCGTGTGCGTGTTGCCGACGTCGATGGTGAGCAGCATGGTCAGGCACCCGTCCTGAGGTCGAGGCCGATGTCGAGGATCGGTGCGGAGTGGGTGAGGGCGCCGACGGCCAGGTAGTCCACGCCGGCGTCGGCGTAGGCGCGGGCGGTCTCCAGCGTGAGGCGGCCGGACGCCTCCAGCCGGGCGCGGCCGGCGACCAGGCGGACGGCCTCGACGGCCTGCTCGGGGGTGAAGTTGTCCAGGAGGACCAGGTCGGCGCCCTCGGCGAGGACCGGCTCGATCTGGTCGAGGCGGTCGACCTCGACCTCGACGGGCAGGCCGGGGAACTCCTGGCGGACCAGGCGGAACGCCTCGGCGACCCCGCCGGCCGCCACGACGTGGTTGTCCTTGATCAGCGCGGCGTCCGAGAGCGACATGCGGTGGTTCCGGCCGCCGCCGCACCGCACGGCGTACTTCTCCAGGGCGCGCAGCCCCGGCGTGGTCTTGCGGGTGTCGCGGACGGCCGCGCCCGTGCCCTCGAGCGCGTCGGCCCAGGCGCGGGTGGCGGTGGCGATGCCGGAGAGGCGGCAGAGCAGGTTCAGGGCGCTGCGCTCACCCGTGAGCAGGTCCCGGGTGCGGGCGGTGACCGTCAGCAGGCGCTGTCCGGCGGCGACGCGGTCGCCGTCCTCGACGTGCCGCTCGACCTCCAGGTCCTCGGTGGCGACCGTGGACAGGACGGCCTCGACGACGCGCAGGCCGGCGACGGTGCCGGCCTGGCGGGCGACGAAGTCGCCGGTGGCGACGGCGTCCTCGGGGATGGTGGCGACGGTGGTGACGTCGGTGCCCTGGTCGAGGTCCTCCTCGATCGCGAGGTGGGCGATGTCCTCGACCTGCACCGGGTCGAGGCCGGCGGCGGCCAGCTCGGCGGCGAGCTCGGGGTCGAGGCCGCACTCCAGCGCGTCGGGGGCGTCGTAGCCCCCGGGCGCGAGGTCCGCGTGGTCCCCGCAGCCACAGCCGCAGCCGGCTTCGGCGTCGGGCGCGGCGTCGCCGGGTCTGGTGCCGATGGGCAGCAGCGTGAGGTCCACGGCGCGGGAGGGGCTGCCCGGGTCGCCCGGGTGCTGGGCGGGGCTCTGGCTCGGGGTCGACGGGGTGGTCACTGGGTCTCCGGGAACGCTGTGGTGTCGGTGGTGCGGATGTCGAGCGTAGAGCCCGCGCCGTCGTCCGTGGGGCGGAGGCGGACGACGAGGTGGCGTCGCCACGCGGCGTCGTCCCGCTCGGGAAGGTCCTCGCGCCAGTGGCAGCCGCGGGTCTCGGTGCGGTGGCGGGCGGCGGCGACGA
Organism: Streptomyces sp. 4N509B; assembly: GCF_052245655.1. Lineage (NCBI taxonomy): Bacteria > Bacillati > Actinomycetota > Actinomycetes > Kitasatosporales > Streptomycetaceae > Streptomyces > Streptomyces sp. 4N509B. The sequence goes on from NZ_JBQQBZ010000002.1 coordinate 240,564, forward strand.
GGACGCGGGCGATGAGGTGGAGGTTGGCGGTCTCCCAGGTGTCGACGCCCGGCTCGGCCGGCTTGGGCTCCGCGCCGTCCCGTGCGTCGGGGACGTCGGCGGTGGGGATGGCGCCGGGGGTGGGGAGAGCGCCGGGGGCGACGAGCGCGTCGAGCCGGCGGGCGGCCTCGTCGAGGCTGGTGGCCGAGCGCAGCACGCCCGCGCCCGCCGTCATGATCCGTTGGATGGCGCGGCGCGCCTCGGGCGGGAGCAGCGGCGCGGCCGGCGCGGTCGGAACGCCCGGGGCGGGGGGAACGGCCGGCCCGGCGGGCGAGGTGCGCGTCGCCCCGGGACCCGCGCAGGCGGCGGCCGCGATGCGGTGGGCGAAGACCAGCCCCTCCAGCAGCGAGTTGGAGGCCAGGCGGTTGGCGCCGTGGACCCCCGTGCAGGCCGTCTCACCGCACGCGTACAGGCCGGGCACGGTGGTGCGGCCGTGGAGGTCGGTGCGGACGCCCCCCGAGGCGTAGTGGGCGGCCGGCGCCACCGGGATCGGCTCCGTCACGGGGTCGATGCCGCGGGCGCGGCAGGCCGCGAGGATCGTGGGGAAGCGGCGGCGCCACATCTCGGCGCCGAAGTGGCGCGCGTCGAGGAACATGTGGTCCGCGCCCTGCTCCAGCATCCGCCGCGTGATCGCCTTGGCGACGACGTCGCGCGGCGCGAGCTCCGCCAGCTCGTGCTGGCCCAGCATGAAGCGCACCCCGTCGGCGTCCACGAGGTGGGCGCCCTCGCCGCGCACCGCCTCGGAGACCAGGGCCTGCTGGCCCTCCGCGTCGGGCCCCAGGTAGAGCACCGTCGGGTGGAACTGCACGAACTCCAGGTCGGAGACCTCGGCCCCGGCCCGCAGCGCCAGCGCCACGCCGTCGCCCGTGGAGACGGCGGGGTTGGTGGTGGCGGAGAAGACCTGGCCCATGCCGCCCGTGGCCAGCACGACGGCGGGGGCGTGGACGGCGCCGACGCCGTCGTGCCGGCCCTCGCCCATGACGTGCAACGTCACGCCGGACGCGTGGCCGCGGGCGTCGGTGAGGAGGTCGAGCGCGAGGGCGTTCTCGATGGTCCGGATGCCGGCCGCGCGGACCGCCGCGACCAGCGCCCGGGAGATCTCGACGCCGGTGGCGTCACCGCCGGCGTGCGCGATGCGGCGACGGCGGTGGCCGCCCTCGCGGGTGAGGGAGAGCGCGCCGTCGGGGTCGGTGTCGAAGCGGGCGCCCAGCTCGATCAGGCGGCGGACGGCGGACGGCCCCTCCGTGACGAGGGTGGCGACGGCCGCCTCGTCGCACAGCCCGGCACCGGCGACGAGGGTGTCCTCGCGGTGCTCCTCGGGGGTGTCGCCGTCGGCGAGCGCCGCGGCGACGCCGCCCTGGGCCCAACGGGTCGAGCCGTCGTCCAGCCGCGCCTTGGTGACGATGACGGTGTGGCGCCCGGCGTCGGCGCAGGCGAGGGCCGCGGTGAGGCCGGCGACGCCCGAGCCGACGACCACGACGTCGGCCTCGATGGCCCAGCCGGGCGGCGGCGCGGCGAGCGCGGCGACGGGCCGCGACGGCGCGGGCTCCGCGCGCCCTATGGGACCGGGGGCGGCGCCCCCGGCGGCGCTCACGCCACCCCTCCCAGGACGAGACGGACGTTGTCGATGAGGCGGGTGGTGCCGACCCGTGCGGCCACGGCCATGATCGCCTCCCCGGCGTGGTCGTCGGGGACCTCGGTGAAGTCCTCGGGGTGGACGAGCGCGAGGTAGTCCAGGCGCAGCGGCGGGTCCGCGACGGCGGCCTCGTCGAGCACCGCGAGGGCCGCGGCGCGGGCGCTGGCGGGCGAGGTGAGGTGCCGGCCTCCGCCTGCGCCGGCGCGGGTGCCCGGGCCGCCGCCGTGGGCGGCCTCGCCCCCGGCGGCGGCGACGGAGGCGGCCGCGGCGGCGACGGCGTGGGCGTCGGCGGAGGCGCGGGCCTCGTGGAGCTCGGCGAGCGCGGCGGCCCGCTCCGCCGCCCGCTCCCTGCCGCCCGGCGGCGCGGCGGCCGTGACGCGGGCCTTCAGGGCGCCCTCGGCGGCCAGCCGGTCGCGGGCCGCGAACAGGGCGCGGGAGAGCGCGAGGGCCGTGGTCCGCTCGCGCCGGGAGAGGTAGCGGTTGCGGCTGGAGAGGGCGAGGCCGTCCTCCTCGCGGACGGTGGGGACGCCGACGACCTCGACGGGGAAGTTCAGGTCGGCCACCATGCGGCGGATCAGCGCCAGCTGCTGGGCGTCCTTCTCGCCGAAGCAGGCGACGTCGGGGCGGGTGAGGTGGAGCAGCTTGGCGACGACGGTCAGCACGCCGCCGAAGTGTCCCGGGCGCGAGGCGCCCTCCAGCAGCTCCCCCACGGGCCCGGCGTCGATCCGCACCCGCGGCTCGCCCCCCGGGTAGACCACCGCGTCGGTGGGGGCGAAGACCAGGTCGGCGCCGGCGGCGGCGGCGACCGTCACGTCGGCGTCGAGGGTGCGGGGATAGCGGTCGAGGTCCTCGCCCGCGCCGAACTGGAGCGGGTTGACGTAGACGGTGACGACGAGGAGCCCGTCGGGGCCCAGCAGGCGCCGGGCGGCGCGGACGAGCGTGGCGTGCCCCTCGTGGAGGGCGCCCATCGTCATCACGACGGCGCGACGGGCGGAGGGGGCCGCGTCGTAGTGGGCCGTCAGCTCCTCGGCGGTGCGCACGACGGTGGCGGTGGCTGTCACGGCTGGTCTCCCTCCTGGCCGGCGGCGCCGGGCTGGCCCGGGTCGCCGGGATCACCCGGGTCGCCCCGGTCGCCGGAGCCCGCGAGCACCCCCAGCAGCTCCTCGGCCAGCTCCGGCCTGAGCAGGCCGTGGTCGAGGGCGCGGTCGGCGGTGGTGCGGGCCATCGCGAGGTACCCGGGCAGCGCGTCGGGCGCGTGCGCGCGCAGCTCCGCCACGTGCGCCGCGACGGTGCCGGCGTCGCCCCGGGCCACGGGCCCGGTCAGGGCCGCGTCGCCGGAGCGCAGCGCGTTGTCCAACGCGGCGCCCAGCAGCGGGCCCAGCATGCGGTCGGGCGCCGTCACGCCGACGCCGCGCAGCAGGTCCATGGACTGGGCGACCAGCGTCACCAGGTGGTTCGCGCCGAGCGCCAGGGCGGCGTGGTACAGCGGGCGGTCCTTCTCGGCGATCCACTCGGGCTCGCCGCCCATCTCGATGACCAGCGCCTCGGCGGCCAGCCGCAGCTCCTGCGGCGCGGTCACGCCGAAGGAGCAGCCCGCCAGCCGCTGCACGTCCACGGGCGTGCCGGTGAAGGTCATCACGGGGTGCAGCGCCAACGGCAGCGCGCCGGCGCGCAGCGCGGGCTCCAGCACGGCGGCCCCGTACCGCCCCGAGGTGTGGACCAGCAGCTGCCCCGGGCGGACGGCACCCGTCTCGGCGAGGCCCGCGACCAGGCCGGGCAGCGCGTCGTCGGGCACGGTGAGAAGGACCAGGTCCGCCCGGCGCAGCACCTCGTCGGGCGCCACCAGCGGCACGCCGGGCAGCAGCTCCTCGGCGCGGCGGCGCGAGGCGTCGGAGACGCCCGAGGCCGCCACCGGGCGGTGGCCCGCCAGCCGCAGCGCGGCGGCCAGCGCGGGTCCGACGCGGCCCGCGCCGACGACCCCGACGGTCAGTCGGGCGGGGCGGTCTCGCGCCTCGGTCGTCCGGCGGGCGGCGCTGGCGGCGGCGTTCACGGCGGCTGATGCCTCTTTCGTTCCTGCGTTCCGGTCCGTGCGTGTATGGGTACCGGACGTCGAGGCCATGCTACGGCCTGCCGGCCGGCGGGCAGGGGTGGCCCGGACGGGTACCGGCCGTCCGGGCGCCCGCCGCGCCGCGCCGGGGCGGGGACCCGCGCCCGGGACCCGCGCCCGGACCGGCCCCAGGCCGCCTGGGCCCTGTCCGGCGGATCCTCGTGGGTCAGCCCGCGGCGTCGGACGCGGCCCGTCGCACGGCGGAGGGCCGTCCCCGTACCACGAAGCGACGGGGGCACCTCCCGCGCCGCGCAGCGGCGTGGGGGAGTACGTGGACGATCCCGACAACGTGGCGGATGGCCGCATCTGACGTCGCGGGCCCGCGACGATCCACCGGACAGGGACTGAAGGCTGTCCCGCAGTCCCTGGTGGATCAGGGAGCGGCGTCCTGTGGCTTCTCCCCCACGCCGCTCCGCGGCGCGGGGTGCCCGCAGCAAGGCGCGGTGGGAGTCAGCCTTGCAGGCTGGCGACCGACGACAACGCGGCTGGGGGCACCGCCCGGACCCCGGAGGGGTCTGGGGGAGGACGTCGCAGGGCGTCGCGAGTCCGCCAGGGACTGCGGGACAGCCTTCAGCGCCCGCCCGCCCGGACCAGGCCCGTCTCGTAGGCGAGGACCACGGCCTGGACCCGGTCGCGCAGCTGGAGCTTGGCGAGGATGCGGCCGACGTGGGTCTTCACCGTCGCCTCGGAGACGAAGAGCCGCGCCGCGATCTCCCCGTTCGACAGGCCGTGCGCGATCAGCACCAGCACCTCCCGCTCCCGGTCGGTGAGCTGCCCGAGGCCCGGGTGGGTCTCGGGCGGGGCCGTCGGGAGCATCGTGACGAAGCGGTCGAGGAGGCGGCGGGTGGTGGAGGGGGCGACGACCGCCTCGCCGCTGTGCACGGCGCGGATCGCGGAGAGCAGCTCGTCGGGCGGCACGTCCTTCAGCATGAAGCCGGCGGCGCCCGCCTTCAGGCCGGAGAAGGCGTACTCGTCGAGGTCGAAGGTGGTGAGGATCAGCACCTTCGGGTCGCCGGGGCCGCCCTCGCCCCCCTGGCAGATCCGCTGGGTGGCGGCCACGCCGTCCAGCCGGGGCATGCGGACGTCCATCAGCACGACGTCGACGGCGGTGGCCCGCAGCACCTCGATGGCCTCCAGCCCGTCGCCGGCCTCGGCGGCGACCTCCATGTCGGGCTGGGCGGCCAGCACCATGCGGAAGCCGGTGCGCAGCAGCGCCTGGTCGTCGACGAGCATCACGCGGATCGGCTGGTCTGGCATGGCGGGCTCCCCCTGGTGGGTCGACTCCTACGGACGGTACTCACTGCGGCGCCCGCCCCGGCGCCGCCGCCAGCGGCCTCAGCCGCCCGACTCGCCGCCGGGCAGCGGCAGCGTCGCGGCGATGCGGAAGCCCCCGCCCGGGCGCGGCCCGGCGACGAGCACGCCGCCGACCATGCCGACCCGCTCCCGCATGCCGATCAGCCCGTGCCCCCGCCCGTCCGCGCCGCGCCGCTCGTACAGCTCGCACCGCGCGCCGCGCCCGTCGTCCTCGACCAGCACGACGAGGTCCGCCTCGCCGTAGGAGAGCCGGACGGTGGCCATGGCCCGCTCCCCGCCGTGCTTGCGGGTGTTGGTCAGGGCCTCCTGGACGATGCGGTACGCGGTCAGCTCGACGCCGCGCGGCAGGGGGCGGGGCGTGCCCTCGACGCGGAAGTCCACCGGCAGTCCCGTCTCGCGGACCTGGTCGACGAGGTCGGCCAGCTCCTCCACGCCGGGCTGCGGCACGTAGTCCAGGCCGGTGGTGCCGCCCTCCTCGCCGCGCAGCACCCCGAGCAGCCGGCGCATCTCGGTCAGCGCCTGCCGTCCCGTGCCGGAGATGGTCTTCAGCGCGCTGCGGGTCTGCTCGGGCGAGCTGTCGAGGACGTACGCGGCGCCGTCGGCCTGCACCACCATGGCCGAGACGTTGTGCGCGACGACGTCGTGCAGCTCGCGGGCTATCCGGGCGCGCTCGGCGACGACGGCCATGCGGGCCTCCCGCTCCCGCTCGCGCTCCAGGCGGTTGGCGCGCTCCTCCAGCTCCGCGTAGTACGCGCGGCGGGTGCGGATGCTGTCGCCGAGGACCCAGGCCAGGCAGAACGCGACGGTGAGGAAGACCGCCGAGAGGATGGTGGAGACGACGTCCTGCTCGTCCGACTCCGCCGGCCAGCGGAAGGTGGCGACGGCGGGCGCCGTCAGGCAGCCGACGAGCGCCACCCGCGAGGGGAGGCGGGGGGTGCGGGTGGCGACGGTGTAGACGAGGACGAGGAACGCGAAGTTCGCCGGCATCGGCGGGATGTCGGCGAGGAGCTGCGTCACGCCCGTGACGAACGCGAGCCCCATCATCCACTCGGGGTGGCGGCGGCGCAGCAGCACCACGACGGACAGCGCGGCCGCGACGACCGTGGCGGGGCCGCGCGGGCCCTCGTAGGCGCCCTCGCCGGGCATCGTGATCACGAAGAGCGTGATGACCAGCAGCACGAGCGCCCAGGCGCCGTCCACCCACGTGGGGTGGCGGCGCAGGAAGTCGTACAGGCGAGTCATGTCACCCAGAGTAGGCAGCCCGTTGGCGTCGGGAGTCAACCGGACGACCGATTGGTGAAGGACTCAACTACTCCTCAAGGTGGAGGGCGGTCGTACGGTGACCCCCGTGAGTGAGGAACGTGACGGGCCGGCGGCGGGGCCGGTGGGGTGGCGGGCGGCGGCCGAGCGGGCGCTGTACGGCCCCGACGGCTTCTTCGTCCGGCACGCGCCCGCGGCCCACTTCCGCACCTCGGTCCACGCCTCGCCGCTCTTCGCACGGGCGGTGACCACGCTGCTGCTGCGGGTCGACGAGGCGCTGGGGCGGCCGGCCGAGCTGGCGTTCGTCGACGTCGGCGCCGGGCGGGGGGAGCTGGCGGCGGGCGTGCTGTCCGCCGTCCCCGAGGAGGTGGCGAGGCGGCTGCGGGTCCACGCGGTGGAGCGGGCCGGGCGGCCCGACGGGCTCGACGGGCGGATCGGGTGGGGCGCGGAGCTGCCCGTCGGTCCGGGTGGCGGGGTGGTGGGGCTGCTCTTCGCCAACGAGTGGCTGGACAACGTGCCGGTCGACGTCGCGGAGGTCGACGACGCCGGCGTCGCGCGGCGGGTGCTGGTCGACCGGGCGGGACGCGAACGCCTGGGGCCGCCGGTGACCGGGCGGGACGCGGCGTGGCTGCGCCGCTGGTGGCCGCTGGCGCCCGAGGCCGGGGGCCACGGGGAGCCGGGGGCGCGGGCGGAGATCGGCTGGCCGCGCGACGAGGCGTGGGCCGGCGCGGTGGGCTGCCTGAGGCACGGCCTGGCCGTGGCCGTGGACTACGGACACACCCGCGGGAGCCGCCCGCCGCTGGGGACGTTGACCGGGTACCGCGACGGGCGCGCCGTCCCGCCCGTGCCGGACGGCGGGCGGGACCTGACGTGCCACGTGGCGCTCGACGCGTGCGCGGCGGCTGGTGCGGGGAGCGCGGCGGGCGAGGCGGGCGCGGGCGACCCGCCCACGCTGCGCACCCAGCGGGAGGCGCTGCACGCGCTCGGGATCGACGGGCGACGGCCACCGGCCGCCGAGGCCGCCCGCGACCCGGCGGGCTACCTGCGGCGGCTGGCCCACGCCGGTGAGGCGGCGGAGCTGACCGACCCCGAGGGCCTCGGCGGCTTCGGCTGGCTGCTCCAGCCCGTCGGGATCCGGCTCCCCGCGCCGTTCCGGCCGTCCTGACGGCCACCGCGGCCGTGCCGTCGCCTCGGTCAGGAGACCCGTCGGTCAGGATACGCGTCGGCTCACTTGTCGACGTCGCCGACGACGAAGAAGAAGGACCCGAGGATCGCCACCATGTCGGCGACCAGCGTGCCGGGCAGCACCTGGCTGAGCGCCTGGATGTTGTTGAACGACGCCGAGCGCAGCTTCAGCCGGTGCGGCGTCTTCTCCCCCTTCGACACGAGGTAGTACCCGTTGATGCCGAGCGGGTTCTCCGTCCAGGCGTACGTGGCGCCCTCGGGCGCCTTCAGCACCTTCGGCAGCCGCTGGTTGACCGGCCCCGGCGGCAGCTGTGCCAGCCGGTCGAGGCAGACGTCGGCCAGGTCCAGCGCGTTCCTCGCCTGCTCCAGCAGCACCTCGAAACGGGCCAGGCAGTCGCCCTCCCGGCGCACCGCCACCCGCAGCGCCGCGCGCAGCTCGGGATCGCCGTACGCCAGGTACGGCTCGTCGCGCCGCAGGTCGAAGTCGACGCCGCTGGCGCGCGCGATCGGCCCCGACACGCCGAAGGCGTGGACGATCGCCGGGTCGAGGACGCCGACGCCCCGCGTGCGGACGCGGAACACCTCGTTGCCCAGCACGAGCTCGTCGAGGCGGCCCATGCCGCCGCGCACCGCCGCCACCGCGCCGCGCGCCCGCTCGGTCCAGCCGGCGGGCAGCTCCTCCTTCAGACCGCCGACGCGGTTGAACATGTAGTGCATCCGGCCGCCGGAGACCTCCTCCATCACCTGCTGGAGGTCCTCCCGCTCGGTGAAGGCGTAGAAGATCGGCGTGATGCCGCCCAGCTCCAGGGGGTAGGAGCCGAGGAACATCAGGTGGTTGAGGACCCGGTTGAGCTCCGCGAGCAGGGTGCGCAGCCACACCGCCCGCTCGGGCACCTCCATGCCGAGCATGCGCTCCACGGCGAGGACGACGCCCAGCTCGTTGGAGAAGGCCGACAGCCAGTCGTGGCGGTTGGCGAGCACGATGATCTGCCGGTAGTCGCGGGCCTCGAAGAGCTTCTCGGCGCCGCGGTGCATGTACCCGACCACGGGCTCGGCGTGCGAGATCCGCTCGCCGTCGAGGGTGAGGCGCAGCCGCAGCACGCCGTGGGTGGAGGGGTGTTGGGGGCCGATGTTCAGCACCATGTCGGTGGTCTCGGCCGCGCCGCCGACGCCCACGACGGTCGTGCTCCTGGTGTCCTCCGCCATGCGCCCCAGTCTGTCACCTCACTCGCACGAGTGACCCCCTCTAAGCTTCACGCCATGGACGACGGGGACTGGCGGCCGGTGCGGCCGGCGTTGCTGCGCATGCGGCGGTTGCTGCTCGTGGTGTGGCTGACGCCGCCGACGCTGGCCGTCGCCGTGGTGCCCGTGCTGCTGGGCGCGCCCGCCTGGGCGCTGCTGGCGCTGCCGTTGCTGGCCACCACGGTCTGGGCCTGGTGGGCCGTGGACCGCAACTGGCGCTCCTGGCGGTACCGGGAGCGCGACGACGACCTGCTGATCAGCCGCGGCGTGCTGTGGCGGCAGCTGACCGTCGTGCCCTACGGGCGGATGCAGCTGGTGGAGGTGACGTCCGGCCCGATGGAGCGACGCTTCGGCCTGGCCAGGCTCCAGCTCCACACCGCCGCCGCGGCCACCGACGCCACGATCCCCGGCCTCGCGCCGGCCGAGGCCGAGCGGCTGCGCGACCGCCTCACCGCTCTGGGCGAGGCCCGCTCCGCGGGGCTGTGACGCGCGATGACACGCGGAGCGACGGACGCCGGCCGGGCGACGGAGGCCGTGACCGGGCCGACGGAGGAGGGGTGAGGGAGGGGTGATGGAAGGGAAGCGGCTCCACCCCGTCACGCCCTGGCGGCGCACCTGGGCACCGCTGGCCGGCCTCTTCGCCGTCGCGGTCAACAACGCCGAGATGCTGAGCGAGTGGGGCGACTCCCTGGGCACCCTGTGGACCATCGTGGTCCTCGTCGGGCTGCTGGCCTCCGCCGCCGCCTACGGGTACCTCTCCTGGCGCGTCACCCGCTACCTCGTCACCGACACCGAGCTGCGCATCCGCACGGGCCTGCTCTTCCGCCGCACCGCGCACCTGCGGCTGGACCGCATCCAGGCCATCGACGTCACCCGCCCGCTGCTGGCCCGCGCGCTCGGCGTGGCGAAGCTGAAGATGGACGTGGTCGGCTCCGGCTCCGCCGACGAGCTGGCGTTCCTCGGCGAGGAGGAGGCGCGCGAGCTGCGCGCCGAGCTGCTGGCGCGGGCCGCCGGCATCGCGCCCGAGGCGGCGCCGACGGCCGGCGAGGCGCCCGCCCGGCAGCTGTACCAGGTCGACGGCGGGCGGCTGGCGTGGGCGTTGGCGCTGCTGGGCGGCACGTGGGGGCCGCTGCTCGGCGCGTCGCTCTTCGTCCCGGTGATCTGGCTGACGACCTCCAGCCCCTTCGCGGCCCTGGCCCCCGGGGTGCCGATGGTGCTGGCGGTGTGGCGCAGCAGCCTGGGCAGCTTCCTCACGCAGTACGGCTGGACCGTCAGCGAGTCGCCCGACGGGCTGCGGCTGGACCACGGCCTGCTCCAGCGGGACCACGCGACCGTGCCGCCCGGCCGCGTGCAGGCGGTGCGGCTGGTGGAGCCGCTGCTGTGGCGGCGGCGCGGCTGGGTCCGCGTCGAGCTGGACGTGGCCGGCACCGGGAACCAGGGCGGCATCCTGCTGCCGGTCGCGCCCCGCCCGCTCGCGACGCAGGTGCTGGGCCGGCTGCTGCCCGAGGTGGACGTCGCGGCGGCCGTGGCGGCGGTGCGGGCCGCGCCGCGCCGCGCCCGGTGGGCGGTGCCGGTGTGGCGGGTGGGGTACGGGCACGGGGTGACCGACGCGGTGTTCGTCGCCCGGGGCGGGCGGCTGCGGCGCGTGCACACGCTGGTGCCACACGCGAAGGTGCAGAGCGTGCGGCTGACGCAGGGGCCGTGGGAGCGGCGGCTTGAGCTGGCCACGATCCACGTGGACCACGGGGCCGACGGCACGGCCACGGCACGGCTGGTCGACGCGGCCTACGCGCGCGAGGAGGTGGCGGCGCAGGCCGAGCGCTCCCGCCTGGGGCGCAGGTCGGCGGCGCCGGAGCGCTGGCTGACGCGGGAGGCCGAACCGCCGGCGACGCGGCCGGACGCGCCCGACGTTCCCGACACGGGCGACACGGGCGACACCGCCGAGGCCCCCGACGCCGCCGGCACGGCTGACGCCCCTGACGGCCCTGACGGCCCTCGCGCTCCCGACGCCCCCGAGGCCCCGGCCGGACCGGCCGACCCGCCCCCCGCGCGTCCCGGGCCGCCGACGCCGCCGACGCCGCCGACGCCTCCGGGCTGACCCGCCCGTCCGCCCAGCCAGTGGGACGGTCGCCGGCCCCGCCGGAGAGGTGGGTAGATTGCCGGGGATCGCCCGGATGCTCGCCGATGGCGTCGGGAATCCGGACAGAACCACCGGAGAAGGGGTGCCACCTTGCCTGCTTCCACGTCAGCGTCCGTGAGTCTCGCCTCCGCCAGGGCCGAGTACGACAAGCTCCTCGCCCTCGGGCTCACGCTCGACCTCACCCGGGGCAAGCCCTCCCCGGAGCAGCTGGACCTCTCCAACGAGCTGCTGACGATCCTCGACCCGGGCGACGTGCGCTCGGCCGACGGCGTCGACTGCCGCAACTACGGCGGGCTCACCGGCCTGCGGGAGCTGCGCGAGACGTTCGGCGAGCTGCTCAACGTGCCCGTCGACCAGCTCCTGGCCTGCGGGAACGCCAGTCTGACCGTGATGCACGACGTGCTGGCGCACTCGATGCTCTCCGGTCCTCCCGGAGCGGAACGCCGCTGGGCCGACGAGCCCGGCGTCCGCTTCCTGTGCCCCGTGCCCGGCTACGACCGGCACTTCTCGCTCTGCGACCGGTTCGGCATCACCATGGTGCCGGTGCCGATGACGGGACAGGGCCCGGACATGGACGTCGTCGAGGAGCTCGTCGCCAACGACCCGCTGGTCAAGGGCATCTGGTGCGTGCCGAAGTACAGCAACCCGACCGGCGAGACCTACAGCGAGGAAACGGTCCGCCGCCTGGCCGCGATGCCCACGGCGGCGCCGGACTTCCGCATCCTGTGGGACGACGCGTACGCGGTGCACCACCTCACGCCCGAGCGGGTCGCGACCCCGGCGGTGCTCGCCGCCTGTGCCGAGGCGGGCAACCCCGACCGCGTCTTCGTCTTCGGCTCCACCTCGAAGATCACCCTGGCCGGCTCCGGCGTGGCGTTCTTCGGCTCCTCCCCGGCGAACGTGGAGTGGTACAGCCGCCTCCTCGCCTTCCAGACCATCGGCCCCGACAAGGTCAACCAGCTGCGCCACGCCCGTTTCCTCCCCGACGCGGAGGCCGTCCTGGCGCACATGGACCGGCAGCGGGAGCTGCTCCAGCCGCGCTTCGCCGCCGTGTACGAGGTGCTGGAGGAGGAGCTGGGGGCGCTCGGGATCGCCGAGTGGACCACGCCGCGCGGCGGGTACTTCATCAGCCTCCACGTGCCCAACGGCTGCGCCGCCGCCGTCGTGAAGCTCGCCCGCGAGGCCGGCATCGCCCTGACCCCGGCCGGCGCCGCCTACCCCGGCGGGAAGGACCCGCTGGACCACCACATCAGGCTGGCGCCGAGCTTCCCGTCGGTCGAGGACCTCAGGCAGGCCATGCGGGGCGTCGCCACGTGCGTGAAGCTCGCCGTCGCCCAACGCGAGGCCGCCGTCGCGTAACGCGCGACGCGCAACGCGTGACCGCCGCGTCGTCGCGCCGCCGCACCGCCGTTGGCGTCGCCGTCGCCGTCGCCCCGGTCAGGGGACGCCGGGACCGAAGTCGCTGTCCGCCTCCGGCTCGCCGTCCTCGTCGTCGTCACGGTCGATGAGGACCGGCGAGCCGTGGTGCGACCACACCTTCCACGTGCCGTCCTCGGTGCGGCGGAAGATGTTCGTCGCCACCACCAGGCCGCCGACCAGCGGTCCCGCGCTCCCGTCCGCCTCGGCGGGGCCACCGCTGAGGATGTTCTCCGTGCAGGTGACCAGCGCCGTGTCGCCCATCACCGACACCTCGACGTCGGTGAGGAAGAACTGGATGTAGTCCGTGCTCGCCATGATCAGGGCGTAGGAGCGCATCACCTCGGCGCGGCCGCTGAGCACCGGCCAGCCGGGGTGGACGACGCTGATGTCGTCCGGGAGCCAGTGCGCGGAGAGGAGGTCGAGGTCGCCGCGTTCCAGCGCGTCGTACAGGGCGGTGTTGGCGGCCTCGACGGCCTCGATGTCGGTCCTGGCCTTGCTCACCGCGCCCCCTCGGCCGGCCGTGCCGGCTTCGTCGTACCGGTGCCGTCCACGGCGCCCGCCGTGTCCGCCGCGCCTGCCGCGCCCGTCGTCTCCGCAGCGTCCGCCGTGCCCGCCGTGGCCACCGCGCCCGCCGTCTCCGCGTCCCGCAGGGCGCGGGCCACGCGGACCGCGTCCGCGCTCGCGCGGACCTCGTGCACCCGCACCGCCCAGGCGCCCGCGCGGGCGGCCAGTGCCGAGACGGCCGCCGTGGCCGCGTCGCGCTCCCGCGCGGGCGGCGGGGCGCCGTCGGGCCCGCCGGCCGGCCCGCTGGCGAGCACCCGCCCCAGGAACCGCTTGCGGGAGGCGGCGATCAGCATCGGGCGGTCCACGCCCGCCAGCAGCCGGTCCATGCCGGCCACCAGCGCGAGGTCGTGCTCGGCCCGCTTGGCGAAGCCGAGGCCCGGGTCGGCGACGATCCGGTCGGCGTCGATGCCGCCGGCCACCGCCTCGTCGACGGCGCGCCGCAGCTCGTCGAGGACCTCGCCGACGACGTCGGGCCCGTAGACCGCCCGGTCGTTCATGTCGACGCTGAAGCCGCGCCAGTGCATCACGACGAACGGCACCTCCGCCTCGGCGACCGTCGGGATCATGCGGGCGTCGGCGCGTCCGCCGCTGACGTCGTTGACCAGCCGCGCGCCCAGGCCCAGCGAGCGCTCGGCGACCGAGGCGCGCATCGTGTCGACGCTGACGACGACGCCCTCGGCCGCGAGCTCCCGCACCACCGGCAGCACCCGGCGCAGCTCCTCCGCCTCGTCCACCCGGGTCGCGCCCGGTCGGGTCGATTCCCCGCCGACGTCGATCAGGTCGGCGCCCTGCGCCACCAGGTCGAGGCCGCGCTTGACGGCTGTCTCGGCGTCGAACCATCGCCCGCCGTCCGAGAAGGAGTCCGGGGTGACGTTGACCACCCCCATGACCGCGCAGCGGCCCCAGGAGGGCAGCCCGGTCACCGGGACGCGGGAGTTGCTCATAGCACCAGGGTAGGGGCTGGGGCCGTGGCGTCGCGGTCCCTTTCCGAGCGGGGACGTGACGTCCGGGTAACGTCGTCCGGCCCGGTGTGCGACGCCCAGACGAAAGTTCGGTGACCGGCGTACGGGAACACCCGAAGGGTAGGCGGCGCTGACAGGGATGGTCGTCGAAGACAGGTATACATCGCGGGTAGATTCGAACGCACGGGCAGAATTCCGGCGGGGATCCAGGCGTCGGGCCTTGGGTTGGGTGGGGTCTCCTCACCGGGTCCGCCAGGAGGAGACACGAGAGTGGCACGAGAGGGAGAGACGGGAGAGGAGTGAGCGTGGTCGACCGCATCACCCTGCGCGGGGTGCGCGCCCGTGGCTTCCACGGCGCGCTCCCGGAGGAACGCGCCCTCGGACAGACCTTCGTCGTCGACGTGGAGCTGCTGGTGGACACCCGTCCGGCCGCCGCCACCGACGACCTCTCCCTGACCGTGCACTACGGCGTCCTGGCCGAGGAGGTCGTGGCCGTGGTGGAGGGTGAGCCCTGCCAGCTGTTGGAGACCCTGGCCCAGCGCGTCGCCGACCGGTGCCTGGCGCACCCCGTGGTGCGCGAGGCCACCGTCACGGTGCACAAGCCGCAGGCACCGATCACCGTGCCGTTCGACGACGTCGCCGTCACCATCACGCGCGGCCGCCCGTCCTCCCCCGAGGTGGACGAGGCAGGACCGCGCACCAGCCATCGGAGCCGCGCATGACCCCCAACCACGCCGTCCCCGACCCGACCGTCCAGCCGGTGCCCGCCTCCGTGGCGGAGATGGTCGACGCCGCCGACACCACGCTGCACGACCCGAAACGGGCGATCATCTCCCTCGGCAGCAACCTCGGCAACCGCCTGGAGATGCTCCAGGGCGCCATCGACGCGCTGGAGGACACCCCGGGGATGCGGGTGAAGGCGGTCTCGGCGGTGTACGAGACGGAGCCCTGGGGCGTGCCGGAAGGCAGCCAGCCCTCGTACTTCAACGCCGTGGTGCTGGTGCGGACGACGCTGCCGCCCAGCTCGCTGCTGGAGCGGGCGCAGGCCATCGAGGAGGCGTTCCAGCGCTCCCGGCGGGAGGAACAGCGGTACGCGCCGCGCACGCTGGACGTCGACATCGTGGCGTACCAGGGCGTGGTCTCCGACGACCCGGCGCTGACGCTGCCCCACCCCCGGGCGCACGAGCGGGCGTTCGTCCTCGTACCGTGGCACGATGTCGAGCCGGGTGCCGAGGTGCCGGGGTACGGCCCCCTGGCCGACCTGCTGCCGGCCCTGGCCGGCCAGGGCGTGACGCGGCGGACCGACCTGCACCTCGCCCTCCCGGACTGACGCGACACGGCACGGGCACGGGCTCAAGGGGGCTAGTACAGCGGTGAACCAACTGCGGATCGGCACACTCGTCGGGCTGTTCGCCGTCTCCGCCGCGCTGGCGTGGGCCGGCGCCGGGCTCTGGGACTCCCTGGGGAACACCCTGCCGGCCGTGCCGCTGCTGGCCCCGGTCATCCTCGGCCTCATCGCGGCGGTGCTGTTGGCCACGGCGCTGTCGCTGCGCTCCCGGCTGCGCGCCCAGCGGGAGCGGCGGCCCGACGCCAGGCCGGTGGACCGGCTGATGGCGGCCCGCGCCGTGGTCTTCGGCCAGGCCAGCGCCCTGGTCTCGGCGGTGGTCGCGGGCCTGTACGGCGGCTTCGGCGTGTACCTGGCGATGAACATGCTGGAGATCTCCAACCGCCGCGACCAGGCGATCTACGCCGGCCTGTCCGTGGTGACGGGCGTCGCGGTGGTGGCCACGGCCCTCTTCCTCGAACGCGTCTGCCGCCTGTCCGACGGCGAGGGCCCGAACGGCGAGGGCGGCGGCAACGGCCCGATGGGCGAGCCGGTGTGACACCGTCACCGGTCGTGCCGACAGGCCGTCGGTCGTCCGTCGTCGAGAGTCAGACTCGACTGATGACCAGTTCGGCTGCCTTGAGCGTGGCCGCATAGGCGCCGAGGTCCTCCGGGTCGGAGGTGCAGATCACGGCCCTGTGGTGCAGGGCACCGATGGTGACCACCATCGCGTCGACGACATCGGGCCGCTTTCTCGCCGGGAGCGAGGCTTTGCCGAGCATCTGCCCGACACGTTTGTAGTCATGGAGGGTGAACCCCGACGCGCAGGGGATGCACTGCACGGTGGCCGCCGGAGCGGAAATGGTGCGGATCGCCGGCTCTGCGCCCCGGGCCTGGACGACGGTGCACTCCTGAAGCAGCCCGCCGAGATCGTGGGCGGTGCGCCGGCCGTCTCGCCAGACCTGAGCCAGCACCGGGCCGATCACGATGGGGCGGTGGCGGGCCCGGGTCGCGGTGGCGTGCACGGCCAGGGCCTTGGGCCTGCGGTCGAGGAGCGCGATGAGCATGCCCGCGTCGTAGACCACGACGTGCTTGGTCACGCTGCGGCCCCGGCGTCCCCTGAGACGTACGGTTCGTCGTCGAGAACAAGCGAGCGCAACATGTCGAGTTCCTGTTCCTCGTCCCTGCTCAGACGGCCCGGAACCTGGTCGTCGTCAGGTGAGGGGGAGGCCAGCGGGTCTTCGGCGGCGGCGATCTCGGCGTCGATCTCGGAGAACGTCTCCTTGACCCGGTCGTCCGCCGTCACGCGCTCCAGGGCCGACGCGACCATGTATGCGGAGACGTCCAGCCCCGAAGCCTCGGCGTGCTTCCTGATCAGCTCGTGGATCTCCGCTGAGGTGCTGATACTGAAACGCTTCGTAGCCACCTCAGGAGCGTAACACGTCGTGTTACCACTCGGGAGCACGTGCCGGGACCGTGAGGTTCCCCCACACGAGTGCGAGCGGACGGCGAGCCGAGCGAACGTCGAGGCACTTCGCCTCCGTGCTCGCCGAGCTGCGTAGCCGCCGAGCTCGTCACCTCCGAGGTGGTGACAACGCCCACCGCTACAGCGCGGGCCCCATCGACGTGCGGCTGCGCTGGTCGGCCGCCGACGCCGCGCTCCGGATCTCCGTGCGGGACGTCGAGCCCGTGCTGCCACGGCCGCGCGACCCGGGCCTGGCGGCGGGGGGCGGGCGCGGGCCCGGCGTCGTCGAGGCGGTGGCACGGCGGTGGGGGGCGTACGCGACGGGGGAGGCGTCGTCGGGCCGGCCCGGGAAGGTCGTCTGGGCCGAGCTGGGGTGACCTTCCCGGCGGCCCCTGCGACCTCCCGCGCTCACCCGCATGGCGGAGCACCCCGGGCAGGGCCCGGGCGTACGGCCCACGCTGAGGGGCATGGCCGCTACCGAGACCGCTTCCGAGCAGGACGACGCGTTCCCCGAGACGACGGAGGCCGACGTCGTGGTCGTCGGCCTGGGGCCCGGCGGCGAGCACGTCGTCGGGCGGCTGGCCGGGGCGGGGGTCGACGTCGTCGGCGTCGAGGCCGAGCTGGTCGGCGGCGAGTGCCCGTACTGGGCGTGCGTCCCGAGCAAGATGATGCTGCGGGGCGCGGGCCTGCTGGCCGAGGCGCGCCGCGTCCCCGGCATGGCGGGGCAGGCGAGCGTGACGCCCGACTTCTCCCCCGTGGCGGCCAGGATCCACGGCGAGGCCACCGACGAGTGGAACGACCAGGCCGCCGCCGACCGCCTCACCGACGCGGGCGCCCGCCTGGTGCGCGGCCGGGGCGCCCTCGCCGGCCCCGGGACCGTCGAGGTCCACGGCGGCGACGGCCGGCCCGTGGCACGCGTCCACGCCCGGCGCGGCGTCGTGCTGGCCACCGGCTCCCGCCCCCACCCGCCGCCGTTGAAGGGGCTGACGGAGGTCCCGTACTGGACGAACCGGCAGGCCGTCGCCGCCACCGAGGCCCCCGAGTCCCTGCTCGTGCTCGGCGCGGGCGCGGTCGGCGTCGAACTCGCGCAGGCGTTCGCCCGCTTCGGCACCCGCGTCACCGTCGTGGAGGCCGGGGAGCGGATCCTCTCGGCGGAGGAGCCGGAGGCCAGTGCGGTGCTTGCCGAGGCGCTGTCGGCCGACGGCGTCACCCTGCGCGTCGGCGCCCGTGCCGAGCGCGTCAGCGCGAACGTCGACGGGTCCGTCACCCTCACCCTCGCGGGCGACGAGGAGCTGACGGCGCGGCACCTGCTGGTCGCCACCGGCCGGCGGCCCGACCTCGCCTCCCTCGGCCTCGACACGGTGCCGGGCCTGGACCCGGGCCCCGACGCGAGGGCGCTGCCGGTGGACGGGCGGATGCGGGCGGCGGCCGAGGGCGTGTGGGCCGTCGGCGACCTGGTGGGGCGCGGCGCGTTCACGCACGTCGCGATGTACCAGGCGGAGATCGCGATCCGCGACATCCTCGGCCTGCCCGGCCCCGAGGCGGACTACCGGGCGCTGTCGCGGGTGACGTTCACCGACCCCGAGATCGGCGCCGTCGGACTGACGGAGGCCCAGGCGAGGGAGATGGGGCTGACCGTGCGCACGGGCGTCGCGCCGTTGGAGAAGTCCTCGCGGGGCTGGATCCACAAGGCGGGCAACGCGGGCTTCGTCAAGCTCGTGGAGCTGCTCCCGGACCCCGGTGCCGGCCCCGAGGGCGGCGGTGGCGGCATCCTCGTCGGCGCCACCTCGGCGGGACCGTGCGGCGGCGAGGTGGTCTACGGCCTGGCCGTCGCCGTCCAGGCGCGGGTGTCCACCGAGCGGATGCGCCACATGATCCACGCGTTCCCCACCTTCCACAGGGCTGTGGAGGACGCGCTGCGGGCGTTGGAGCGGGGGGACGGGGCGTGAGGCGGCCGGCGAGCGGGACGGCGGCGCCGTCGGCACCGCGCTCGGGTGTGGCGTCGCGCTCGGGTGTGGCGGGTGACGCCGCCGCCCGGCCCGCCGTGCTGTCGGTGGGCGAGGCGTTGGCGCACGTCGGCGGCTCGTGCTTCGCCGCCGGGTCGCCGCCGGCCAGGACGGGCGTGGAGCTGGAGTGGCTGGTGCGCGACCGCGAGGACGCCGCCCGCCCGGTCCCGGCCGAACGGCTGGACGCGGCGCTCGCCGCGTTCCGCGTGCAGGACGCCGACGGCGACGGCCGGCTGCCGTTCGGCAGCCGGATCAGCCGCGAGCCCGGCGGCCAGCTGGAGCTCAGCACCCTCCCGGCGCCGTCGCTGGCCGGCTGCGTCGAGGCGGCGGCGGCCGACCTCGCCGTGGTGCGCGCCGCCCTCGACCGCGCCGGCCTCGCCCTGACCGGCGACGGCCTGGACCCGGCCCGCGACCCGACGCGGGTGGTGGACAGCCCGCGCTACCGGGCGATGGAGTCGTACTTCACGGCCTGCGGGTTCCAGCCGTGGGGGCGGATGATGATGTGCGCCACGGCCGCCGTCCACGTCAACCTCGACTGCGGCGACGACGGACCCGGGCCCACGGGCTACCGCCACCGCTGGCTGCTGGCCCACCGCCTCGGCCCCGTCCTGGTGGCGGCCTTCGCGAACTCGCCGCTGTGGCGCGGCAGGCCGACCGGCTGGCGGTCCACACGGCAGGCGCTGTGGGCCCGGATCGACCCGGCCAGGACCGCCCCGCCCCGCCACCGACCCGACGACGTCGGAGTCCGCGTCGGCGACGGAGTCGGCGGCGTCGGCGCGGGCCGGCGGCGTGACCCGTTGGACCCGCGCGACGCCTGGGCGGCGTACGCGCTCGACGCCCCCCTGCTGTGCCTGCCGCCCAGGCACCACGCCCCCGCCGCCACCGTCCTCGCGGACGGCCACGGCTGGGACGCGCCGCGCGGCCTGACGTTCCGCGCCTGGCTCGACGGGGCACCGGTCGGCCGGCCCCCCACCGTCGACGACCTCCGCTACCACCTGGGCACCCTCTTCCCGCCGGTCCGGCCGCGTGGCTGGCTGGAGCTGCGCATGATCGACGCGCAACGCGGCGACGACTGGGTCGTCGCCACCGCCGTGGCCGCCACCCTGCTCGACGACCCCGCCGCCTCCGCCGCCGCCTGGCGGGCCACGGGACCGCTCTGCCCCGACGGCGACACGCCGTCGGCCCGCGTCTGGGCGCGGGCCGCCCGGTCCGGGCCCGCCGACCCGGCGTTGGGGCCCGCGGTGCGCTCCTGCTTCGCGGCGGCGCGCGAGGCCCTCGCGGCGGGCGGCGCCCCGGCCTCGGTCACGCACGCCGTGGCCGCCTTCGCCGAGCGGTACGCCGACCGGGGGCGCTGCCCCGCCGACGACCACCTCGACGCGACGGTCGCGGCGGGCGCGGCGGACACTGCGGCCACGGCACGCGCGGCGGGCGGGGCGGCCACGGCGCCGGGGGACCTCCCGTGGTGACCCGCCCGCCGTCCTCGCCCCCCTCCCCCGCCGCCTCCCCCGCGCCGACCACGCCCGCGGGCGGCCGGGACGGGATCGCGGCGCTCGCGGCGGCCAGGCGGCGAACCCTCGCATTGACGGAGTGCCTGCCCGACGGCGAGCTGACCGCGCAACACTCGCCGCTGATGTCCCCGCTGGTGTGGGACATGGCGCACATCGCCAACCAGGAGGAGATCTGGCTGGTGCGCGCCCTCGGCGCCCGCCCCGCCCTGCGGCCCGACCTCGACCCGCTCTACGACGCCTTCCGTCACCCCCGCGCCCGCCGGCCCGAACTGCCGCTGCTCTCCCCCGACGAGGCGCGGCGCTACCTCGCCGAGGTCCGCCGTCAGACGCTCGCCGTCCTGGCCGAACCGGCCGACCGGGCGGCCCCGGCCACCGACGCCGAGGCCGGCGCCCGGGACGCGCTGCTCGCCGGCGGCTTCGTCCTCGGCATGGTCGCCCAGCACGAGCAGCAGCACGACGAGACGATGCTCGCCACCCACCAGCTGCGCCGTGGCCCGGCCGTCCTCGACGCCCCCGCCCCACGCTGCGACCCGGCCGCGCGGCCCGGCTCCACGCCGGGGCCGTGGGAGGTCCTGGTGCCGGGCGGCCCGTTCACCATGGGCGTCGACGCGGCGGACGAGCCGTGGTCCCTGGACAACGAACGCCCCGCGCACACCGTCGACCTGCCCCCGTTCTGGCTGGACACCGTCCCCGTCACCAACGCCGCCTACCAGGAGTTCCTCGACGACGGCGGCTACGACGAGCCCCGCTGGTGGACCCGGGAGGGCTGGGCCCACCGGCGGCGCGCGGAGCTGACCGCTCCCCTGTTCTGGGAGCGGGAAAGCTCCGGCACCTGGCTGCGCCGCCGCTTCGGCCGCACCGAGCCCGTGCCGCCCGACGAGCCCGTGGTCCACGTGTGCTGGTACGAGGCCGACGCCTACGCCCGGTGGGCCGGGCGGCGCCTGCCCACCGAGGCCGAGTGGGAGAAGGCGGCGCGGTACGACCCGGCCACCGGCCGCTCCGCCCGCCACCCGTGGGGCGACGCCCCGCCCGTTCCCGGCCACCACGCCAACCTCGGGCAACGCCACCTCCAGCCGGCTCCCGCGGGGGCCCACCCCGCCGGCGTCGCGCCCTGCGGCGCATGGCAGCTCCTCGGCGACGTCTGGGAGTGGACCGCGTCGGAGTTCGCGCCCTACCCCGGCTTCGTCGCGTTCCCCTACCGGGAGTACAGCGAGGTGTTCTTCGGCACCGCCCGACGCCCCGGCGCCGGGCCCCACGACGGCTACCGGGTGCTGCGCGGCGGCTCCTTCGCCACCGACCCCGTGGCCTGCCGGGCCACCTTCCGCAACTGGGACCACCCCGTGCGCCGCCAGATCTTCGCCGGCTTCCGCACTGCCCGGTCCGTTGACGCCGACCCGCCCCCGGCACGACGGCGGAGTGGCCCGTGACCAGCCGTCAGGGAGGCCACGCCCGACGCCGGCGCCGCGACGGACGCCGCGACCGACACACCGACGGACGCCGACCTCGCCGCCGACCTCGCCGCCGACCGAGCCACCGCCACCCGACGCCGACCGCCCCACGCCGCCGGAGGCCCCATGTGTCGTCACCTCGCCTACCTCGGCCCCAGCCGCAGCCTCGCCCGCCTGCTGCTGAAGCCGGCGCACGGCCTCCTCTCCCAGGCGTGGGCGCCGCGCCTGATGGAGCCGCTCGCGGGTGGCCGCGCCGTCAACGCCGACGGCTTCGGCATCGGCTGGTACCCGCCCGTCCCCGACACCGACGCCGCCGGCCGGCCCGCCCGCTACCGCCGCGCCGTGCCCGTCTGGACCGACGCCAACCTGCCCGACCTGGCGCGCGCCATCCACACGCCCGCCGTGCTGGCCGCCGTCCGCTGCGCCACGCCGGGCACCGGCCACGAGGAGTCGGCCGCCGCGCCGTTCGCCCGTGGCCGCTGGCTGTTCAGCCACAACGGCTCCGTCGAGGACTGGGCGCGGCTGCCGGGGGACCTCGGGCTGCGGCTCGGCGCGGACACCCTGCTGGGTCTCGCCGCGCGCTCCGACTCCGCCGTGGTGTGGCTCCTGCTCGGCGAGCGGCTGGCGGCCGGCGAGCCGGCGGGCGGCGCGCTGGCCGCCGTGGCGCGGTCCGTGCTCGCCGTCAGGCCGACGGCGCGGCTCACGCTCCTGCTCACCGACGGGCGCTCGGTTGCGGCCGTGCGACACGGGCCGAGCCTGTGGGTCAGGACGGCGCCGGGCGAGGTGCTCGTCGCCTCGGAACCCACCGACGCGCCGCCCGACGCGCCGCCCGAGGAGCTGCCTGACGCACCGCACGACGCGTTCCCCGGCGGGCGCCCCCGCGCACGCGTCCTCGGTGACTGGACGGAGGTGCCCGATCGATCACTGCTCCTGGCCACCCGGGGCACGGCCACCACCGTGCCGCTGCGCGAAAGGACCCCGCCCCATGACCGCCACCGCCCTGTCGACGCCGAGCCGTTTCACGCTTGAGGACCGCCTGCCCCCGGGCCACCTCCGCGCCCGCCTCGCGGCCGACGTCCGGGCGGGCATGGCCGCCCGCCCCAGGACCCTGCCGCCCAAGTGGTTCTACGACCGGCGCGGCAGCGAGCTGTTCGAAGAGATCACGCGGCTGCCCGAGTACTACCTCACGCGTGCCGAACGCCGCCTGCTGTCGGCCCACGCCGGCGCCGTCGCCCGCCTGACGCACGCCAGGACCCTCGTGGAGATCGGCTCGGGGTCCTCGGCCAAGACGCGGCTGCTGCTGGACGCGCTCCTCGCGGTCGGCTCCCTGGAGCGGTACGCGCCGCTCGACGTCAGCGCCGCCGCGCTCACGGAGGCGGGGCGGGCGCTGTGCCGCGACTATCCCCGGCTGCGGGTGACCGCGACCCTCACCGACCTGGAGACGGACCCCGCGCCGCTCACCAGCGCCGACGAGGGGCCAGGCGAGGGCAGCGACGAGGGCCCCCGCCTGGTGGCGTTCCTCGGCAGCACCCTCGGCAACCTCGACGCCGCGCAGCGCGCCGCCTTCCACACCACCCTGCGGGCCGCCCTCACCCCACGCGACGCGCTGCTGGTCGGGGTCGACCTCGTCAAGGACCCCGCCCAACTGCTGCGCGCCTACGACGACGCCGCCGGCGTCACCGCCGCGTTCAACCGCAACGTGCTGGCCGTGATGAACCGCGAACTCGCCGCCGACTTCGACCCGCTCGCCTTCGACCACCGCGCCGTGTGGAACGCGCAGCGGCGACGCGTGGAGATGCGGCTGCGCTCCGCCCGCGCCCAGACCGTCACCTTCGGCCGGCTCGACGGACTGACCGCGCGCTTCGGGCGCGGCGAGGAGCTGCGCACCGAGATATCCGTGAAGTTCCGTCCCACCGGGCTCTCGAGGGAACTCGCGGAGGCCGGTTGGTCGGTCCGTCACTGGTGGACCGACCAGTCCGCCGCCTACGCCCTGCTCCTCGCGACACCCACGGTCAGCACGACGTGACCCCGAAATCCGCCCCGTAGCCGTCGGATTCCTTCCTTACCAGGCGGGACGCCGGTGGCTAGGCTGAGCAGCCATGACGGACGCGACCTCCGGTGACGCCACCGGTTCCGCCGCCCGGCCACCGCATGCCGAGCCAGTCGAGCCAGTCGAGCGAGTCGAGCCTGCCGAATCCGCCGAGACCGCAGGGCTCTCCGAGTCAACGGGCGCCCAGCCACCCGACCTGAAGGCCGGCTCCCATCCGAGCCGCATCAACCAGGAGCGTCTGCTCGCCGACCCCGACGACGCGGAGGCGTGGGAGGGACTGCACGCCACCTACGCCGACCAGGCCACCATCTGGCGCGACTGGACGGACACCCAGTACGGGTACGCGCTGCCCGTGCGTCAGGGCCTGCGGCACGTCAGGCCCGTCGACTGGGCGGTCGAGATCTGCTGCGGCACGGGCGAGGCCACCGGGCACCTCGCCGCGACGGTGCCGAACGTCGTCGCCTGCGACCTGAACCTCGGCATGCTGGTCCGTCACGCCGACATCCCGGGCGTGCGCTGGCTGGCGGCGGACGTCCGCCAACTGCCGCTGGGAACTGGGAGCGTACCCCTGCTCGTCTCGTTGAACGGAGTGTTCAACCCCACCGAGATCGCGCGGGTGACGAGGCCGGGGGGACAGGTGCTGTGGTGCACCTCCTTCCGTTCGGGGACGCCGCTGTACGTGCACCCCGACCGCATGCACCGTCTGCTCGGAGAGGCGTGGACGGCCAAGGGGGAGGCCGCCGGCCACGGCGAGTGGACCCTGTTCACCGCGCCCTCGCCGTGAGCCCCGTGGGCTGACCGCCACGTGGCCCGGGCGAGGTGAGCGACGATCAGTCGCGCGATCCGGTGACCAGCGACCACGTGGAGGACCTCGTGCAGGCAGTGCTACTGGCGCCGTTTCTCATGCGTTTCCGGCTCGGCGCCCGCACCTTCGGCGGCGAGGTCGGCACCAGGCTGCACGAGGCGGTGCGCCGCGCCGTGCCGGAGTTCGTCGTCCAGGACTCCGAGCCGGACTCGCCGCTCCTGTTCGACTACCACGTCTCCACGGGGGGTTCGCGCCTCAGCGGCAAGAAGACCGTCGGCACCGTGGAGATACCCGACGCCGGGCGGTGGTTCGTCCGCTTCGACCCCACCGGCATATGCCACATGATGCACGACGTCGACGTCGCCGACCGCGACACGCTCCACAGCACGGAGCGCGAGATGGTCTACGTGCTCAACCCCCACGTGAAGCGGTGGGTTGACGCCATATCGGAGGAACTGCTCGACACTGGCCTGGTCGTGGAGGCCGAGGAGGACGCCATGGACCCGGGGATGCTGCTGTGGTGGCACCGCGTCCTGGTCGACCCGCCGCGCGACGAGGAACCGGCGGCCACGAGAACCTACGGCGTCGAGAAGAAGATCCACGACAACGCGTTGCTGCGCTTCGGCGACGGCTTCACCACCCTCGTCGACCTCCCCACCCACCGCCTCGGCGACGTGATGATCGGCGAGATCGCGGCCAGCATGGAGTGGATCGCCGTGGACGAGGCCAACCGGCTGCTCTCCGCCCGGCTCCGCGTGCTGGACGAGGCCCGGTGGAACCGCGTCGAGGACCTCGACAAGGAGCTGAAGGAGTCGCTCCAGCTCAGCAAGAACCTCGCGCTGCGCGAGATGGTGCGCCTGGAGGAGAGCCGCTACGTCGTCAACGCCAGCGGGGTCGTGGTGGCCGCGGCCGAGGAGCGGTACAACATGGACCGGGAGCGGGCGTCCGTCGAAACCCAGCTCCAGACGCTGCGCGACAGCCTCGACTTCCACCGCACGATCCTCCAGACCCGCCGCGACGAGCGGCGCAACCAGCTGCTGAGCGTCGTCACGATCGCCGCGCTCTTCCAGGCCGTGCTGGTCTGGTACGACTTCGTCCACGAGGGGGACAACACCCTCGGACCCGCGCTGCGGCTGACGGTCGCCGGCTCAACGGCCGTGCTGCTCGCGGTCTTCGCCGCCTCCGCGCTGCTCCGCGGACGCCAACAGGACTGATCCGGCCGTATGGATCTATAACCGCACGGGAACAGTCCTCTGGCACTCTCCCGCGCGGCCGGGCGGCCACGGTAAGTTTCAGCCATGGCACGTGGACGGCATCGTCACTCTGCGCTGCACCGGGTCTGGATTCCCGTGGCCCTGGGCGGTGCGGCCCTGGCCTGCGCGGGTACGGCCTGGCTGGTCGGTGGCCCCGGCGGCGGGGACGTCGACGCCCTGCGCGAGGCGGAGATCCAGCTGCTGCGCGTGCTGCCCGCCGGGGCGGCCGTGGCCGCCGTGGTGGGGGCGGTGCTGCTGCGGCGCTGGGACATCGCGGCCGGTCGGCTCGTCGCCCGGGAGCGGGCCACGAAGGCGAGCCTGACGGCGCGGGTCGAGCAGCGGCAGGCGGAGCTTGAGGAGGCCAGGGAGCGGGTCACCGCCCTGGAGGAGAAGGTCCAGGCGAAGCGGGGCGAGCTGGCGCGGCTGCGCACGGAGCACGCCGCGCTGCTGCGGCGGTACGCCACGGCGGAGACCGAGCGGGCCAACGCGCTGGAGGGCCGGCGGCTGCTGGCGCTGGAGGCCGCCGAGCCGGCGAAGGCGCTGCCCGCCCAGGCCGCGGACCACCGCACCTCGGGTGGCGCGCCGACCGCGTTGACGTACCTCCAGGCGTACGAGGCCCTCGGCCGGCTGTCCCGGAGCGTGGCCCGCCAGCGGGAGGCGGCCGAGGAGGCCGCGCGGGCGGAGCGGGCCGAGCGGGAGCGGCTGTCGCCGGCGTCGGGCGCGGCCCCGGCCCCCACGCCCCAGGGCCCCGGGTACGGCGAGGCGCCCGGGTACGGCGGGCCGCCGGTCATCCCGCCGCCCCGGCGCGACGGCGGCTTCGACTTCTTCCACCGCGACGCCCGGAGCGAGAACGCCCCGGCCGAGAACGCGCGGGGGCGGTCCGCTCCCTGAGGGTCGTGCTCGCTCGGCGGGAATCCAGCGAGGGTTCGGCGAGCTCGACGAGGGCTCGACAAGGGCTCGGCGAGAGCTCAGTGCACGCTCAGCGGGCGGCCATGATGAGGCTCATCGCCTCGGCCCGGGTGGCGGCGTCGCGGAGCTGGCCGCGCACGGCCGAGGTGGTGGTCTTCGCGCCGGGCTTCCGCACGCCGCGCATGGTCATGCACATGTGCTCGCACTCGATGACGACGATGACGCCGCGCGGCTCCAGCACCCGCATCAGCGAGTCGGCGATCTGGGTGGTCATCCGCTCCTGGACCTGCGGCCGGCGGGCGTAGACGTCCACGAGCCTGGCCAGCTTCGACAGGCCGGTGATCTTGCCGCTGGCGGACGGTATGTACCCGATGTGGGCGTACCCCACGAACGGGGTCAGGTGGTGCTCGCAGGTGCTGAGCACCTCGATGTCCTTGACCAGCACCATCTCGTCGTGGCCGAGGTCGAAGGTGGTGGTCAGGACGTCCTCCGGCCGCTGCCAGAGGCCGGCGAAGATCTCCCGGTACGCGCGCGCCACCCGGGCGGGGGTGTCGCGCAGCCCCTCGCGGTCCGGGTCCTCGCCCACGGCGATCAGCAGTTCACGGACGGCGTCCTGCGCGCGCTTCTCGTCAAACGTGCGGCCAGGCTCCCCGGCGACGTCCCCGGCAACAGGCCCCTGCGTCATACGTTCCTCGTTCCCTCTTGCTTTCGCACACGTGTGCGCGTGCCCACCGTAGAACGTGAAGAGCGCAGGGGCCATTCCGCTGCCGTGCCAGGTTCTGAGCGCGAACGACCGTCGGCGGCGTGACCGCGCCGGCCGCTACTCCGGCCGGCGCTCCGGCTCGGCGTCCCGCACGTCGTCCAGCGGCGGCGTGGAGGTCTTCTCCACGCCGGAGCCGTTGGCCGAGCCCGAGCCGTTGGCCAGGCTGAGCTCCTTGGTGGGGAAGGCGACCGGCGGGCGGGTGGACGGGGTGCGGCGGGCGGAGCCGGTCCAGGCCGGACGCGGCGGGCGCTTGACGACCCCGCGGAAGACCTCGGCGAGCTCCTCCTTGTTCAGGGTCTCCTTCTCCAGCAGCGCCAGCACGAGGTTGTCCAGCACGTCCCGGTTCTCCACCAGGATCTCCCACGCCTCGTTGTGCGCGGTCTCGATCAGCTTCTTGACCTCCTCGTCCACCAGCCCGGCGACCTCCTCGGAGTAGTCGCGCTGGTGGGTGATCTCCTTGCCCAGGAAGGGCTCGGAGTGGTCGGAGCCGAACTTGATCGCGCCGAGCCGCTCGGTCATGCCGTACTGCGTGACCATGGCGCGGGCGGTGGCCGTGGCCTTCTCGATGTCGTTCCCCGCGCCGGTGGTCGGGTCATGGAAGACCAGCTCCTCGGCGGCGCGGCCACCCATCATGTACACCAGCTGGTCGAGCATCTCGTTCCGCGTCGTGGAGTACTTGTCCTCCTCGGGCAGCACCATGGTGTAGCCCAGGGCCCGGCCGCGGGAGAGGATCGTCACCTTGTGCACCGGGTCGGCGTTGGGAGAGGCCGCCGCGACCAGGGCGTGACCGCCCTCGTGGTACGCGGTGATCATCTTCTCCTTGTCGCTCATGATCCGGGTCCGCTTCTGCGGACCGGCCACGACACGGTCGATCGCCTCGTCGAGGAACTTGTTGTCGATCAGCTTGGCGTTGCCCCGGGCGGCCAGGAGGGCCGCCTCGTTCAGCACGTTGCTCAGGTCGGCGCCGGTGAAGCCGGGCGTGCGGCGGGCGACGGCGCTGAGGTCGACGTCGGGCGCGACGGGCTTGCCCTTCTGGTGGACCTTGAGGATCTCCAGCCGGCCCTGCATGTCGGGACGGTCCACGGCGACCTGCCGGTCGAAGCGGCCGGGCCGCAGCAGCGCCGGGTCGAGGATGTCGGGGCGGTTCGTCGCCGCGATGAGGATCACGCCGCCCTTGACGTCGAAGCCGTCCATCTCGACGAGCAGCTGGTTCAGCGTCTGCTCGCGCTCGTCGTGGCCGCCGCCCATGCCGGCGCCGCGGTGGCGGCCGACGGCGTCGATCTCGTCGACGAAGACGATGGCCGGCGCGTTCGCCTTGGCCTGCTCGAAGAGGTCGCGGACCCGGGAGGCGCCGACGCCGACGAACATCTCCACGAAGTCGGAGCCGGAGATCGAGTAGAACGGGACGCCGGCCTCGCCGGCCACGGCGCGGGCCAGCAGCGTCTTGCCGGTGCCGGGCGGCCCGTACAGCAGGACGCCCTTCGGGATCTTGGCGCCGACGGCCTGGAACTTCGCGGGCTCCTGGAGGAACTCCTTGATCTCCTGGAGCTCCTCCACGGCCTCGTCGGAGCCGGCGACGTCGGAGAAGGTGGTCTTCGGGGTGTCCTTGGTGATGAGCTTCGCCTTGGACTTGCCGAAGTTCATCACACGGGATCCGCCGCCCTGCATCTGGTTCATCAGGAACAGGAAGACGATGATGATCAGGAGGAACGGCAGGATCGACAGCAGCATCCCGACGAACGGGTTCTGCGACTTCGGCGAGACGGTGTACCCGTCCTGGAGCTCGCCCTCCTGGAACTTGTCCTGGAGCACGTTGGCGAGCTGCTCGCCCTGGCCGTCGATGTAGTCGGCCTGGACCTTGTCACTGCCCTCGATCTCGCGGCCCTCGCGGAGCTGGACCTTGATCTGCTGTTCGTCGCCTGTGGTGAGCTCGGCCGAGGTGACCTGGTCACGCTCGATCGCCTGGACGACCTCGCCGGTGTCCACGCTCTTGTAGCCCTCGGAGGAGCTGAACACCTGCATGGCAAAGATCACGACGAGGACGACCAGCACGATCCACAGCACTGGTCCACGGAAGTAGCGCTTCACGTCCATCCATACGGGGCGGCGCGGGCCCCGTCCCTCCTGCCACGAGTGAGGTGTCCTGGGTCGGCCGAATACGCGCCCGGCCTAACGCGACGGTACCCCAGCCGCGCAACCCCGCGCCGCCGGGCGCCGAGCGCCGGAGGGGTCCCCTTGCGTCTCCCCTGCTCTAACGGTAAGCCACCTCATGGTGTTCCCGTCCAGTCGCGGATGGTCGCGACCGGTCACGACCGTGGCCCCAACGATCGACATCAGGCCACGTTCGGACACGCGCCGGCCGAGCCTCGGCCGCGCGCCCCGTCACGCGCCTACGCGTCGGACTCCGCCTGCCCGTAGACGTGGGGCGCGAGGGTCGCCACGAAGGGAAGGTTGCGGTACTTCTCCGCGTAGTCCAGGCCGTACCCGACGACGAACTCGTTGGGGATGTCGAAGCCGACCCACTCCACCTCCAGGGGGACCTTCGCGGCGTCGGGCTTACGCAGCATCGTGCAGACCCGCAGCGAGGCCGGCTCGCGGGTGCCGAGGTTGGTCAGCAGCCAGGAGAGCGTCAGCCCGGAGTCGATGATGTCCTCGACGATCAGGACGTGGCGGCCCTTGATGTCGGTGTCGAGGTCCTTGAGGATGCGCACCACGCCGGAGGACTGGGTGCCGGCGCCGTAGGACGACACCGCCATCCAGTCCATCGTCACCGGCGTGGACATCGCCCTGGCCAGGTCGGCCATGACCATGACCGCGCCCTTGAGGACGCCGACCAGCAGCAGGTCCTTGTCCTGGTACTCCGCGTCGACCCTGGCGGCCAGCTCCACGAGCTTGGCGTCGATCTCTTCCTTGGTGATGAGCACCGACTTCAGGTCGGTCCCCAGGTCCGTCTCTCGCACCCGCCCTGCTCTCCGCTGCCGCTCGCGTTGGTGGTACCGGCGCCGTGACCGGCTCGGCGGGCGGGGGCCGGCTACCGTCCCGCTCGCTGGAGGACCAGTCTGCCACCCTGCCTCCGCGCCTCGACGCGGCCCGGCAGGTTGAGCGGGCGCTGGCCGCGCCACGCGGTGATGAGGCGGTCGGTCTCCTCGATGTGCCGGGCGAAGAGCGAGCCGGCGGGGGCTCCGGCGGCGATCGCCGCCAGCCGCAGGACGCGGCGGCGCACGGCGGCCGGCAGGTCGGAGAGGGCGGCGACGTCGAGGGCGCCGTCGGCGCGGCGGGCGGCGCGCAGCGCGCGGCCCGCCCAGTCGTCGAGGGCGTCGGCGTCGTCCCGCGACAGGCGGGCGGTGCGCGCCAGCGCCTCCACGACGCCGCGGCCCAGCGCCTTCTCCAGCACGGGCAGCGCCTCGTGGCGCACGCGGGAGCGGGTGAAGGAGGGGTCGGCGTTGTGCGGGTCGTCCCAGACGGGGAGGGACTGGACCAGGCACGCCTTGCGCGTGGTCTGCCGGTCGATGCCGAGGAACGGCCTGCGGTACCGGTGCGGCGTGCCCGGGACGCGGGAGGCGGCGGAGCCGAGGGGCGGCTGGGCGCCGAAGGGCGTGTGGGCGCGGGGGGCGGGGGCGCCGACCGGCTCGTGCGCCGTGTCGGCGTCGGGGGGCGCGGGGGAGCCGAGGGGCCCCGGGGTGGGCCCGGCGAGGCCGGGGAAGGACGTGGCCATGCCGGACAGGGAGCGGATGCCGGACCCCCTGGCGAGGCCCAGCAGCACCGTCTCGGCCTGGTCGTCCCGCGTGTGGCCGAGGAGGACGGCGGCGGCGCCGTGCCGCTCGGAGGCGGCGTCGAGCGCCGCGTACCTGGCGCTGCGGGCGGCGGCCTCCGGGCCGCCCTCGCGGCCCACGGTGACGGCGACGGAGTCGACCGGGGCGAGGCCCATCGCGATCAGCCGCTCGACGACCTCGCCGGCGCGGGCCGCGGAGCCCGCCTGCATGCCGTGGTCGACCGTGACGGCGCCGGCGGCCAGGCCCAGGCGGGGGGCCTCGAACGCGAGCGCGGAGGCGAGGGCCATCGAGTCGGCGCCGCCGGAGCAGGCGGCCAGCACCAGCGGCCGGGCCGGGGCGCCCGGCCCCGCGGTCCCCGGCACTCCGAGCTCGGCGAGGATGTCGTGGAGGGTGCGGCGGACCGCGAGGCGTATCGCCGCGACCGCGGGGTGGGGACCCATATCCGCATCACTTCTTTCTGGGATCTTCCGAAGGCTACGGCCGAACTCTGTCACTGTGGGTGTGTAAATGGTGACAGAACAGCGGAGTATCCCGAGCATCGCACGCCAGGTAACGCGCCACGGTCCCTCGTACGGGTGATATCGCGGGCGTTCGGCCCCGTGTGGCCGTCGAGCGCACGAGGATGCGCGCCGCGCGACGCGGCTATGCGGTGTCGAGCCGCACCCGTGCGACCCACCGTTCGGGTTTGGCGATCTCCTCGCTGGTGGGCAGGGTGTTCGGCGAGGTCCACACGCGGTTGAAGCCGGCCATGCCGGCGCGCTCCACCACCTGCCGGACGAAGCGCTCGCCCTCCTTGTACTGGCGGAGCTTCGCGTCCAGGCCCAGCAGCCGCCGCAGCGCCCGGTCCAGGCGGCCCGCGCCCGTCTGACGGCGGCGGGTGAACTTCTCCCTGATCTCCGACACCGTCGGCACGACGGCGGGGCCGACCCCGTCCATCACGTAGTCCGCGTGGCCCTCCAGCAGCGACATCACGGCCGTGACCCGTTCGAGGATCGCGCGCTGCCGCGGCGTCTGCACCAGGTCGACGAACGCGATGCCGCTGCCGCCCGCCCGCTCCTCCGCGGCGGCGTCCTCCCGCAGGTCCTCCTGCCGTTGGTCCCGCTGGTCCTGGCCGCGGCCGGTCAGGGACTGCGCGGCCTGCCGCAGGCGCTCCACGAGCGTGCCGGGATCGACGTCGGTCTCCCGCAGGAACGCCTGGATCTCCCCCTCCAGATGGTCCTTCAGCCACGGCACCGCCGTGAACTGGGTGCGGTGGGTCTCCTCGTGCAGGCAGACCCAGAGGCGGAAGTCGTGCGGCTGCACGTCGAGTTCGCGCTCCACGTGCACGATGTTCGGCGCGACGAGCAGCAGCCGGCCGCCGCCGCTGGCGGCGGGGAGCTTCGGGCTCGGCGGGGCGAAGGTCTCGTACTGGCCCAGCACGCGGGAGGAGAGGAACGACAGCAGCATCCCGACCTCGACGCCCGTCACCTTGCTGCCGACCATGCTCAACGCCGCGCCGCCCGGCGAGGCCGAGCGCCGCTCGCGCACCCGCCGCATCAGCGGCTGAAGCACCTCGCGGAAGCCGGCGACGTTCGCCCTGACCCAGCCGGGGCGGTCCACCACGAGCACGGGGGTGTCCGCGCCGCCGGTGTCGAGCCCGGTGAACTCGCGGACGTGCCGTTCGGAGGTGACGGCGTGCCGCCGGAGCTCGGCGACGACCGCGCGGGCCTCCTCGCGGCTCACCTCGGGCCCTGGGCGGGCGAAGCGGGTCGCGGTGGCGACCGCGAGATTCCAGTCCACCAGCTCTGGTGCGCCGAGACTCGTCATGCCGTCAACGGTACGGCCCCGGGGCCGGGAGCGTTAGTGCGGTTTGGTGCGGTCAGGTGCGGGTCGGGGTGGGCTCGGGGCTTTCCCTGAGGCGGGGGCCGGTGCCCGCCGCCCCGGGCGGTGCCGCGGGCGGCGGGTCAGGGAGGACCGGTCGCGCCGCGGGGCGCAGGGCGCGGCGGGTCAGTGGCAGGAGCAGCTCGCCAGGGTCGCGGCGGCGGCGTCGAGCGCGGCCTGCGCCTCGACGGGGCCGACCGTGGCGTCCGCGAGGAACGCGAACGCCAGCACCCGGCCCTCCGGCGTGACGGCGGTCCCGGCGAGGGTGTTCACCCCGGTCAGGGTCCCCGTCTTGGCACGGACCAGGCCGGCGCCCGCGCTGGCCGCCGTGCCGGCGGACGGGTCGTAGCGGTCGGCGAGGGTGCCGGTGAAGCCCGCCACCGGCAGGCCGGTGACCGCGGCGCGCAGCTCGGGCCGGTCGGGGCTCGCGGCCACGCGGAGGGTGTCGGTCAGCAGCTCGGCGGTGAGGCGCCCCGTGCGGTCCAGGCCGCTGGCGTCGGCGATCCGCGCGCCCTCGCGCGGCACGCCCAGCTCGCGCAGCCGCTCCGTCATGACGCGGCCGACGCCGTCGGCGTCGCCGCCGTGACCCGCCGCGACGGCGGCGACCCGCGCCAGCGCCTCGGCCAGGTCGTTGTCGCTGTGGGTCAGCATGTCCTCGACGAGCGTGGAGACCGTGGCGGAGCGGTGGATGGCCAGCCGCTCCGCGCCGTCGGGGGCGGACCCTCGGACGGGGTCGGCGGCGTGGTCGACGCGGATGCCGGCGACCCGCAGCTCGCGGGCGAAGGCGGCGGCGGCCTCGGCGGCCGGGTCCTCGGCGCGGGGCGCGGGGCCGTGCCGGCTGTCGTCGAGACGGCCGGCGTTCATCTGGAGCGGGGTGATCAGGGCGAGGTTGTCGTTGACGCCGATCGGGTGACGCTCGGTGGCGTAGAGCGAGACGTCGTAGCCGACGGCCACCCCGGCGACGCCGCGCTCCGCGAGCGCGGTGGCGGTGCGGTCGGCCAGGACCGAGATCTGCTCGGGCGTGAGGGTGGTGTCGCCGCCGCCGACGAGGACGACGCGGCCGTGGTCGTCGTCCCACACGACGGTGGTGGACAGCCGGTGGTCGGGGCCGAGGACGTCGAGGGCGACGACGGAGGTGACGAGCTTGATGGTGGAGGCCGGCGTCCTGGGGCTCGCGGCGTCGTCGCCGTAGAGGCGCTCCCCCGTGGTCAGGTCGACCACGGAGCCGCTGGCGCCGCCGGGGCCGAGCGCCGGGTCGGCCAGGCTCGGGCCGAGGGCGGCGGCCAGCGCCGCGTCGCCCGGCGGCGGGCCGGCGTCGCCGGTGGCGGGGGCGAGCACCTGCGCGGCGGCCGGGAGGGCGCCCTCGCCGGCCTCGCCGGGCCGCGCGCCGCCCTCGCCGCCCTCGTGGTCCTGGGGCAGCCCGTCGGCGTCGTGGCCGTCCCCGCCGCTCGCCGGGGGCGCCTCCCCCGCGGCGGCGGCCTGCCGCTCCGCGACCCGCTGGCCCGCGTCCCAGGGGCCGGAGAGGGCGACGGTCAGCGCGGCCAGCGCCAGCCCGACCGCCGCGGAGGCCGCCACCACGCGCGCCGTCTCGCGGTCGCGCCCCAGGGTGGGGTCGAGGCCGGCGTCAAGGTCTCCGTCCCGGCCAGCCAGCCGACGCCACCACGCCACCATCCATGACCGACATGTCCGCCACACCTGTGCCGCCGTGCGCACGCCCCGACCAGCCCCTTTCGCGAGCACATACCTGCGTGAGGGACACTTAACCACCTGTCGCGTGCACAGAGCAGTTAACGGTTAAGGAGTGCCCCCGTGGAATTCGACGTCACGATCGAGATCCCGAAGGGTTCGAAGAACAAGTACGAGGTGGACCACAAGAGTGGCCGGATCCGACTGGACCGCCACCTGTTCACCTCCACGGTCTACCCGGCGGACTACGGTTTCGTGGACGGCACGCTGGGTGAGGACGGCGATCCCCTCGACGCGCTGGTGCTCCTGGAGGAGCCGACGTTCCCCGGCTGCCTCATCCTCTGCCGGGCCATCGGCATGTTCCGGATGCGGGACGAGGCGGGCGGCGACGACAAGCTGCTCTGTGTCCCCGCCTCCGACCCCCGGATGGAGCACCTGCGCGACATCCACCACGTGTCGGAGTTCGACCGGCTGGAGATCCAGCACTTCTTCGAGGTCTACAAGGACCTGGAGCCCGGCAAGTCCGTCGAGGGCGCGAACTGGGCCGGCCGGACCGAGGCCGAGGCCGAGATCGAGGCCTCGTACAAGCGGTACGCCGAGGCGGGCCAGCACCACTGACCCACCGGCCGCGGGACGTGAGCGCGGGGGCGGCGACGAGGCCGGTCCCCGCGCTTTCTGACGTCCCCACGCCGCGGGCCGCCGGACGTCGCGTGCCGCCGGGCGCCACGCGTCGCCGAACGGTCGCGTGTGGTCAGAAGCCGCGCGTCCGCTTCGCGCCGCGGCGGCCGATCGGGATGAACGCCACCGCCTCGCTCGGCGCGCGCATGAACAGACGCGCCAGTTCGCCACCGAGGTTGACGCCGATCGCGATCGCGAGGGCCAGGGTGATCGCGCGGAGCAGGAAGTCCAGCCCCGTGTTGACGTTGCCCTGGGCGAAGCCGAGCAGGCCGAGGTAGACGGCGCTGCCGGGCAGCAGCGGACCGATGGCGGCGGTCACGTAGGGCAGCGACGAGGTGAACCGGAACCGGGAGAAGAGCTGGCCGAAGAGGCCGACCATCCCGGCCGCCACCGCCGTGGCCGCGAACGGCGAGAGCCCCGCCGTGCCGTGCATCGCGCCGAACACGACCCAGGCGATGCCGCCGTTGAGGGTGGCCGCGAACAGCGTGCTCTTCTCCTGTTGCAGGAGCACACAGAAGGCGAGCGACAGCAGCAGTGCCGCGACCAGTTGGACGGCCGGCCGGTTGACCCGCGCCAGGTGCTCCGGGTCGAGCGAGACGCCGGAGGTCTCGCCCGCGTAGAGCACGACCAGCACGCCGCAGATGATGCCGACGGAGAGGTAGATCACCTCCAACAGGCGGGCCGAGGCCGTGAGGTAGTACCCCGTCAGCCCGTCGTGGACGCCCGCGACCAGGGCGCGCCCCGGGATCAGCGCGAAGATCCCGCCCGTGATCATCGCGGCGGCCTGCACCTGCCCCTGGCCCGAGGGGTGCGCCGCCGCCCAGACGATCCCGACCGCGGCGGGAGCCATCGCGAACGCGACGAACTGATAGAACTCGGGGAGCGCGCGGCTCGCGGCCAGCCACGCCAGCCGGTCCCCGAGCATCGCACCGAGCGCCGCCAGCACCGAGACCCACCAGTCGCCGCCGACCAGCACGCTGGCCGCGCCCGCCAACATGCCGCTGGCCGCCGTGAGCTGCCACTTGCTGTACGGGTGCCGGTTGCGCCGGATCGTGGCCAGCCGCCCGTACGCCTCCTCCAGCGTCACGCTGCCCTCGGTGATGTCGGCGACGAGCCGGAAGACGGCCGCCAGCCGGGTGTAGTCGGTGCCCCGGCGGCGCACGGTCCGTTCGAGTGAGACGGGCGCGTCCACCAGGGAGGGCTGGTGGGTGACGGAGATGAGGGTGAAGGTCACCGTCACCTCGCACCGGTCGAGGCCGTAGGCCTGCGTGACGCCGAACATGGCCGCCTCGACGTCCTCGGCGCCCTCGCCGCCCGCCAGCAGCAGCTCGCCGATACGCAGCGTCAGGTCCAGCACGCGCGGCACCGGCACGGCCGCCTCGGCCTCCGCCTCGGCCGCGAGCTCGGGCGCCGGCCGCTCCGCCAGCGGCAGCCGGACCAGCGTCCGCATCCGGTCCTGCCAGGGCGTGCCACGCGCGAAACGCGGCACGCCCTCGGCCGGCGTGAAGTCCTGGGCCTGCTGGCTCGGCCCGTACTCGCTGTGGGGCGGGGAGGGTCGGGAGAGGGTCAGCCCCTCCGGCACGGCGAACTCCGAGGTGGTCTCGGCCTCGCTGGGGGGAGGCGGCGGCCTGAGCCCTTCCGGCACGGCGAACCCCGAGGTGGTCTCCTCCTCGCCCCGCTCCCGTTCCCGCTCCCCACCCACGACCGGGCCACTCCTCTCACGCCGTTTGAGCCGTTTCGCCGCGTTTCATCGTGCTTCGCGGCCCTCACGGCGAGCATAAGAGGTGTCGTGGCGCTACGCGTCGGCGCGGGCGGCGTTGGCCACCACCGCGTCCCGTACGTAGGCGGCCAGTCCGGGACGGACCGCCTCGTAGGGGGCCGCGAACCGCTCGTCGTTCACGAAGAGCTCGCCGACGCCCGCGTGGACCTCGTGGGAGCACGTGTAGAAGTAGCGACAGACGTGCTGGCGGTGCTCCTCGGCGAGGTCCATCGCCGCCTCGGTCTCCGGGCCCGCGCCCGAGTCCAGCAGCGCGGCGAAACGGTCGGTCAGCTCGTCGCTCTCGCGCCGGATCCGCAGCCAGTCCTCCTTGCCGTACGCGGCCGTCCGGCGCCGCGACTCGCGGTACGCGTCGGTGTCGCCCCAGCGGCGTTGGATCTCCTCGCCGTGCTGGCCGGGGTCGAAGTCCCCGAAGACCTCGAACCTCTCCTCGGGGGTGAGGGTGATTCCCATCGTGCGTGCCTCCATGGCTCGTTCGACGGAGGCGACCATGGCCCGCAGCCGCGCGATCCGGCCCGTCAGCAGCCCGTGCTGCCGCCGCAGGTGCGCCAGCGGGTCGGCGGCGGGGTCGTCGAGCAGCGTGGCGATCTCCTCCAGCGGGAAGCCGAGCTCCCGGTAGAAGAGGATCTGCTGGAGCCGCTCGACCTCGGCCTCGCCGTAGCCGCGGTGGCCCGCGGGGCCGCGCTCGCCGGGGACGAGCAGTCCGATCGCGTCGTAGTGGTGCAGCGTCCGCACCGACACGCCGGCGATCCGCGCCAGCTGGCCGACGGTGTGGGCCACGTCCGCCTCCTCGGTTCGTTGGTACGGCGACCACGGTGCATCCTCACGTCGCGTGAGGTGCAAGCGGCGCGTCGCCGGAGGGGCGCGCGCGGCGGGACGGCCAGGGCGGCCGGGGCGGCGGGAGCGACCGGGCGGCGGACGGCGGACGGCGGAGTGGCGGACGGCGGGGCGGGGCGGGGCGGGGCGACGGCGCGCTCAGCCGCGCCGGCCGTCGCGCAGCTGCGCCGCGACCTCGCTCTCGTGGTTCGCCTCCCGCACCCGGTCGCGCAGCGACGGCTGTCCCTCCGCCTGCTCCGCGCCTCCCTGCCCCTGCGCCTGCCCCCGCGGCTCCGACAAAGGCCCGGCCTCGGGCTCGTGCTGCTCGGGCTGATCAGGCTGCTGCACCGTCTCCCTCCTTCCCGCGAGCCGACGGACCCTTCCAGGGTCCCTCCATCTGCTAGTGGCCGGGTGGAAACGACACGGTAACGAGACGAACGGCCCGAGCGGTCGTCCCGACGGGACAGGGGTCTCGGGAAACCGGCACGACGCCGTTCGCCGACCCGCGATGAGTTTCGGGCACGGGCCCGGTCCAACACTTCGACACACCGCAGACGGCGGTTCCCGACCACGGGGACCGCGGAAGTTGAGGAGCAGCACCGTGACCGTCACCCAGGAGATCCCCGCCACCGGTCGGTACGCCGAGGTCAACGGCATCAGCCTGTACTACGAGACGCACGGCGAGGGCCGGCCGATGATCCTGCTGCACGGCGGGCTCGGGTCCGGTGAGATGTTCGCGCCCGTGCTGCCCGCGCTCGCCGAGCGGCACCAGGTCATCACCGTCGACCTCCAGGGCCACGGCAGGACCGCCGACATCGACCGCCCGCTCGACGTGCGGCTGATGGCCGACGACGTCGCCGCGCTCATCGACCACCTCGGGCTGGAGCGGCCCGACGTCGTCGGATACTCCCTCGGGGGCGGCGTCGCCTTCCACACCGCGGTCAGACACCCGGAGAAGGTCGGGCGGCTCGTCGCCGTCTCGGCGATGTTCCGGCGGAGCGCGACCTATCCGGAGATCCTCGCGCAGCAGGCGCAGGTGGGGCCGGAGGCCGCCGAGTTCATGAAGGAGACCCCGATGTACGAGCTGTACCAGCGGGTCGCCCCGCGCCCGGAGGACTTCCCCCGGCTGCTCGGGAAGATCGGCGAGGCGATGGCGCGGGACTTCGACTACGAGGAGGAGGTGCGCGGGCTGCGCGTGCCCACGCTGATCGCGGCGGCCGACGCCGACATGGCGCCGCCGAGCCACTACGTCGAGGTCTTCGGCCTGCTCGGCGGCGGCCAGCGGGACGGCGGCTGGCAGGGCGAGGGCCGGCCCGGGGGCGGCCACGCGCTGGCGATCGTCCCCGGCCGGACGCACTACGACCTCGCGGTCTCGCCGCTGCTGGTCGCCAACGTGCTGGCGTTCCTCGAGCGGTGAGTGCCCCGGCCGGCGAGTCCCCCGGCCGGTGAGCGCTCCGGGAGGGCGGACCCGCTAGTCTGCGGCCTTACACGGCCGTGTCACCACGCCGCTCGACCGTCTGACCGGCACACCGTCTGACGGCCTGACCGGGACGACGACGTGAGGGACGACGTGACGGACGACGGGTGTCGGACGAGGGCGTCCGACGACGGGCGTGGTCGTGAGGGGACGGTCGACGAGGAACGGCGGACGGGGCGGAGAACCGCCACGCGTCCGGGAAGCGCGGGGGGTTGAGACGGGTGTTCGGGATCGTGCGTCCGTGCCGGCATCGACTGCCGGAAGGGCTGGCGGAGGAGTGGAAGGGCCACCTGTGCGGGCTCTGCCTGGCGTTGCGCGGTGAGCGCGGCCAGGCGGCCCGCGCGGCGACCAACCACGACGGGCTGCTGATATCGGTGCTGTACGCGGCGCAGGCGCGCCCCGTCAGTGACGAGGAGGGGTGGCGCAGGGCCGGGCCCTGCCCGTTGCGCGGCATGCGGCGCGCCACCGTGGCCCGGGGCGAGGGCGCCCGGCTGGCGGCCGTGGTCTCGCTGGTGCTGGCCTCGGCGAAGATCCGCGACCACGTCGCCGACGGCGACGGCGCGCTGGCGCGTCCCCTGGTCGCGGCGGCGGCGCGGCGCGTCGCCAGCACCTGGGAGACGGCCGGCACCCGCGGCGGCGAGGGCCTGGGCTTCGACGCGGGCGTGCTGGTCGCGGCCGTGGAGCGGCAGCAGGAGGTGGAGGCCCTGGCCGGCCCCGGCACCTCGGTGCTGGCGGTGACGGAGCCGACGGAGACGGCGGTGGCCGCCGCCTTCGCGCACACCGCCGTGCTCGCGGGGCGGCCGGAGAACGGGGAGGCGCTGGCGGAGGCCGGCCGGCTGTTCGGGCGGGTGGCGCACCTGCTGGACGCGGTCGAGGACCTCGACGCGGACCGGACGGCGGGCGTGTGGAACCCGGTGACCGCCACCGGGACGCCGCTGGCGGAGGTCCGGCGGCTGTGCGACGACGCGGTGCGCGGCATCGCGCTGGCGCTGGCCGACGTCGCGTTCACCGACGACCGGCTGGTGCGCGCCCTGCTGACGGGCGAGTTGGAGCACGCCGTCCACCGCACCTTCGCCCACGCCCAGCCTCCCGGCCAGCACAACCCCTTCGGCCCGCACGGGACGCCGTACGTCCCGCCGGGCGCGGAGTACGAGAGCCGGCGCGAACGCCGTCGGCGCAAGCGTGCGGAGCGACGGGCCCGCCGGCAGCAGCGGCGGCGGGGCCGCGACTGCTCCGACTGCTGTGACTGCTGTAGCTGCGACTGTTGAGGCGGGCCTGCCGGGACGCGACCGGCGACGCGCGACCGGCGAGACGGGGGCGAGGAGACCCGGCTGCTGAGGAGAGACCGGTGAGGCGCGCCCGGTGAGGCGCGGGCGTCAGGACTCCGGCGGCGCCGTGTAGGCGACGGTGGTCCGGTCGGCCATGGCCTGGGCCGTGGCCTGGTCCTCGCCGGCCGCGACGTTCGCGTCGCACCACAGCTCGCTGCTCAGGGCGACGAAGCGGACGCCGTCGTCGGAGGACAGCCAGGCCGCGCTCTCCTCCGGGTCGACGGCCCGCGCGGGCGAGGACAGGTGCAGGGCGAGGCCCATCAGCGTGAGGTCCCAGCCGACCCCGACGGCGCCGGGGCCGAACTGCGACCAGTGCGCGTCGTCGTCGGGGCCGACGTGCTCCAGCCGCAGCAGCGTGCCCGCTCGGCCGCCCGCCAGCTCGGCCGGGCCCAGCCGCAGCGCGATCCCGCTGACGTTGTCGTCGAACTCCCAGGTGGCGGCGAAGCCGTGGGGCGGGTCGCAGCTCTCGACGGTGCCGCCCGCGTTGCCCTCCAGCTGGTACCGGCCGCCCAGGCGCAGCTCGCCCGAGACGGGCAGGAACCACCGGGGAATCCGCTCGGGGTTGGTGCAGGCGTCCCAGACGTCCTCGACGGGGGCCTCGTAGGGCTGGCTGAGGGTGACCACGCGGGCCTCCCCGGCCTGGAGGGCGCGGCGGCCGACCTCGCGGCGGACGGCGTTGATCTGGGTGGTGACGTCGATGTCGATCACGGTGCTGGCTCCTTGGATCGGTCGGTCCTCGGGGGTGCGCGTGGCGTGCGCGGGCCCGCGGTCCCCCGCTGCGGCGGCCCCGGGCCTCAGCTGTCCGAGGGGCGGATCAGGTGGGAGAAGGCGTCGAGGTTGCGGGTGGACTCGCCGCGGGCGGTCCGCCAGGCGTGTTCCTTGCGGATGGCGCTGGCGAAGCCGAGTTCGAGCAGGGTGTTGAACGAGCCGTCGGCCTGCTCCAGCACCGTGCCGAGGACGCGGTCGAGCTCCTCGGCGGTGACGGCGGCGATCGGGAGCCGGCCGACGAGGTAGACGTCGCCGAGCCGGTCGAGGGCGAACGCCACCCCGTAGATCCGGGTGTTGCGCTCCAGCAGCCAGCGGTGGACGCCCTCCTGGTTCTCGTCGGGGCGGCGGATCACGAAGGCGTTGACCGAGAGGGAGTGGCGGCCGAGGCGCAGCGAGCAGGTGGTGGAGAGTTTGCGGGTGCCGGGGAGGGTGACGACGTAGTGCCCCGGCTCCGGGCTCTCCCAGCTCGCGCCCGTGTCGGCGAGGCCGGCGAGGGCCTCCTCGATGACCTCGCGGGGTTCTGCCATGGGCCGATGGTAGGCCGCCGACGCCCGCCCGGCGCGCGGAGGGCGCGCCCGTCCGCGACATGCCCCGAACGCAACTGTCAACCGTTGGTTGACATCGCTCAGACTGTCAACCTACGGTTGACGCATGGACGCCCAACGACAGCCCGCACCGCCGGCCCCGATCCGACTCGACGACCTCATCGCCGCGATCAAACAGGTCCATGCCGAACCGCTCGACCAGCTCACCAGCGCCGTCGTCGCCGCCGACAACCTCGGCGAGGTGGCCGACCACCTCGTCGGCCACTTCGTCGACCAGGCCCGCCGCTCCGGAGCCTCCTGGACCGAGATCGGCCGGAGCATGGGCGTGACCCGACAGGCGGCGCAGAAGCGCTTCGTGACGAGGGAGGGCGACGCGGCCGGCGACCTCGACCCGCGGACCGGCTTCGCCAACTTCACCCTCCGCGCGAAGAACGTCGTCATGGCCGCGCACCACGAGGCGCGCGCCGCGCGCGGCTCCGAGATCCTTCCCGAACACCTCGTCCTCGGGCTGCTGCACGAGCCCGAGGCCCTGGCCGCCAGGGCGATCACGGACCAGGGCGTCTCGTTGGACACCGTCCGCGCGGCGGCGGCCGACGCCCTGCCCACGGCGGGCGCGGCCGGCGCGACGGAGGACGGGGAGGAGGCGGAGGCGCCCGAGCTCGTTCCGTACGGGGCGAGCGCGCGCAAGGCGCTGGAGCTGACCTTCCGGGAGGCCCTGCGCCTGGGCCACAACTACATCGGCACCGAACACCTCCTCCTCGCACTGCTGGAGAACGAGAACGGCTCGGGGGTGCTCAGCGGCCTCGGCGTCGACAAGTCGGCCGCCGAGGCCAGCATCGCGCGGGCGCTGGCCCGCGTCGTCGGCGGCGGCTGAACGACGGGGTACACGGCCGCGTGAACGGCCACGGCCACCGCCTCCCCCGCGTGGGGGAGGCGGTTCGTCGGCACGCACGACGTGGCGCGGGCTCGCCGGCGGGAGCGTGGAGCCATGACCGACCACGCGACCTCCGTCAGGCCCCTCGACCCGCCCGTCACGGCCTCGGCCCCGCCCGCCCCCACCGGCGGCGACGGCCGAGCCGAACGCGCCCGCCGCGCCGTCGCCGCGTTGCGGCTCGTCGCCATCGCCGCCTGCGTGCCCTACCTCGGCCTCAAGACCGCCTGGCTGGCCGGCAGCCACGTCGGCATCCCCGAGGGCAGCGAACTGACCAGCGGCGACGGCCAGACCATGCTGTACGCCCTCAACCTGCTGACCGTGGTGATGGACGCCGCGGTCATCGTCCTCGTCCTCGCCCTCACCCAGCCCTGGGGCAGGCGGCTGCCCGCCGTGCTGACCCTGGCCCCGCTGTGGGTCGCCACCGGCCTGCTGGCCCCCATCGTCCTCGGATTCCCGGCGACGCTGCTGGCCGACGCCCTCGGCGGCGGTGGCGGTGGCGGTGACGTGAGCGGCACCGGCTCGGACGGTGAGCCCGCCCTCGACGCGTGGGTCTTCACCGTCGTCTACACCGGCTTCAGCGTGCAGGCGCTGGCGCTGGGCGGCCTGTTCGCCTTCTATGTCAGGGCGCGCTGGAGCCCCGTGCTGCGCGGCCGGCTCGCCGAGCTGCCGCTCCCCGCGCGGCGCACCCCCGCCGTGGCCGCGCTGCTGACGCTGCTCGTGCCGTTCACCGTGCACCTGCTGTGGCTCGCGGGCTCGACCGTCGGCCTCAACGACGCGCAGCGGGAGCAGGACGCCACCTCCTTCCACGTCGTCGAGGCCACCGAGGTGCTCTTCGTGCTGACGGCCGCCGCCGCGGTGGTGTTGCTGGCCCTCCGCCCGGCCCGCTTCGCGTCGCCCCGGCTCGCCTCGGCCCGGTTCGCGTCGCCCCGGCTCGGCACCGTCGTGGCGACGGCCTGGATCAGCGGCTCGGCGCTCGCCTGCTGGGGCGGCTGGATGCTGCTGACCAACGCCCTCACCTTCCCC
The DNA here is from genome assembly GCF_052245655.1 of Streptomyces sp. 4N509B. Lineage (NCBI taxonomy): Bacteria > Bacillati > Actinomycetota > Actinomycetes > Kitasatosporales > Streptomycetaceae > Streptomyces > Streptomyces sp. 4N509B. Next base: position 284,628 of record NZ_JBQQBZ010000002.1, read on the forward strand.
AGCGCCGAGCCCGGGGAGCGGAGCACCCCGCTGGCCCTGCTGACCTACGCTGGCCAGATGATCGCCGGGCTGCTGGTCCTCGCCCTTCTCGCCCGTCCGCTCGCCGAGCGCTGGCGGACGCTCGTGGCGTCCCGGACGGCGTGACCGTGTCCTCGACACGGGCAGCGGCCACGGCCGCGGGGCGGCGTCCGTGAACACGGCGACGGCGCCGCCGCGCACCCGACGCGCAGGGCTCGCCCGCCTGGCCGCCCGCTGGGTCCACCTGCTGCTCGGCGGCGCCCTGCTGATGCCCTACTTCCTCCTGCTCTTCGTGACGCTCGGCATCGCCTTCCCCGAGTCCGCCACCACGACGAACGTCCTGTGGCAGCTCGCGGCCTACGCCCTCGCGCTGCCGCTCGTCGCGCTGACCGGCCTGCTGCTGCCGCTGGTCCGGCCTCTGGAGGCCGAGGCGGTGCGGGCGCTGTGCGGCGTCCCGGCGGAGCGGCTGGCCACGGGACCGGCCCGCTCGTGGGCGGCGCGGCGGCGCGCGGCGGTGTGGTTCACGGCGCACCTCGGGATCGGCGGGCTGCTCAGCGGCGTACTGCTGGCCGTGCCGCCGATGGTCGCGGTGCTGCTGGCGCTGCCGTTCTCGGCCGGCGTGCGCGGCAGCCGGTTCGGCGGCCAGCTCGGCGCGTTGACGGAGCACGCGTGGCTCGCGCCGGCCGCCGGGCTGGCCCTGCTGGCGGCGCTGGTCGCCGTCCTGTCGGCCGGGGCGGCGCTGCTGGCGCGCGTCGCGCCCGCGCTGCTCGGCCCGACGCCCGCCGACCGGCTGGCGGCGGCCGAGGCGCGGGCCGCCGACCTCGCCGCCCGCCACCGGCTCGCCCGTGAGCTGCACGACTCCGTCGGCCACGCGCTGAGCGCGGTCAGCCTCCAGGCGGCCGCCGCCCGCCGGGTGCTGGCCGCCGACACCGACCCGGCGTTCGTCCGCGAGGCCCTGGCGGCGATCGAGGAGACGGCGCGCGGGGCCGTCGGAGAGCTGGACACCGTCCTCGGCCTGCTGCGCGAGGAGGAGCCCGCCGCCCGCGCCCCCACCCCCACCCTCGACGGGCTGGACGCCCTGGTGGAACGGACCCGCGCCGCCGGGCTCACGGTCACCCTCACCGACACGACGGCCGGCCGGGCCGCCGCGGCGCCGGGCATCGTCTCCCGCGAGGCGTACCGCATCATCCAGGAGGGCCTGACCAACGCGCTCCGCCACACCGGGCCGGTGGCGGTGACCGTGCGGCTCGGCATCGACGACGAAGGGCTGACCATCGCCATGGAGAACCCGCTCCGCTCCCCCACGAGCCCTTCCCGGGGCGGCCGTCCCGGCCCGTCCCGCTCCGACCCCTCGGCGCGGCGCCCCGGCGGCGGCCGGGGCCTGCGCGGCGTCGCCGAGCGCGCCGCGCTGCTGGGCGGGGGCGCCGAGTGGGGCGCCGCCGGGGACCGCTGGCGTCTGCTGGTGCGGCTGCCGCTCGGAGGCGGCGCCTCGTGACCGCCGACAGCCACGCCGCCGACAGCCACGCCGGCGACAATCCCGACGGCGACAACCCCGACGGGCCGGCGGCGGACCGGCTGCGCGTCGTCATCGCCGACGACGAACGCCTGGTGCGCGGCGCGCTGCGCGCCATCCTCGCCACCGAACCCGACATGGAGGTGGTGGGCGAGGCCGCGACCGGCGCGGAGGCGGTCTCCGTCGTGCGCGAACTGGCGCCGGACGTCGTGCTGATGGACGTGCGCATGCCGGAGGTGGACGGCATCCGCGCCACGGAGCTGCTGCTCGGCACGATGGACCCGCCGCCGCGCGTCGTCGTCGTGACGACCTTCGAGAACGACTCCTACGTCTACGAGGCGCTGCGCGCCGGCGCCAGCGGCTTCCTCCTCAAGCGCTCCGCCGCCGAGGACCTCGTCGAGGCGGTGCGGCTCGTCGCCCGCAGCGACTCCCTCCTCTTCCCCGCCGCCGTCCGCGCGCTGGCCGCCCACCACGCCCGCGACCGGCGCGGGCGCGCGCTGCGCGACCGGCTGACCGGACGGGAGGCGGACGTGCTCCGGCTGGTGGCCGAGGGCCTGACCAACGCCGAGATCGCCGCCCGCCTCGCGATCGGCCCGCAGACCGTGAAGACCCACGTGGCCTCGCTCCTGGCGAAGCTCGGCGCCCGCGACCGCGTGCAGGCGGTCATCGCCGCGTACGAGCACGGCTTCGTGACCCCGGGCCAGTACCAGGCTGAACGGACCGGGCCGGCCCGCGACGCGTTCGAGCAGGCCCGAGGCGCCTGCGCACCCCCGCGTCGGGGCCACGACGTCGCGGACGGACCGTGACGCTGTCCCCCCGTCAGCTCCGGCACGGCTCGGGAGGCGGCGCCTCGTGGCCCCCCACACGCTGCTCCCCGGGCACGGGGGCACCCGCGGGCTCCGCGGCACCCGGAGCACGGCGGACGGAGGACTCGGCCTCGCGGGCTGACGACCGACGACAACGCGACCGGAGACACGGACCGGACCCCGGGGAATCCCCCGGGGTCCGAGCGTCCGAGGCGCGGGGGTTGGGAGCTCCGGCCGTCTGTGCACCCGGAAGGCCCGGGAACCGGTGGCCGAGGGCCCGGCTGAGAGGAGCCGAACGGCGTCGGAACCCACCAGGGGTGCCGCAGCAGCCGCCAGCCGTACACCGCCGCCACCACCCACAGCGGCCCGACGGCACGCGAACGGTGGGGGAACCGGGCCTGGGAGGTCCGGGCGACCGGCGCCCGGGAGAGTCGGGGCCGCCTGCGGCCGGGACCCGGGGCTCAGGACCGAGGGGGTTCGGGCCCCGGGGGCAGAGCCGAACGGCGTCGGAAACCCGCCGGCGACGCCGCAGCAGCCCTCAGCCGTGCACCGCCGCGCGCAGCGCCGCCACCGCGCGCGTGCGGTACGCGCGGGCGCGGTGGTCGGCGAGCGCGTTCTCGTACACGGAGAGGGTCGCGGCCGCGGTCGTGCCCCAGCCGAAGCGGCGGGCGTGGCGGGCCGCGGCGGCGCCCATGCGGGGCGAGAGCGTGGGGTTCTCGGCGAAGCGGCGCAGCGCGCGGGCGTAGTCCACCGGGTCGTGCCCGTCGACCAGGAAGCCGGTCACGCCGTCGCGCACCACGACGGGCAGGCCGCCGACGGCCGCCGCGACGACCGGCGTGCCGCAGGCCTGCGCCTCGGCCGCGACGAGCCCGAAGGACTCGCTGTGCGAGGGGACCACCAGCACGTCCGCCGCCCGGTACCAGTCCGCGAGCCGGGCCTGGCCGACCGGCGGGTGGAAGCGGACGATGTCGGCGATGCCGAGGCGGGCCGCGAGCTTCTGGAGGCCCTCGGGCCGCTCCAGGCCCGACCCCGAGGGGCCGCCGACGACGGGGACGACGAGGCGCTCGCGCAGCCCGGGGTCGTCGTCGAGCAGTTCGCGCACCGCGCGCAGCAGGACGTCCGGCGCCTTCAGCGGCTGGATGCGGCCGGTGAAGAGCGGAACGAGCGCGTCGCGCCGCAGCCCGAGGCGCGCCCGCGCGGCCACCCGGCCGACGCCCGCGCTCTCCACGGCGCCGTTTCCGGGGTGGAAGACGTCGAGGTTCACGCCGGGCTGGACGACGGCGGTGCGCTCGGGGTCGGCGTCGTAGTGGTGGAACAGCTGCGCCGCCTCGTCCGGGGTGTTCGCCACGAGGCGGTCGGCGTCGCGCGCGAGCTGGCTCTCGCCGATGATGCGCACGGCCGGCTCCGGGGTGTCGCCCTCGGCGAGAGCCGCGTTCTTCACCTTCGCCATGGTGTGCATGGCGTGGACCAGCGGCACGCCCCAGCGCCGGGCGGCCAGCCACCCGACCTGGCCGGAGAGCCAGTAGTGGGTGTGGACGAGGTCGAAGTACCCGGGGCGGTGGGTGGCCCAGACCTGGGTGAGGCCGTGGGCGAAGGTGCACAGCTGGGCCGGCAGATCCTCCTTGCGCAGCCCCTCGTACGGCCCGGCGTCGACGTGCCGCACCAGCACGCCGGGCGCCAGCGGCACGGCGGGGTCGAGGCCGGGGGCGGTGGCGCGGGTGAAGATCTCCACCTCGATGCCGAGTGCGGCCAGCTGACGGGAGAGTTCGACGACGTAGACGTTCATGCCGCCCGCGTCTCCCGTCCCCGGCTGGTGCAACGGGGAGGTGTGCACGCTGAGCATCGCGACCCGGCGGATCGGGCGGATCTGTGGCACGGAGCCTCCTGACGACGGCCGTCCCTGCGGCGGTTTCCGCTGGCTTCCTTGCCAGAGCATTTCCTATCTATCTGATAGGAAACCTCCGGGGGTAGCCATCACGCTGGAACGACACGCCACGCCCCGCTCTTCCCGTTTTGCAGAAACGTTACGGCCGTCACGTCGGCCCGCCGCAGGACCGCTACCCTCGGCAGCGTGCCCGAGGGCTACGTGACCAGGGGAACGACGGGCCCCAACCGACTGCGGCGGATGGACCGCTGGATCCTCGCCACCCACGCCGCCACCCTGCGCCGCGCGCCCCACTCCCCCGTCGCGGTCGACCTCGGCTACGGCGCCACGCCGTGGACCGCCGTCGAACTGCTGGCCCGGCTGCGCCGCCTTCGGCCCGACGCCCGCGTCGTCGGCGTCGAGATCGACCCGGCCAGGGTCGCCGCCGCCCGCCCGTACGAGCGCGAGGGCCTCACGTTCCTGCGCGGCGGCTTTGAACTCCCCCTCCCCGGCGGCGAGCGCCCCACCCTCGTCCGGGCCGCCAACGTCCTGCGCCAGTACGAGGAGACGGAGGTCCCCGCCGCCTGGGCCCGGCTCTGCGGCCGGCTCGCGCCGGGCGGCCTCCTCGTCGAGGGCACCTGCGACGAGATCGGCCGCCGCCACGCCTGGCTCACCCTCGGACCCGACGCCGTCCCCCGCACCCTCACCCTCGCCGCGCGCCTCGCCACCCTCCCCACCCCGTCCGCCCTCGCCGAACGGCTCCCGAAGGCCCTGATCCACCACAACGTCCCCGGCCAGCCGATCCACCGCTTCCTGACCGACCTCGACCGCGCCTGGGCCGCCGCCGCGCCCTACGCGCCGCTCGGCGCCCGCCAACGCTGGATCCACGCGGCCCGCGCGCTCGCCACGGCCTGGCCGCTGACGGACGACCCACGCCGCTGGCGCCAGGGCGAGATCACCGTCCGCTGGGAGGCGGTGGCGCCGAGCTGAGCCGGCACCGGCCGTCGTTCCGTGCCGTGCCGGCCCGGGTCACGCCCCCGTGATGCGCTCCACGAGCGCCCACACACCGGTGGCAGGGTTCACCTCGTGTTCGGTGCCGCGCCGCGCGAGCCTGCGGGCGCGAGGAACAGCCTCGGGCCAGCCGCTCTGGAAATGACGGAAGGCGGGTCGCTTGTCGTAACCGGACAGATGCTTCTTCAGGTATGGCAGTAGCTCGCGATACGTGCGGGCGTGAGCCGTGTGCTTGCGGAAGTGCAGCAGCAGCCAGAGCTCGAAGCACGGGTTCGACACCGCGACCTCGATCCCGACTCGGCGTGCCTCGGCGACGGCCCGCGCGACGTCGGGAAACTCGTCGACGTCGAACACGCACCAGACCTGGTCGAAGTCGTCCGGGGCCAAGGCCCTCAGCTCGACGGCGTGGGCCACCAACTGGGTCGGAGACACCGGCTTGTTTCTGATCCTGACCGTCACGGCGGGGTTGGCGACGTGCCCGACCAGGCCACGCAGGTAGTCGCCCTCCGTGGCGCGTGAGCCGCAGACCACGAGCAGCCGGTCGCGGGGCGCGCGTCGCCCCGGCGGACTCCGGCGCAGGTCGGACTCGAAACGCGGCCCCTTACGCTCACTCCCCCGGTTCCGCGCCATCCGACTCCGACCTCCCCCGTGCGGCCACGGCCTCCTCGAAACGGTCGTCGCTCAGAAACGGGACCGCGCCGTAGCTCCCGCCGAGGTACCGCCGCTCCCGGTTCTCCTCCAGGCGCGGCTTGAAGTCGGAGAGCGGAAAGAGCCGCGTCTCGCCGTACTCGCTCTTCTCGACGAACCAGACCTGGTCCCGCTTGAGGATCTCCTCCCCGCCCATGCGCCCGAGCAGACTGGCGTCGTGGGTGGTGACGAGGAGCTGGCCACCGTGGGGGTTGGTCGTGGGCTCCTGGAAGAGTCTGATGATGTGGGCCGTCAGCCTGGGGTGCAGGCTGGCGTCCACCTCGTCGATCACGAGAAGGCCACCGCGCTCCAGCGACTCGAAGATCTGAGGGGCGTAGCCCAGCAGGGCGACAGTCCCCTGCGACTGGTCGGCGAGGGCCATACGGGTGGCCCCACGGCGGCCACGCTGCTCGACCCAGACACGGCGGGTGCCGCGCGTGCCAGCGCCCACAAGCCGAATCACTAGCTCGTCCCCGTTCGCCGTCATCTGCCTCGCAACCCGCTCGTCCTGGTCCGCCCGCAGCCGCCGGTGTGCCTCCTCCGTCGATTCGACGCCGACGCCCTCGATGCCGAGGTCGGCCGCCCGCAGCAACGCCGCCACCGACGCGGCACGGATGTCGTCCGACAGGTACTGGGCGGCCATCATCTCGACCCGCTGCACGTCTGTGCTCGGGAGTGGCGCGAGGCGCTGGACGAACGCGTCGGGTGCGGCTCCGCCCGTACGGAAGCTCAGCGCCCCAAGGAACCACTGGTACACCGCCTGCACGGTCTCCTGTCGCGACCGAGCGGCGACCGTCAGGAACAGGGCGTTGGGCTCGGTGATGCTCGCGACCAGCTCCAGCTCCTTCTTCGGCACGTGGTCGCCGAAGGCGATGCCCTCGGGTGTCCGTTCGAAGAGCTTGCGGCGGCGGCCGTGGGGATAGGCGTGGAGCCATTCGTCCAGCACCCGCTCGTCGTCGACGCTGAAGCCGTAGGTGTACCGGACGTCCTCCAGCAGCAGGTCGACCACGTACCACGACGGGCTCTCACGCCCCTCGGCGTCGAGCGCGAACGGCTGCCTGACCAGGCCACCACCCGGCTCGGCCTCGTGGTGGGAGCGGCGCACCAGGTGGGCCATGAAGCGCAGCGCGTCGACCACGTTCGACTTCCCCGCCGCGTTGGCGCCGAAGACGGCGGCGACAGGGACGGCCTCCCAGGCCGCCCCCTCGGGCCGATCCGCCTCGTAGACCGGCGTCAACGTCAGCTGCTGCTCCTCGTGCAGCGAGCGATGGTTCCTCACCCGGAAGCTCAGCAGCATCCCGATCACCTCATACGAGAGGCTACACCCCGTTCTGCACGGAAAAACCGCGAACAGCGGGTCAAACAGGCCTCAGGCGACGCCCTCCAGCGTCGCCAGCGCCTCGTCCAGCAGCGGCCGGTTCAGCGGGTGGGTGAGGAGGGCGCGGGCCTCCGGTGGTGTGAGCCAGCGCAGGGCGTCGACCTCGCCGTTGGGCTGGAAGTGGCCGCCGAGGGCCTCGGCGGCCCAGTAGTGGACGACCTTGGGCCGGTCCCTGACCAGGTAGCGGGCCGTGCTGAGGGGGGCGCCGAGACGGCAGGCCATGCCCGTCTCCTCCCGCACCTCGCGGACGGCGGCGTCGGCCGGGGTCTCGCCGTCGTGGAGCTTGCCCTTCGGCCACGACCAGTCGTCGTACTTCGGGCGGTGGACGAGGCACACCTCGATCCCCTCGCCGTCGTGGGCGCGTCGCCACAGCACGCAGCCGGCGGCCTCCACCACCCCGTGCTGTTCAGCTGCCGTTGGCACGACGGCGTCTCCGTTCCTCGATGAGGGTCTCCTGGAGGTTGGCGAGCGGCCGGCCCTCGGCGTCCTCGGCGTGTCGGGTCCACGCGCCGGAGGCGTCGAGGTGCCAGGAGGCCGTCGTGTCGGCCATGCCCCGGTTGAGCAGGCCCACCAGGGAGCGGCGGTGGCCCGGGTCGGCGACGCGCAGCAGCACCTCGATGCGGCGGTCGAGGTTCCGGTGCATGAGGTCGGCGCTGCCGAGCCACACCTCCGCCTCGGCGCCGTCGGGCGCGGTGCCGCCGGCCGCGAAGGCGTAGACGCGGGAGTGTTCGAGGAAGCGGCCGAGGATGCTGCGCACGCGGATGTTCTCCGAGAGGCCGGGCAGTCCCGGGCGCAGCGTGCAGATGCCGCGCACCCACACGTCCACGGGGACGCCGGCCTGGGAGGCGCGGTAGAGGGCGTCTATCACGTCCTCGTCCACGATGGAGTTGACCTTGATCCGCACCCAGGCCGGGCGGCCGGCGCGGTGGTGCTCGACCTCCCGTTCGATGCGTTCGACCAGCCCGTCGCGGAGGGTGCGGGGGGCGACGAGCAGCCGCTGGTAGTCCTCGTGGCGGGAGTATCCGGAGAGGCGGTTGAAGAGGTCGCCGATGTCGGAGCCGACGACCCGGTCGGCGGTGAGGACGCCCAGGTCCTCGTAGAGCCTGGCCGTCTTCGGGTGGTAGTTCCCCGTGCCGACGTGGACGTAGCGCCTGAGCTCCTCGCCCTCCTCCCGGACGACGAGGGAGAGCTTGCAGTGGGTCTTCAGCCCTATCAGGCCGTAGACGACGTGGACGCCGGCCTCCTCCAGCTTGCGGGCCCAGGTGATGTTCGCGGACTCGTCGAAGCGGGCCTTGATCTCCACCAGGACCAGGACCTGCTTGCCGGACTGGGCGGCGCTGATCAGGGCCTGCACGATCGGGGAGCGGCCCGAGGTGCGGTACAGGGTCTGCTTGATCGCCAGCACGTCGGGGTCGGCGGCGGCCTGTTCGAGGAACTCCTGGACGGAGGTGGAGAACGAGTCGTACGGGTGGTGCAGCAGCACGTCGCGCTGGCGCAGCGCGGCGAAGATGTCCGGCGGGGAGGCGGACTCGACCTCGGCGAGGTCGCGGTGGGTGCCGCCGACGAACTTCCGGTACTTCAGCTCCTGCCGGTCGAGGGCGGCGATGTCGCCGAGGCCCGTGAGGTCGAGCGGGCCGGGGAGCGCGATCACCTCGTCGCGGCTGATGCTGAGCTCCCGCACCAGCAGGTCGAGGATCTCGGGGTCGATCGACTCCTCGACCTCCAGGCGCACCGGCGGCCCGAAGCGGCGGCGCTGGAGCTCCTTCTCCAGCGCCTGGAGGAGGTTCTCCGCGTCGTCCTCCTCCACCTCGACGTCCTCGTTGCGCGTGACGCGGAAGACGTGGTGCGCGGTGACCTCCATGCCGGGGAAGAGGGCGGAGAGGTGCGCGGCGATCACGTCCTCGACGGGGACGTACCGCTGCGGGGACGCTTCGAGGAAACGATCCAGCAGCGGCGGGACCTTCACCCGGGCGAAGTGGGTGTTGCCGCTGGCCGGGTTGCGGACCTCGACGGCGAGGTTGAGGGAGAGTCCCGATATGTACGGGAACGGGTGGGCGGGGTCGACGGCCAGGGGCGTGAGGATGGGCAGGATCCGCTGCCGGAAGAGGGCGAAGAGGCCGGCGCGCTCCTCGTCGGTCAGCTCGGGCCAGCGCAGCAGGTGGATGTTGTGCTCGGCGAGGCGGGGGGCGACCTCCTTCTGGTAGCACGCGGCCTGGCGGGCCATCAGCTCGCGGGAGCGGGCGCGCAGCGACCGCAGCAGGTCGCGCGGGAGCTGCCCGGTGACGGGCAGGGTGGCGACGCCGGTGTCGATGCGGCGCTTGAGGCCCGCGACGCGGACCATGAAGAACTCGTCCAGGTTGCTGGCGAAGATGGCGAGGAAGTTGGCGCGTTCCAACAGGGGGGTGGTGGGGTCCTCGGCCAGTTCGAGGACGCGCTCGTTGAACGCGAGCCAGCTGCGCTCCCGGTCCAGGAAGCGGTCCGGGGGCAGCGACGTCTCGTCCTCCGGGACCTCCGGCGGCGGGACGGCGACGGCTGGGTGGGGGGCGGCGACGGCGCTCCCGCCGTTGCCGCCGTTGTCGCTCGCGCCACGACCGTCGCCGGTGGCGCCCCGCGCGTGCCGGTCGAGGCCGGGCGCGCCGGAGGCGGGTCCCGGTACCGCGCCGCGCGAGGCCGGGGCCTCACTGTCCGCTTTCCCTCTCATGTCCCCATTGTCACGCACTGTGGGCGGACGCGACATCCCTCCGGGGGACCCGGGGCCGTCGGGGCGGACGAGGCCGCCGGGAGCACCGGGGGCACCGGGAACAGCCGGAACGGCCAGAGCGCTGGGAACGCCGGCGGATCGGGACGCGGCGGACGCGGCGGACGCGGCGGCGGGACCGGACCCGCCGGCGGCACCCGAAGCGCCGGCGGCGCCGCCCCCACCGTCGCGGTACCGGTCGCTCCACTTCTTCGCCGTCGTCGGAGACACGCGGAAGTGGCGTGCCGCCCGCCGCAACGACCACCCGTCGTCCACGACCAGCCGGGCCAGTCGCAGGCGGTCGGATTCGTCCATGGGGACGAGCCTAGGAGACCAACCCTGCGGTCAGGTTTCCGTGCGGTACATGAGATCTGTCTCATAGGTGCGGAACCCGAGCCCCTCGTAGACGTGGAGGGCGGGACCGTTGTCGGCGTCCACGTAGAGCATCGCCGTGGGCAGCGAGCGGTCACGGGCCAGGTACCGCAGGCCGATCGTCGTCAGCGCCCTGCCGAGGCCCGTGCCCTGCGCCTCCGGCAGCACGCCGAGGACGTACACCTCGCCGAGCCGCTCGGCGGTGTGCACCTTCGTCCAGTGGAAGCCGAGGAGCTTCCCGCCCGAGACCGCGAGGAAGAAGCCCGCCGGGTCGAACCACGACTGCGCCTTGCGCGCGTCGAGGTCGCGCTGCGTGAGGGATCCCTGTTCGGGGTGGTGCGAGAAGGCCGCCGCGTTTACCGACAGCCACGCCTCGTCGTCCTCACCGGGCACGAAACCACGCACCGTGACCCCCGGCGGCAGCGTGGGCTCCGGCAGCTGGAGCCCGCCGAGCGGGCGGCGCAGCTGTCGCAGCTCGCGAAAGAGCGTCAGCCCCATCGCCTGCGCCAGGTGGCGGGCGGCGGGGTGCCCGCCGTGCGCCCAGATCCGCAGCCGGTGTCCCGACTCGGCCAGCAGGGCCTCGCCGACGGCGCGCCCGTGCCGCCGGCCCCGGTGGGAGGGGTGGACGACGAGCTCCGCCGAGGGCGCCTCGACCGGGTCGGTGCCGTCGAGCTGCCCGTAGGCGACGAGCTGCCCGCGCTCGCGCAGCAGCACGTGCTTCACCCCGGGTCTCGGACCGCCGCGCAGCAGCAGCCGCCCCTGTTCCGAGACGGGGGACTGCCCGTCGGTCCTCGCGGCCGTGTCGATGAGCTCCAAGGCGTCCCGCACGTCCGCTGTCGTCACCTCGTCCAGCACCACGACGTCGCTCATGGTCCCGACTCTAAGGTGCGCGCGCCCTGTTCGGGACAACGCGGGCGCACGGGGGCTTCCGCGTCGTTTCATCTGCTTGTTACACCACGCCTCCTGACGGCCTACGCGCGTAGCCACTAGGGTGCCGCGCATGCACGCACGCGTACTCAGGCGTTTTGCCGCCTCGGCCGTGGCCCTCGTGGTCGCCGGTGCCGCCCTCGCCGCCGGGCTGACGGCGGGGAACGACGCCCAGGCGGCACCCCACTCCGGGAGTCAGGGCCAGGGCGGGGGCCGCACCGTCGACCTCCAGATCCTGGCCCTCAACGACTTCCACGGCGCGCTGGAGCCGCCCACCGGCTCCGGCGGGCGCGTGACCCACGAGCACGAGGACGGCACGACCGAGCCGATCGACGCCGGCGGCGTCGCGTACCTGGCCAGCGCGCTGCGCGAGGCGCGGGAGGGCGAGCGCCGTTCCGCGACGGTGGCGGCGGGCGACATGGTGGGCGCCTCCCCGCTGCTGTCGGGCCTCTTCCACGACGAGCCGACCATCGAGGCGCTCAACGCCCTCGACCTCGACGTCGCGGGCGTCGGCAACCACGAGTTCGACGAGGGGTGGCGGGAGCTGGTCCGCCTGCGCGAGGGCGGCTGCCACCCCGAGGACGGCTGCTACGTCGAGGGCCGCACCTTCGAGGGCTCCGACTTCCCGTACCTGGCGGCGAACGTCGTCGACGAGGACACCGGCGAGCCCGTCCTCGACCCGTACACCGTCCAGCGCTTCCCCGGCGGGGTGAGGGTCGGCTTCGTCGGCGTCACGCTGGAGGGCACGCGGGACATCGTCACCCAGGAGGGCATCGAGGGCCTCGCCTTCCTCGACGAGGTCGAGACGATCAACCGCTACACCGCGGAGCTCGAGGCCCAGGGCGTCAACGCGGTCGTCGCGCTGATCCACGAGGGCGGATACCCGGCCTCGGAGGCGTACAACAACGACTGCGACGCCGACGGCCCCGGCTCCGGCCTCTCGGGCCCGATCGTCGACATCGCGAAGGAGATCGACGCGGGCGTGGACGCGCTGGTCACCGGCCACACCCACCAGCCCTACGTCTGCACCATCCCCGACCCGGAGGGCAACGACCGCCTGGTGACCTCGGCCGCCTCCAACGGCCGGCTCTTCACCGAGCTGTCGATGCGCTACGACCGCCGCACCGACGACATCGTGCGCGCCTCGGTCGCCGGGACCAACGTCGTGGTGGACCGGGAGCGGCGGCCGGCCCGGGATCTGAACGACCTGATCGCGTTCTGGCAGGAGCTGGCCGCGCCCGTCTCGGACGAGCCCATCGGCCACATCGCCGAGGACGTGCTCGGCCCCGGCGCCGAGGCCCCCGAGTCCCCGCTCGGCGACCTGATCGCGGACGCCCAGCTGGCGTACGCCCGCGGCGTCGACCCGGAGACGGACCTGGCGCTGATGAACTCCGGCGGCATCCGCGCCGACCTCGACTTCGCGCCCTCGGGCGACGAGGGCGCCGGGGTGGTGACCTACGGGGAGGCGTTCTCGGTGCAGCCGTTCGCCAACACGGTGAACCTGGTGGACCTGACGGGCGAGCAGCTGCTGGGGGTGCTGCGCGAGCAGGTGAGCGGCGCCAACGAGGCCGCGCCGAAGATCCTCCAGCCCTCGGAGGGACTGAGCTACACCCTCGACCTCACCCGCTCCGGCGCGGACCGGATCGTCGCCGAGACGGTGACGGTCGGCGGCGAGCCGCTCGACCCGGCCGCCACCTACCGCGTCGCGGTCAACTCCTTCCTCGCCGGCGGCGGCGACGGCTTCCCGACGCTGGCCGAGGGCGGGAACCCGGTGGTCGGCGGCGACGACCTCGCCGCGTTCGCGGCGTACCTGGGGGAGGTCTCCTCCCCGGACGCGCCGCTGCCGGCCCCGGCGGCGGACCGCGTCACGGTCGTCCAGTAACCGCGCGCACCCGCGCGCACGACGGCTGACCGACGGCCGACCGAGGGCCGGCCGACGCGGCGGTCCCCCGCCCCGGCTCCTACGCGGAGACCGGGCGGTGGGGGACCGCTATCGCGGAGACGAGGATGCCGCCGCGGCTCATCCAACGGCCGGAGAAGCCGTCGACACGCCTGCCGTTGAGCTCGGGCCCCTCCACGAGGAGACGGGCGTGGAAGGTGCCGTCCTCGCGGAGCACGATGTCGGCCTCGTCGAAGTCCAGGAAGCGGCGGGCCAGCGGATACCACGCCTTGTAGACGCTCTCCTTGGCGCTGAACAGCAGCCTCGGCCAGCAGACCTCGGGCCGCCGCGCCGCGAGCGCCTCCAGCCGGGGCCGCTCGACGGGGAGGCTGATCATGTTCAGCACGCCGGACTCGCGCAGCGGCTCGTTGGGCTCGGCGTCGATGCCGACCGACGCCAGCTCCGTGCGCCGGGCCACCACGGCGGCGCAGTACCCGGTGGTGTGGGTCATGCTGCCGACGAAGCCCTCGGGCCACCCCGGCGCGCCGCGCTCGCCCGGCATCAGCGGCACTCGCGGCCCGTCGAGGCGGGCCAGCGCGGTGCGGGCCAGGACGCGGACCGTGCAGAACTCGCGCCGCCGCTTGTCGACGGCGCGCGCCACGTGCGCCTCCTCCTCGGGGAAGAGGTCGCCCGGCTGGACCGGCTGGGCACCGAAGACGTCCTCGGCCGCCACCTCGGGCGGCAGCAACTCCTTGATCACCGTTCCCGCTCCCCCGCCGCTCGCCTCACTCGCCTCACTCGCATGACCCGCCCGACCCGCATGACTCGCACGACGCGCCCGCTCACCGCCCCATCTCCTCCGAGGGCATGATCGGCACGACCTCGCCGGGTGTCCGCCCGCCGTGCCAGCGCTGCCACTCGCGCGGGTATCCCAGCGAGACCTCCTGGTGCGGGACGCCCTCGTGCCAGATCAGGCGCGGGATGTGGAGGTGCCCGTAGACGACGACGGAGGCGCGGTACCGGGCGGGCCAGTCGGCGGTCGCCTCGGTGCCGCACCACAGGGCGAACTCCGGGTACCGCAGGATCCTCGTGGGCTCGCGGACGAGCGGGAAGTGGTTGACGAGGATGGTGGGCACGCCCTCGGGCAGCTCGGCGTCGAGCCGGGCCTCGGTCGCCGCCACCCGCGCCCGGCACCACGCCTCGCGGCTCGGGTACGGGTCGGGGTGGAGCATGTACTGGTCGGTGCCGACGATGCCGGCCGCCTCGGCCACGGCCAGGGCCTCCGCCTGGGTGGAGGTGCCGGCGGGCCGGAAGGTGTAGTCGTAGAGGACGAACAGCGGCACGATCACGGCCGGGCCGCCCTCGCCCTCCCACACCGGGTACGGGTCCTCGGGGGTGACGACGCCGAGGCCACGGCAGAACTCCACGAAGTGCAGGTACCGCTTCTCACCGCGGAGCGTCAGGGGGTCGTCGGGGGTGGTCCACAGCTCGTGGTTGCCCGGGACCCAGATGACCTTCGCGAACCGCTCGGCGAGGAGGGTCAACGCCCACTCGACGTCGGCGCCGACCTCCCCGACGTCGCCGGCCACGATCAGCCAGTCGTCGTCGGACTCGGGGCGGAGGCGCTGGACGATCTGCCGGTTCTCGTCGTACCGGACGTGTAGATCGCTGATCGCGACGAGCTTCCCCACCTGCAACTCCCTCTCCCTGTCAGCTGCTTCAACCTACCTCACCGAGGAAATCTCAAGGATGGTTGAGGTCTCGGCTAGGCTGACGCCCATGCGGAGTGCTCAGACGATCGCGAAGGAACTGACCATCGGACAGCTGGCGCGGCGCAGCGGCGTCGCACCCTCGGCGTTGCGCTTCTACGAGGAGCAGGGCCTGATCAGCAGCCGCCGCACCAGCGGCAACCAGCGCCGCTACCGCAGGGACACGCTGCGCCGGGTCGCGTTCATCCGCGTCTCCCAGAACGTCGGCATGCCGCTGACCACGATCCGCGCCGCCCTCGACCGGCTGCCGGAGTCCCGCACCCCCACGCGCGCGGACTGGGCGCACCTCTCGGGCCACTGGCGCGCCGACCTCGACGCCCGCATCCGGCAGCTGACCCGCCTGCGGGACAACCTCACGGAGTGCATCGGCTGCGGCTGCCTGTCGCTGGAGAGCTGCATGCTGGCGAACCCGTACGACGTCTGCGCCGCCCAGGGCAGCGGGCCGCGCCGGCTGCTGGACGCCGACGCCCCGTCGTGCGCCGACACGACGGCGGACACCGCGGCGGACACCCGGGCCGCCTGCCGCTGAAGGCTGTCCCACGCTCCCCGGCGGGCTCGCGACGCCCTGCGGCGTCTCCCCCAGCCACGTTGTCGTCGGTCGCCAGCCTGCCGGGCTGACTCCCTCCTCCGCCTCACCGTCGAAGCCACAGGACGCCGCTCCCTGATCCACCGGGGATGACGGACAGCCTTCAGGACTGTCGCCAAGCCCGCCGCCGGGGCGCGTCGGCGACGTCGCGTCGGCTCGGTCCTCGCGTCCTACGCGGTGCTCCCCGTCTCCTCCGGGGCCGGGGCACCCCGGCAGCGAGGCTCGCCCGCGGACCCCGCGGGACCGCGAAGCCGGGCGGACCCCCACGCCACGCGGCAGCGGGTGGGGAGTCGCGGGCCCCGCCGCCAGGGCGTGTCCGCGAGGTCGCGTCGGGTCAGCGGCCTCGACGCACCCGCCGGGCTCCGTCGGACTCCGTCGGCTCGACGGGCTACTCGGACGCGACGGGCTACTCGGACGCGGCGGGCGGCTCGGACACGACGGACTCGGTCGAGAGGGCCAGCCCGTGGGGAGCGGTGAAGAACGGGCGCAGCCGCGTGCCGCCCCGCACCACGGCGGGGAAGCTCTCGGTGTTGGTGCGGTTGATCGAGTCGCCGCTGATGCGCCCCACGGGCACGCCGCACCCGCCGGACCCCGCGAACTCCAGCCGCAGGTCCCAGACGTCGCGCCCGCCGTGGCCACGCCGCACGAGCACGTCCTCGTAGCGGACGGCGAACTCCGCGCGCGTGGCGTGTCCCCGCCGCCCCGCCGCGGGCGGCAGCATCCGCAGCGGCACCGACAGTTCCCCACCGCCCCGGGAACGGGAGGTGGCGACGGCCCGCGCCTCCCCCGCGCCCTGTCCGCGCGTGCCCCATGAGCCGCCGCGCGCGCCGGCGCCGTGGCCGCGGAGGCCGGGACCCAGCAGGGCGACGGTGACGGTCAGCGACTCCTCCCCCACCAGGATCTGCTCCACCTCGGCGTGGGCACGCCGCAGCCAGGTCCGCAGGCTCAGGTCGCCCTCGCTCGTGGTGTACGGCAGCCAGCAGGCGACGCCGTGCTCGTCCACCGTCGGCGGCAGCGTCACCAGCGCCGCGGCGTCGATCGCGTCGGCGGCGACCCGGCGGCGCTGGCCCTCGTCGCGCGGCTCCACGTAGCAGTCCCACCGGCCCTCGGGCAGCACCCTGGCGGAACGTTCCAGCACCACCGTGACGTGCGGCGACGCGTCCTGTCCTGGCCGGCGCCGGATCGGGATGCGGATGCGCTGCCTGCCGCCCGGCGCCTCCCGCTGCTCGGCGACGAAGTCGAGCTGCCCCGCGTCCACGGGCAGGGTCGCGGCGTCCAGCTCCACGGCGAGCGAGCCGTCGTCCCCGACGACGCACCGGCCCCGCGTGCGGGGCGCCCGCGCGGGCCGTGCCGCGACCGGGCGCATCCGCGTGGCGGGCGCCGCGGCCCGCGCGAGCGCGCCGCGCAGCCAGCGGGCCCGGTGGCCGGAGTGGCGCAGCAGCTCCTCGGCGAGCGCGACGTAGCGGCGGGCGACGCCGGCCGGGTTGTGGCGGGCGGCGGTGGCGAGCGCCGCCTCGGCCATGGCCTGCCGCTCGTCGGGGTGGTCGATGAGGCGCAGCAGCGCGGCGGCCAGGGCGTCGCTGCCGCCGTCCACCGGCACCAGCAGCCCGTCGAGCCCGTGGGTGACGACCTCGGCCGGCCCGCAGGCGCAGTCGGTGGTGACGACCGGCAGGCCGCAGCGCATCGCCTCCAGCGCCGTCAGGCCGACCGACTCGCCGGCCGCCTCGACGGTCGAGACCGCCGCGATGGCGCCCTTGATCCACTCGGTCTCCATCTTCTCCGCCGGGGGCAGGGGCCCCATCAGCCGGATCCTGTTGTAGAGGCCGAGCTCGTCGATGCGCCGCTGCAACGGCTCGGCGAGGCTGCCCCCGCCGTGGATGCGCAGGCTCCAGCCGGGCCGCTGCGAGGCGACCTTCGCGAACGCGTCGATCAGCCGGTCGTAGCCCCGGTCGGGGGTGAGGGGGCCGGCCGCGATGATGACGCGGGAGGAGCCGCTGGCCGGCGCGAGGCCGGACGCCGGCACGCAGCCGCGGATCGCGACCACGCGGGTGGCGGCGCCCTCCGGCAGGGCGGCGCGGTGGCGGGCGGCGTCGGTCTCGGAGAAGGTGACGAACGCGTCGAGTTCGGGGATCGCGGCCAGCTGCCGGTCGCGCGCGTCCTGGCCGAGGGCGTGGAGGCCGCGGTGCTCCTGCCCGATGCGGACGTAGCGGCTGTGGCCGTGCTCCGCGAGGGCCGCGACCAGCCCGGGGTCGGAGGCGATGACGACGTCCGCGTCGGTGCGGCGCAGGAACGCGTCGAGGCGGCGGGGGTCGGGGCCGACGGGCACCACGTCCACCTGCTCGGCCCGCGCCTCGTCGAGCGCCGCGCGCCACGGGCCGGCGTCGGCGACGGTGGCGAGCTCCACGCGGGGGCCCTGGCCGTCCTGGCGGAGCGCGGCGGCGAGGGCCGCGGTCGCGCGGGCGGTGGGGTCGATGCGGCCGGAGTCGCTGACATCGACGGTGTCGGTGACCAGGAAGACGATCTTCACCCGCTGCAATCCCTGCGCTCTCGCGACGGCAACGCTGCAACGGTCCGTCCCCGCCGACGGGAGCGTCAAGGGCATTCCGTCCCTCCTTGACGCGTTCCATACGCCGTCGATACGGCTCCCCGACGCCCACCATGCGGCAGCAGGAGGGCCCCGCCCCGCCCCGGCCGGCCCGTCAGTCCCGTCAGTCCCACTCCCCCGCCCCGGCGGCCGGGCCGCCGGTCCCGCCGTCCCCCGCGGCGGGCGGCGGCACGGGCGCGCCCGGCAGCGACAGCTCCGCCTCGGTGCCGCCGCCCGGCGCGGGCCGGAGCACGACGCGTCCCCCGCACGCCGCGACCGTGCGGGCCACGATCGACAGGCCGAGGCCGGAGCCCGGCAGGGCACGGGCGTCCTCGGAGCGCCAGAAGCGCTCGAAGACGTGGGGCAGGTCGGACGGCGCGATGCCGGGCCCGTGGTCGCGCACCCGCAGCACGCCGTCCCTCAGCAGCACGCGGACCCCGCCACCGGCCGCGCCCCCGGCCGCGCCCTCGGGCGGCCCGCCCCCGGCCGCGCCGCCGAGCGCGCCGAACTTGACCGCGTTGTCCAGCAGGTTCACCACCGCCCGCTCCAGGGCCGCCGGCTCCGCCCGCACGAACCACGGCTCAAGCTCCGCGTCGAGCGGCACGCCCCCCGCCCGCGGCCGCACCCGGCGCAGCGCCCGCGCCGTGACCTCGTGGAGCCCGACCACCTCGAACCGCCCCGGGGCGGCGGCGGGCCGCGACAGCTCCTGGAGGTCCCCGACGAGGGCCGTCAGCTCCGCCATCTGGTCCCTGACCGACGCCAGCAGCGGCAGCCGGTCCTCCTCGGGCAGCGGGCGGCCCAGCCGCTCGCTGCGCGCCAGGAGCTCGATGTTGGTGCGCAGCGACGTCAACGGGGTGCGCAGCTCGTGCCCCGCGTCCGCGATGAGCTGCTGCTGGAGCTCCCGCGAGGAGGCCAGCGCGGCGGTCATCGCGTTGAACGCGCGGGACAGCCGCGCGATCTCGTCGTCGGCCGCGCCACCCCCTCCGTCCCCACCGTCCCGGCCATCCCCGCCGCCGCGTGACGCGGGAACGGGCAGCCGCACGCTGAGGTCCTCGGTGCGGGCGATGTGCTCCGCCGCCTCCGTCAGCCGGTTCACCGGCCGCAGCCCGGCGCGGGCCAACGGCACGCCCACGCCCGCCGCGCCGACGACCCCGGCCGCCGCGACGAGCGCGAGGACCAGGGCCAGCGAGCGGAGCGGGTCGTTGACCTCGGTCAGCGGGCGCGCCACGGACACCGCGAGCCCGGGCGTGCCCCCGACGTGCTGGGTGTACACGCGGTACGTCACGCCGTCGGTGCCCTCCGCGTTGTGGAACGACGCCGTCCCGCGCCGCGCGGCCACGGCCAGGTCGGCCTCGCTCGTCTCCAGCAGGACCGACCCGCTGAGGATGCAGCGGTTGCCGCGGACGTCGACCACCTGGAGGGTGTTGGAGGGGAACGGCGTGAGCCGGTCGTCGGGCAGGTCCGCCGGCTCCTCCCGGCAGAGCCCGTCCCTCACCGCCCGCTCCACCGGCACCGCCTCGGGCGCCCCCTCCCGCAGCTGCCCGTCGAGCGAGGTCAGCAGCTGCCCGCGCACCACGAACCACGCCACGGTCGCGCAGACCGCCACCGCCAACGCCACGGCGACGGCCGTCAGCAGCGCCAGGCGGGAGCGCAGCGGCAGGGCGGCGAAGCGGGCACGCGGCCCCGTCACGTGCGGGGCTCGCGCAACGTGTACCCGACGCCCCGCACGGTCTGCACCAGGCGGGGCTCGCCGCCCGCCTCCGTCTTGCGGCGCAGGTACATGACGTAGACGTCGAGGGAGTTGGAGCTCGGCTCGTGGTCGAAGCCCCACACGGCGCGCAGGATCTGCTCGCGGGTGAGGACCTGCCGGGGGTGGGCGAGCAGCAGCTCCAGCAGGGTGAACTCCGTCCGCGTCAGCTCCACGGGCCGCTGGCCGCGCGTCACCTCCCGCGTCGCGGGGTTCAGCCGCAGGTCGGAGAACGCGAGCCACTCCGCCGCCACGCCGCCGGCACCCGGACCCGAGCCGCCGACGCCGCCGGAGCCGCCGACGCCGCCGACGCCCGGGCGGCCGACGCCGGCCGCGTACCCGCCGCGCCGCAGCAGCGCGCGGAGGCGGGCGAGCAGCTCGTCGAGCTCGAACGGCTTGACGAGGTAGTCGTCGGCGCCCGCGTCGAGGCCGGTGACCCGGTCGCCCACGGTGTCGCGGGCGGTCAGCATCAGGATCGGCACCCGGTCGCCGGCGGCCCGCAGCCGGCGGGCGGCGGTCAGTCCGTCCATGCGGGGCATCAGCACGTCGAGCAGGATCGCGTCGGGCGCGTACGTCTCGCGCAGCGCCAGGGCGTCCACGCCGTCCACGGCGGTCGCCGTGTCGTAGCCCTCGAAGGCGAGGGAGCGGCGCAGTGCCTCGCGGACGGCGGGCTCGTCGTCGACGATCAGGACCCGGGACACCTCACTCATCACGACGAGTCTCGCAGCCCGGGAGCGTCAGACCACGTTCTGTGAGCCCATCCCACGCAGCGCCTCCCTCACGGTGTTGCTGGGGATCGCGAAGCCCAGGCCGACGCTGCCGGAGTCGGAGGAGTCGGTGCGGATGGCGGAGTTGATGCCGATCACCCGGCCGTCCAGGGTGACGAGCGCGCCGCCGGAGTTCCCCAGGTTGAGGGAGGCGTCGGTCTGGATCGCCTCATACGTGGTGGTCTCCGAGCCGCCGCCCTGGCCGCCGGCCGAGCCGAAGGGCCACCCCTGCTCGTCCTGGCCGTCCTCCCGCTCGACGGTGACCTCGCGGTCGAGCGCGGAGACGATGCCGGAGGTGACGGTTCCGCTGAGGCCCTGGGGCGAGCCGATCGCCACGACCTGGTCGCCGACGGCCACGTCGTCGGAGTCGCCGAAGGTGGCCGGGGTGAGCCCCGAGACGTCCTCGGCGCGGAGGAGGGCGAGGTCGGTGTCGGGGTCGGTGGCGGTGACGGTCGCCGTGGCGGTGCTGCCGTCGTGGAGGGTCACCTTGGCGGTCGTGGCACCGGAGACGACGTGGTTGTTCGTGAGGATCTCGCCGTCCTCGGTGAGCACGACGCCCGAGCCGCCCGAGCCCTCGGCGGTGGTGATCTCCACGACGCTGGGGGCGACGGCCGCCGCCACGGAGGCGACGGTGCCCTCGCCCCCGCCGCTGGCCACGCCACTCGCGGTGGCGTTGCCGCCGGAGGAGACGGCGTCGGAGGCGCCCGCGGCCGTCTCGCGCACCGCGTCGGAGACGAACGCCGCGGTCGCGCCGCCCGTCACGGCCGCGGCGACCACGGCGAGCGCGACGGCCGCACTCGCCAGCGACGCCTTGCCGGGCCCGCGCCGCCCCGGCCCGCGGTGCCGCCGCCGCGGCTGGTCCGGCTGGTTGTCCAGGAGCTGCTGTTCGGTCATGCACCCGAGGGTGCGGCGGGAAGATGAGAGGAGTCTGAGGGTCAGCTCAGACTCTTCCGAGAGATTCCGCCCCGAGAGATTCCGCCCCGAGAGACCCCGCGGCGGGTGACGCGGCCCGCCTCAGGAGCCGTCGCAGCCGCAGGAGCGGCGCACCTTCAACGTGACCGGGAACTGCCGCACCCGCGTGCCGGGGCCCGCCGGGCCCGTCGGACCCGCGGTGTCGCCGATGGCGAGGTCCACCGCGGCGTGCGCCATCGCCTCACGGTCGGAGCCGACGGTGGTCAGCGGCGGATCGCTGAACGCCGCCTCCTTCACGTCGTCGAACCCGACGACCGCCAGCTCGCCCGGCACGTCGATCCGCAGCTCCCGCGCCGCGCGCAGCACGCCGATCGCCTGGTCGTCGGTGGCGCAGACCAGCGCCGGCGGCCGGTGCGGGCCCGCCAGGAGCCGGAGCGCGACGTGGTACGCGTCGTAGCGGTTGTAGGCGCACTGGAAGAGGCGGCCCTCGGTGCCGACGCCCGCCGCGTCCATGGCCTGCCGCCAGCCGGTGACGTGGTCGGTGACGGGGTCGCCCTTCTCCGGCGTGGAGTCGAGGCCGCCCAGGCACGCCACGTACGGGTGCCCGTGGCCGAGGAGGTGTTCCGTGGCCGTCCGGGCTCCGCCGACGTCGTCGAGGACGACGGCCACCTCGTCGACGGCCTCGGGACGGCGGTGCAGCAGCACGACGCGGGCGTCCCAGGCGTCGATCTCGGCCGCCGCGTTCTCGCTGGGGCCCTGGCTGATCAGCACCAGTCCGGAGACCCGCATGCCGAGGAAGGCCCGCAGGTAGTGGACCTCACGCTCGTCGCGGTAGTCCGAGTTGCCGACGAGGACCATCTTTCCGCGCTCGGCCGCCGCCTGCTCCACGGCGTGGGCCATCTCGGCGAAGAACGCGTGCCGCGCGTCGGGGACGATCAGGCCTATCAGGTCGGTCCGTTGGGAGGCCATCGCCTGGGCGACCCGGTCCGGCCGGTACCCCAGCTCCTTGATCGCGGCCAGCACCCGCTCCTTCGTGCTGGCGGCCACCGGACGCGGCCCGTTGTTGATGACATAGCTGACGACGGCGGTGGAGGTCCCCGCCAGTCGCGCGACATCGTCCCGTGTCACCTTGGCCACGGGCGAAGTCTACGCGCGCAACCACCCCATGGGATACGGCGACCGTTATACGGACACGGAACCTCCCACCGGACATCACGACCGAGGCCGCCCAGTCCCGCCCAGAGCCTGTCCGGTGGGTCCCGCCACCCTCCGGGGACCGGACACGGCGGCGGGCCCGGCACAACGCCGGGCCCCGCCGAAGGCCGAACAAGCTGCCGGGCGCGAGCGTTCGAACGGGAGCGGCGCGCGCTCAGGAGCGGCGCGCGGCCTCCTTGACGACCTGCTCCGCCTCACGCGTCACGGCGCGGGCACGCTCGTCCTCCGCGCGCTCCTTCTCCGGAACGACGAAGCGGTAGCCGACGTTGCGCACCGTCCCGATGAGCGACTCGTGCTCGGGGCCGAGCTTGGCGCGCAGCCGCCGGACGTGGACGTCGACCGTCCTGGTGCCGCCGAAGTAGTCGTAGCCCCAGACCTCCTGGAGCAGCTGGGCGCGGGTGAAGACGCGGCCCGGGTGCTGGGCGAGGTACTTCAGGAGCTCGAACTCCTTGAAGGTCAGGTCGAGCACGCGGCCCCGCAGCTTCGCGCTGTAGGTGGCCTCGTCGACGGAGAGGTCGCCGTTGCGGATCTCCATCGGGGAGTCGTCGGCCGACAGCTGCTGCCTGCCGGTGGCCAGCCGCAGCCGCGCCTCCACCTCGGCGGGCCCGGCGGTGTCGAGGACCACGTCGTCCACGCCCCAGTCGGCGGTGACGGCGGCGAGGCCGCCCTCCGTCACGATCAGCACGAGCGGGCAGCCAGGACCGGTGGAGCGCAGCAGCTGGCACAGGGAGCGGACCTGCGGCAGGTCGCGGCGGCCGTCGACGAGGATGACGTCGGCGTTGGGGGCGTCGACGAGGGCCGGGCCCTCGGCGGGCGCGACGCGGACGTTGTGGAGGAGCAGTTCGAGGGCGGGCAGTACCTGGGAGGAGGGCTGGAGGGCGTTGGTCAGGAGAAGCAGCGAGCTCATAACGGGGCGGTTCCTTCCTCGGTCCTGCGCGGCGGGGACGACTGGACGACGTGAGCGGCTCTGCCCAGAAAGCGCGAAAGGACCCGGGTTGGCACCAGTGCCCGGATCCTCATTCACTCCGCAGCATATCCGAAACACTTCCGAGCGCGCAGGGGGGTGGTGCGCGGCAGTTGGCGTGACCTGCGTGACACCCTGGGGAACGGTCGATGAACGCACCGCAGGGCGGGAGGGCACGGATGGCGCGCGGAACGATCCGCTACTGGGCGGCGGCGAAGGCCGCGGCCGGCACGGCGGAGGAGGCGTACGAGGCCGCCACGCTGGAGGACGCGCTGGCCGCGGCCCGCGTCCGCCACGCCGACCGGCCCGACTTCGCGCGGGTGCTCGCACGCTGTTCGTTCCTGGTCGACGGCACGCAGGTCGGCTCCCGCGCGCACGAGGCGGTGACGCTGCCCGAGGGCGCCACCATCGAGGCGCTGCCGCCCTTCGCCGGCGGCAGCGAGCCGCCGCTGCGCGCGTCGGGCGGTGTCACCCCCGATGTCGCCCGGACGAGTGACGGGGGATCGCGGTGAGCGGGGCCGGTGGGGCGACGAGCGGCCCGGCGGCGGCCACCGGGGCGCCCAGGGCGCGGGCCCGCCACCGCGCGCGCTCGCCGATCATCAGCCCCGGTCCGCTGCCCGCGCTGCTGACCGCCGTGCTGGCCGGGCTGCTCGCGGCCGGCGCCACGCTCGGCCAGGCCGGGCTGCTGCCGGCGGTCGTGGTGCTCCAGGCGGTGACGGCCGCCGGCTGGTTCCGGCTGAACGGCATGTGGCCGGCCCGGCAGGGCATCGCGCTGGCCTTCGCCGGGGGCCTCGCGGCCGACGCCGCGCTGCTGCTGGCCCCCGAGGACCGGGCGACGGAGGGGCTGCTCGGCACGCTGG
This sequence comes from Streptomyces sp. 4N509B, assembly GCF_052245655.1. NCBI lineage: Bacteria > Bacillati > Actinomycetota > Actinomycetes > Kitasatosporales > Streptomycetaceae > Streptomyces > Streptomyces sp. 4N509B. Next base: position 309,224 of record NZ_JBQQBZ010000002.1, read on the forward strand.
GCCTGTGGTACCTGCTCGTGCTGCTGCTCCAGCTGCGCCACCACGGCTCCTCGGAGGAGCGCCTGGCCTCGCTGACCGCGACGGCCGCGGCCACCCTGCTGACCGTGGTGGCCGTGGGTCACCTGGCCGCCGTCGAGGTGGCCGAGTCGGTGGTGGTCGTCACGGGTCTCGCGGTCGCGGTGGCGGCGCTGGCGCGGGCGGTGCCGGCGCCCGGGGTCGTCTCCGTGGTGCTGGCGCTCGCGGCGGCGGCGGCGACGGGCGCGGTGGCCCAGGCCGCGGGCGTCGGAGGCGACGCGGGCGGCGGGGACGCGGACGCGTTGACCGGCCTGTGGGGCGCGGGCCTCGGCCTGGCCGCCGGCGCCTGCGCGCTGGTCGGCCTGCGCGTGGCGAGCTACGACTTCCCCTCCCGCTTCGTCCACCTCACCGCGGGGGTGGCGCTGCCCCTGACCGCCGCCGCCCCCGCCGTCTATCCGCTGGCCCGCCTCCTCGTGTGACCCCCGTCTCCCCGGGTGACGGTGGTGTGACGGCCGTGTGGGGCGTGCTGTAACGGCACTGCTGCAAGCCCGTACCCACGCGGGGTCGGGGGCTACGGCCGGGTTACGCTCACGGCACTTCCGTCGCTCATCCTGGGGGAAACGGTCATGCGCGCGCTGCGGATCAGTCTGATCGTCTTCGGCATTCTCGTCGTGCTCTTCGTCATCGCCGACCGGGTGGCGGTCGCGATCGCGCAGGGCGAGGTGGCCTCCCGGACGCGCGACACCCTGACGCTCGCCGAGGAGCCGGACGTCTCGATCAAGGGCTTCCCGTTCCTCACCCAGATGCTCGGCGGCAGCCTGGACAAGGTGACGCTGGGCGTCGACTCCTACGACGCCCACGTGGACGGCGAGGCCGTGACCGTCCGGGATCTGGACATCGACCTGAACGACGTGGAGTTCTCCGACGGGTACAGCTCGGCGACCGCCGCCGAGGCCGAGGGCACCGGCCTGATCCCCTACGAGGAGATGACCGAGGCGTACGGCCGGCTGCTGGGCGGCGAGGACAACGGCTTCTCGGTCGCCTTCGAGCACGCGGGCGACGGGCTGCTGCGGGTGAACCTGCGGGCCAGCATGCTCGGCCAGAACCTCACCGTGGGGCATGTCACGGGCGAGCTGGTGCTGGAGGGGGACCAGGTCAGGCTGGAGGTCGGCGAGGAGATGCTCCCCGACAGCGTGCCGGAGGCGGCCCGCGAGCAGCTGACCGTCGAGCGCACGATCAGCAACCTGCCCAACGGTCTGACGGTGGACTCCCTGACCCCGAGCGACGAGGGTCTGGAGCTGGTGGCCTCGGGCACCGCCGTGGTCCTCGCGGGCTGAACGAGGCGCGGCGGGCCCCTCGCGCCGGCCGTCCGCCCGGGAGTCGCCCAGGTGGACGGCCGGCGCGTTTGTCTCACAGTATGGGCGAGCTCGTCTCATGATGCGGTACTCCCATGACACGCGCGCCATCGCGTCCGTACGATCGCGGCATGACGCGACGAGCCGGCCTCCCCAGCGGGGGACTCCCCGCCGGGGGACTGACGAAGCGGCGGGACGTTGATCTCTGCCGCGTCGCCGCCATGCTCTGTCGTCACCGCGGCAGCGACGGCTGACGCCGTGTGCCTTCCTGCCTTCCCGCCCGCACCCGGCGCGGGTGCCCCCCACCGCCCTGATCCGGGCCGCGGGCGCCGTGCCCGAAGGTACGGCCCTCTTCCCCGCCTCATCGCTCGATCGCTGAAGGAGAGAACAGCATGAGCCGCAGTGACGTCCTGGTGGACGCCGACTGGGTCGCCGGCCACCTCGATGACCCCAAGGTGGTGCTCGTGGAGGTTGACGAGGACACCTCGGCCTACGACAAGAACCACATCAGGAACGCCATCCGCATCGACTGGCGCAAGGACCTGCAGGACCCGGTCCGCCGCGACTTCGTCGACCAGGCCGGCTTCGAGAAGCTGCTGTCGGCCAAGGGCATCGCCAACGACGACACCGTGGTCCTCTACGGCGGCAACAACAACTGGTTCGCGGCCTACGCCTACTGGTACTTCAAGCTCTACGGCCACGCCGACGTCCGCCTGCTCGACGGCGGTCGCAAGAAGTGGGAGCTCGACGCCCGCGAGCTCGTCGAGGAGGTGCCCACCCGCGCCGCCACCGAGTACACGGCCAAGCCGCAGGACACCTCGATCCGCGCCTTCCGTGACGAGGTCGTCGCCGCCATCGGCGTGAAGAACCTGGTCGACGTCCGCTCCCCCGACGAGTTCAGCGGCAAGCTGCTGGCGCCGGCCCACCTGCCGCAGGAGCAGTCGCAGGTCGCGGGCCACGTGCCGAGCGCCAGGAACATCCCCTGGTCGAAGTCGGCCAACGACGACGGCACCTTCCGCTCCGACGAGGAGCTGAAGGAGCTGTACCAGGAGGAGGGCGTGGACCTGGAGAAGGACACCATCGCCTACTGCCGCATCGGCGAGCGCTCCGCCCACACCTGGTTCGTCCTGCACGAGATCCTGGGCCAGCCGAACGTCAAGAACTACGACGGCTCGTGGACCGAGTACGGCTCCCTCGTCGGCGTTCCGGTCGAGACCGGCCCGGCCAAGTAACCACCCGCACGACCGCGGGGCCGCGACAGCGCGGCACCGCACACGACAGGAAGCGACGCGCCATGTGTGGAGCGAAGGCCGGCGGCCCCGACGCCGCCGCCAGGCCCGGTGAGACCACCATCCAGGGCTCGGTCACCCGCGACGGCGAGCCGGTGACGGGGTACGTCCGGCTGCTGGACGCCACCGGAGAGTTCACGGCGGAGGTCCCGACCTCGGCCACCGGCCAGTTCCGGTTCTACGCGGCCGAGGGCACGTGGACCGTGCGGGCGCTGGTGCCGGGGGCCACCGCCGACCGTCGGGTGGTCGCCCAGAGCGGCGGCCTGACCGAGGTCACCATCTCCGTCTGACCACCGTCCGACGGGCCGTCGTCCGGCCGACCGCCGGACCAGGTCCGTTGCCCGACACGAGCGACACGAGCGACAGGCGAACACGAGGGCCGCGTCCCCGCGAGCCGTTGGCTTGAAGCCAACGGCGGGGGCGCGGCCCTGCTGTCCCCGTTCACGCCTGTCGGGTCTCCCCCCGACCTCTACTCGTCCCCCATGGCTTTCCCCTTGACACGTGCGTGGGTCATGTTGGTCTCTCGTCTCAGTAGACGAGCGCACGCACTCCGTCCGGCATGATCTCGCTGAGAAAGACCTGCGCGCCGGCGATGCGCACCCCGTCTGTCACGTCCTCCTTCTCGATCCCCCGGCGTGCCGCGCACTGGGTGCACAGCGTGATCCGGCCGCCGGCCATGATGCCGTCGATCAGCTCCGGCAGCGGCGCGGCGTGCGGCAGCTCGAACTCGGCCGCCCGGCCGGGAAGCGCGAACCACGCGGACTCCCCGGTCAGCCACAGCGAGACCTCCACTCCGCTGGCGGCGGCCAACGCCGCCACCGTGAACGCCTGCGAACACCGCTCGGGGGCGTCCGCCCCCGCCGTCACCTTGATCACCAGCTTCTCGGCCATGGCGTCACCGTAACCGGGAAAACCTCGGGGCTAACGGATGAGGCCGCAGTTGCCGCAGACCCAGTCGCCCTGAGGTCCTTGGAGCATGACTGCGCCACAGTTAGGGCAATTCATGATCACATCCTCTCCACGCGATGAGACGCACGCCGCACCATCCGCGTTCAGCTCCCGTGATCACAAAACGGTCAAACGCACGTGGCGAGGCGCCAGGCCGGCGGCTCGCCCGTCAGACAGCCTCCCCCGCCCTGTGGATCTAAACTCGGTTGGTGACCAAAATCCCAGCCAAATACGAGCTGACACGGAGAGCACGTGCTTGAGGCCTTCTTCGTCACCCTGATGGTCCTGGTGGGGGCCGGGACGGCCGCGTTCACCGGGCTCGTGGTGATGAAGCTCTACCAGGGACAGCGCTGAAACGATGATCGAGATCCCCTCTGACCTGCACCCCGACCTCACCCCCCTCGTCTTCCTGCTGGGCACCTGGCAGGGCGCGGGCGTCGCCGACCTCCCGGGAGAGGAACCCTGCAACGTCGGCCAGCAGGTCACCTTCTCGCACGACGGCCGGGACTTCCTCGCGTACGCCTCCCACACCTGGGAGCTCGACGCCGAGGGGAACCGCACCCGTCCCGTGGAGTCCGAGCACGGATACTGGCGCGTCGGCGCGGAGCGCCAGATAGAGGCCGTCATCGTCCGCGACCAGGGCGTCGCCGAGGTCTGGTACGGCCAGCTGGCCGAGGGCAAGCCCCAGATCGACCTCGTCACGGACGCCGTGGCGCGCACGCCGTCGGCCCCCGCCTACACCGGCGGGAAGCGGCTCTACGGGTACGTGAACGGCGAGCTGCTCTGGGTCGGCGAGAAGGCGACCCCCGAGACGCCGCTGCGGCCCTACATGTCCGCCCAGCTGAAGAAGGCCGTCGATCCCCGCGAGTGGATCGCCGACCTCGGGGACCTGCCCGACGACGGCATCGCCTTCTTCCGGTGAGCCGCGACGGCTGAGCCCGTCGCCCGACGGGCCGCGTCGCCCGTACGGCGACGGCGGGGCCACGACGGTCCGCCCGCCCGCGTGGGGCGGGGCGGACCGCTCGAACCCGGCCGAACGGCGTCGGCGCGTGGCTCGAAGCGCGCGCCTCGAAGCGCGCGGCTCAGAGCGAGCGCGTGGCGCCGCCGTCGACGGCGATGACCGAGCCCGTCACGTACCCGCAGGCGGGCGAGAGCAGGAACGCGGCCGTGCGGCCGAACTCCGCCGGGTCCCCGTAGCGGCCCAGCGGGATGGAGGCCATGGCCTCGCTCCTGGCGTTGGTGCCGCTGCTGTCGTCCAGCTCCTTCATGCGGTCGGTGGCGATCCGTCCCGGCATCAGGCCGAAGACGCGGATGCCGCGCGGCCCGAACTCGTCGGCCATGTCCTTGGCCACCATCGCGAGGCCGGGGCGGAGCCCGTTGGACAGGCCGAGGCCCGCGATCGGGGAACGCACCGAGGTGGACAGGACCAGGCCGATCGCGCCGCCCGCCGGCATCTGGTGGATGAGCGTGCGCACCGCGCGCACCGCGCCCAGGAAGACCGTCTCGAACGCGTCGCGCCACTGGCCGTCGGTGGCGTCGGCCGCGCGCGCCGGCGGCGGGCCGCCCACCGAGATCAGGGCGCCGTCCAGCCGCCCGTGGCGGGCGAGGGTGGCGTCGGCGAGCCGGGTGGCCGCCTCGGGGTCGGCCAGGTCGGCGGCGATGCCGACGGCCCTGCCGGCCGCTCCCTGCTCCTCCAGCCGGGTCACCGCCTCGGCCATGTTCTTCTCGTCACGCGAGGCGACCACCACGCGGGCCCCGTCGGCCACCAGCGCGGCGGCGGTCGCGAACCCCAGACCCTTGCTGCCTCCGGTGACCACGTACACCCGCTCGGCCAGTCCCAGATCCATCCCAGCTCCCTTCGGCGCGCCCGTCTGCTGCCCAGCGCCACACCTCGACGCCCGGTTCCTCGCCTGCATCCTCGCACGAGGAGCCGACGACGATCCCGACAACGGCCGTCCATCTCCCCGTATCCCCGCATCTCCGCCCGCCCCACCCCGTCTCGTCCGCTCCCCGGCCCGCCTCCTCCCCCTCGCGCCGCGCCCTCCCACGTCACCGCGCGGGCTCGCGCGGCGTCACGACGCGCGTGGCACTTACGGAACTTTGACGCGCGAGGCAGCACCATAGGAGTCGCCTCCTACGCACGGACCCCGTCGATCCCCTCGGACGGGGTCCGTGCCGCTTGCACGGGCCTAGACTGGAGCCGTGGTGAGCACCGACTGGCAGACCGACCTGCGCAACCGCGGTTACCGGCTGACCCCGCAGCGGCAGCTGGTGCTGGAGGCCGTGGACCGGCTGGAGCACGCCACCCCGGACGACATCCTCACCGAGGTCCGCCGGACGGCCGACGGCGTCAACATCTCGACGGTGTACCGGACCCTCGACCTGCTGGAGGAGCTCGGCCTCGTCTCCCACGCCCACCTCGGCGGCCACGGCGCCCCCACGTACCACCTCGCCGAGCGGCACGACCACATCCACCTGAAGTGCCGCGACTGCAAGCGCGTGATCGAGGCCCACATGGACGTCGCGGAGCCGCTCACCACGCGGCTGCGCGAGACGTTCGGCTTCGACACGGACATGCGGCACTTCGCGATCCTGGGCCGCTGCCGCGACTGCGCGACGCGGGAGTCGGAGGAGCAGGCGTAGCGGGAGGCGGCACACCGCCGCGCCGCCGGGGATGTCACGGCCCCGGCGTACGCTGAGGAGCATGGCGAACTCGGCTCACCCCCAGGACCCGGCGCACCCGGACAGCACGACGGAGGCGACGGACGCCACGGAGGCGCGGTACGCGAGTCCGCTCCTCGCGCTTCCGGGCGCGGTCGCCGCCGAGGAGCCGGACGCGGGCGTCGCCGCGCACTACGGCGAGCTCTTCCGCGAGCAGCGCGCCCTCGCGCGCGGCGAGGGCTTCGTCGACCTCTCACACCGGGGCGTCGTCGCCGTCACGGGGCCGCAGCGGCTGGAGTGGCTGCACCTCCTCCTCACGCAGCACGTCAGCGAGCTGCCGCCGGGCCACGCCACGGAGGCGCTCATCCTCACCGCGCACGGCCACGTCGAGCACGTGCTGTACCTCGTGGACGACGGCGAGACCACCTGGGCCCACACCGAGCCCGGCAGGGCCGGCGCGCTCGTCGCGTACCTGGAGTCGATGCGCTTCATGTACCGGGTCGAGGTGAGCGACCGCACCGCGGACCTCGCCGTGGTCCACCTGCCGGCCGGCTCGATAGCCGAGCTGGACGCGGGGCTCACGGTCCGGGAGACGGCGTACGGCCGGGACGTCCTGCTGCCCCGCGCGGAGCTGCCCGCGTTCGCCGAGCGGCACGCGCCCGCCGTCGGCGTGCTCGCGTGGGAGGCCCTGCGCGTGGAGGCGCACCGGCCCCGCCTGGGTCGGGAGACGGACCACCGCACGATCCCCCACGAGATCGGATGGCTCGACAGCGCCGTCCACCTCCAGAAGGGGTGCTACCGGGGGCAGGAGACGGTCGCCCGCGTGCAGAACCTGGGCCGCCCGCCGCGTCGTCTGGTCTTCCTCCACCTCGACGGCAGCGAGGTCACCCTGCCCGAGCACGGCGCTCCCGTCCGCCTCGCGGCCGACGGCCCCGAGGGCCGGCAGCTCGGCTTCGTCACCACGGCGGTCCGCCACCACGAGCTCGGTCCCGTCGCGCTGGCCCTGGTCAAGCGGAACACCGCGCCGGACGCCGTGCTGCTGGCCGGCCAGACGGTGGCGAACCAGGAGATCGTCGTCGCCCCGTGACGCCCGCGCCCGGCCCCCGCCCGGACTCGGGACGCCCGGCCGGGCGAGCGTCGGCGACGGAGCACCACCGAGGGAGCAGCGCCGAAAGACTTCCGGATTCTTCCGGAACGAATTACGCCCCTCCCCCTTGACTGACCATCACGCCTCTCCTACTGTCCCTCTCGCTTGCTGGAACGCCCACCGAAAATTATCGGTAGACGTTCGGCGATCCGACGACCCAACCACCAGGGGCCGGAGAGGACGAGTGAGTGAGCATTGAACGCCAAGCGCCTGCGCGGCATTGTCCTGGGCGTGATCGTTAGCATCTCCCTGGCTCTCGTGGGCACCGCGGGGACGGCCGAGGCCAAGCGCCCGGACCGTCCGAAGCCCCGAGCCGACGCCACGATCATCACCTCGACCGCCAGCGGCGGCCAGACGGTGGCCTTCACCTTCGACGACGGCCCGAACCCGCCCCACACGGAGAACCTCCTCGCCGTGCTGCGGGAGCACAACGTCAAGGCCGTCTTCTGCCTGTGGGGCAGCTTCGTGCAGCAGCAGCCCAACACGGTCCGGCAGATCGTCGCCGACGGCCACACGCTGTGCAACCACTCCATGAACCACAACGACATGGGCGGCTGGTCGGCCTCCCAGATCCGCGCGGACATGGAGCAGACCAGCGCCGCGATCCGCTCGGTGGTGCCGGGCGCGCAGATCCCGTACTTCCGCGCGCCCTACGGCAGCTGGGGCAGCCAGGTGGCGCAGACCGCCGCGAGCCTCGGCATGCAGCCGCTCGGCTGGCGGATGGACATCGCCGACTGGAACCCCTCCTCCGCCGACCAGCTCGCGCAGCGGCTGCTGAGCGGCGTCACGCCGGGCGCCGTGGTGCTGATGCACGACGGCGGCGGCGACCGGGCCGCGACGGTGCAGGCCGTCGACATGGTGATCCCTCAGCTCAAGGCGCGGGGCTACACCTTCGACCTGCCCGCGCCACCCAGGTGAGCCCGTACCGGGCGCACCCGTGAGCGCGCCGGGCCGAAGCCGACTCCCGCGTGGTTGCCGTTCCTGCTGACCGTCGGTTTCGGCCTGGTGGCCGTCGCACCCCCCGGCTACCCTTAACACCCGTGGGGCGCGACGTTCGTTGTCCGCCTCGTGCCGGGACAGCCCTCAGCGGAAGACGATCTCCCTTATCGCCTCCGCCGCCGTCCGGTCCAGCAGCGTCACCGAGGCGCAGCCCTCGGGCAGCCGGCCCTTCTCGACCTCCGCGACCAGCCGCGCCAGCGCCCGCCGGTACCGGCCGAAGGCCCGCCCCGGCACCTCCCGCCCCCGCGTGGTCTGGCCCGCGAGCGCCACCTCGGGCGCCACGTCGAGCACCACCAGGTGAAACGCCCGACCGCCGGTCAGCCAGCGCCTCACCCACGCCGTGCGGCCGGAGTCGTGCACCACGACGCTCACCCCGTTCCTGGCGCGCAGGGCCCGCCAGAGCCGGACGTAGTGCACGGCACGAACGGCGGGCCGGTAGACGGCGTACGGCAGCCAGCGCGGCAGGCGGCGGGCGAAGCCGTCCCGCACGTCCTGCGAGTCGATCAGCACCACCCGTTCCCGTGCGACCCGCGCGCCCTGACCAGCCGTCACGGGAGTGGCGGCGCCGACCGCGCCGACGGCCCGCCGCATCAGCGTCGTCTTGCCGCTGCCCGGCAGGCCCGTGATGATCACACGGCCACCGGGAGGGAAGCGGAGCTCTGGCGCGCCCCCGTCCACGCCCCTTAAGTCGAGGGTCTCAGGAACCACGGTGCCTCGTCGTTCGGGTGCGCCCTCGGGGAGAGCGGGCTGGTGTCCGCCGCGTCCATCACAACGCCCGTTCTCGCACGGGAGGTCAGACGCCGTCAACCAGGGGCTGAGCCGCCGGTCACGGCTCGCGGGCGCGTTCGGACGGGTTCCCGCCGCGGTAGGGACGGATGATGATCTCGGAGAACGTGGTGTGTCCCGGGTACGCCTCCCGGTGCCGGTCGACCCAGGCCGCGGGCCCTCGCCGGGCGCACATCTCGCACTCCACGACCACGGCGGTCGGTTTCTGGCCACTCGCCTCCAGCAGCGCGTCGATCTCGGCGGCGAGTCTCATCCCGCGCTCCCGCAACTCGTCGAGAGTGAGGGCCGACAGCTCCGTCCGTTCCCGCGAGGAATCCATGTCCGATTCTCCTTCCGGCGCTCGGTAGTGAACCGCTCACAGCCTGTCCCGCCACGCCGTAGGCTGAACAGTCCGTGACCGCGCACAAGCTGACCGTCAAGGGAGGACGTCAGACATGTCGAACGGACGACCGGAGAACGAGCAGGACGGCGAACAGCCACTCGACCCGAGGGAGTTCTTCGGGGAGGTGCTCGGAGAGCGGCGCAGGGAGGCCGGGCTGTCGCAGTCGCAGCTGGCGGAGCGCGTGATCTGCTCGCCGTCCCTCATCGCGCACTTCGAGGCGGGCCGCCGTAAGCCGAAGCGGGAGGACGCCATGCGGATCGACGAGGCGCTGGGCGCGGGCAGCTTCTTCGCGAAGCTGCGCAGGACGCTGCTCCAGCTGCCGTACGCGCCGCACTTCAACGAGGCGGCCGAGCTGGAGCGGGAGGCGATCGCCATCCACGAGTTCGACCTCGCGTTGGTCCCGGGCATCCTCCAGACCGCCGCGTACGCCCGTGCCGTCTTCCAGGCGTTCGAGGCCAACCCCGTCACTGAGGAGGTTGACGAGAAGGTGGTCAACCGGCTGGCCCGCCGCGAGATCCTCAAGGACCCGAGGACGCCGCTGGTGTGGGCCGTCCTCGACGAGGGCGTGATCCGACGGGCGGTCGGCGGCCCGGCCGTGATGGCGGAGCAGCTGCGCCATCTCGCGGCGCTCGGCCGCTCGGGACGGGTGCTGACGCAGGTGATCCCGTTCTCCGCCGGGGCGCACGCGCTTCAGGGAAGCATGATGAAGCTCATGCGCTTCGCGGACCAGCCGCCCGTGGCGTACGTTGAGGGCATCCACACGGGGACGCTGCTCGACGACCCGGCGCTGGTGCGCAGTTGCCAGCAGGCGTACGCCCTGGCCAGCGCCGTCGCGCTGTCGCCTGAGGCGTCCCTGACGCTTGTCGAGACCGTGGCAGAGGAGTTCGACCGACATGACGGCGCATCACTTTCTCCCTGACGCCTCCGTGCTGAGCGGCTGGCGCAGCTCCCGCCACAGCGGCGGGGACAACGGCAACTGTGTGGAGGTCTGCGACGCGCACCCCGCCGCCGTCCCGGTCCGTGACTCGAAGAACCCCACGGGACCGGCGCTGCTCGTCCCGCGGGACGCCTGGGCGCGTTTCGTCGCCAGCCTGTGAGCCGCGGGACCCCGGCGATGTGAGCGTGCCGTGGTGAGGATGTGATGATGGGCGCTCGCGGCTGAGGCCGAGGGCTCACGAGGGAGTGCGATGAGACGCCGGGTGGGAACGCGGACGGTGGCGGTGGCGGCGGTGGCGGTCACGCTGTTGCTCGCCTCGTGCGGTGGCGCCGATGACGGCGGTGACGCCGACGGGACCGGGAGGACGGAGAGGTCCGACGGGAGCGGCACGTCCGAGGGTGACGGCGCGGGCGACACGGCGGAGCGGTCCGAGCGGCAGGTGATCGAGGAGGGACTCGCCGCGCTGGAGGAGGCGGGTTCGGCGGGTGTCACGATCTCGCTGAGCGGCTCCGAGCTCACCGGCCGCACCGCCGAGCTGCACCTCAACGACGAGAACCACTGTGTCGGCGAGCTCAGTTACGAGGGCCGGGGTTCGATCGAGCTGGTCGGACGGGGTGAGGAGCTGTGGCTCAGGCCCGACGAGGACTTCTGGGGCGAGGAGGGCGGCGGCGAGTTCGCCGGCATGTACGTGCACGGCACCACCGATCACCCCTCCCTCGCCCCGTTCCTGGGCACCTGCGACTGGGCCGAGGTCGTGGCCATGGCCAGCCTGACCGAGGAGGTCGACGGCGACCCGCCGTGGGTGATGCGGGAGGACGAGAGCACGGTGCGTGGTCGGCCCGCGCTCACCGTCCAGCGGTCCGACGCGGCCGACGGCTTCACCACCGAGGAGACGTACCTGCTCGCGGCCGAGGGCGAGCCGTACCTCCTGCGGTACTCCTCCTCCCTGACGAGTGAGGACGGCGCCTCCAACGGGGCGACGGTGGACTACGACTCCTTCGGCTCCGCCGTGGACGCCCCGCTCCCACCGGCCGACCAGACGGTCGAGATCGACGACCTCGGCGACCTCGACCCGTTCGAGGCAGTGGGCCAGCCAGCCTCCTGAGCCCACCCTGGGCCAACGTTCATCCGCCACCAGACCCCTGCCGGCGGTCGCGCCGCGCCACGCGCGGGCGTGCGGGCGTCGACCCGCCCGCGTACGCCGACCCAGCCTGACGGGGCGTCAGATTCCGTGCGCCCGCCCCCGCCGCGTTCGACGGCGGCCCCTGCCGGCAATGCTCGCCTCGGTCAACGACGACCGAGCGTCGGGAGATGTGAGCATGGAGTATCCCTACAGCGCGCCCACCTCGCTCTACCAGGCGATGACGGGCATGGGCGAGGTCCACGCGGTGGCCTTCACGGGGGAGGTCGCCGAGCGGGACGACGTGCGGCAGGACGTGGGGGCCGGGCAGTCCGTGCTGGTGCTCGGCGCCGGCGTCGGCGGCCTGACCGCCGCGTACCAGCTGCTGCGCCTCGGGTACGAGGTCCGCGTGCTGGAGGCACAGCACCGCCCCGGCGGACGGAACTTCACCGCCCGCGCCGGCACCGTCGTCACCGAGACCGACGGCACCACGCAGACCTGCGTGTTCGACGAGGGCCTGTACCTGAACCTCGGCCCCGGCCGCATCCCGTACCACCACCGCCGCATGCTGCACTACTGCCGCGAGCTGGGCGTGCGGCTGGAGCCGTACGTCATGGAGACCACGGCCAACCGGGTGCGCACCGTCACCGGCTTCGACGGCGCGCCGATGCCCCGCCGTCGCCTCGCCAACGACACCCGGGGCCACCTCGCCGCGCTCCTCGCGAGCCACCTGTGGCCCGAGGGCATGCCGCCCGAGGGCGAACGCGACGAGCTGCTGGCCGGGCTGCTGCGCGCCTTCGGCGACCTGAACGAGCAGCTGCGCTACACCGGCTCCACCCGCTCCGGGTACCGGGAGCGGATCGACATCGACGACGAGTGGGAGGCCCCCGAGCCGGCGCCGCCGCTGCCCTTCGAGGAGCTGCTGCGCTCCCGCTTCTGGGAGGCGCACTTCTACCAGCCGGAGGACTTCCTCTGGCAGCCCACGCTCTTCCAGCCGGTCGGCGGCATGGACCAGGTGGTGCGCGGCTTCACGCGGCACCTGCCGGCGGACCTGGTCTGGTACGGGGCGGTCGTCACGGACATCGAGCTGTTGGGCGAGACCGGCGGGGGCGGCGAGGGCGGCGGCGAGCCCGGCACCACGCAGAGCGGCCCCGTGCGGGTGCGGTGGCGCAGCGACGGCGGCGGCCGGGGCGAGGCGGTCGCTGACCACTGCCTGTGCTCGATCCCGCTGCCGGCCCTGGCCGACTCGGTGCGGCTCGAAGGCTTCACCGAGCCGTACCTGGAGGCGATCCGCGCGGTGGGCTTCGCCCCCACCTGCAAGGTCGGCTGGCAGGCGAACCGGCGCTTCTGGGAGTCCAACCGCGACCAGATGTACGGCGGCATCAGCTACACCGACGACATCAACACCCAGGTCTGGTACCCGTCGAACGACTACTTCTCGGAGAAGGGCACCATGACGGGCGCCTACAACTACGAGGAGGACGCCCTGCGGCTGGGCGAGATGCCGCCGCGCCAGCGGCTGGAGACCGCGTACGCGGCGGGCCGCAGGCTCCACCCGGAGACGTGGACGGACGAGGCCGTGCCGATCGACCTGGGCATCTCCATCGCCTGGCACAGGATGCCGTTCGAGCGGGGCGGCTGGGCCGACTGGCAGGCGGGCAACAAGCGCCACGAGGAGATGTACCGGCGGCTGCTGGAGGCCCAGGGCCCGTTCCACATGCTGGGCGACCAGGTCTCCTCGCTGCCCGGCTGGCAGGAGGGCGCCATGATGTCGGCGGACTGGGTGATCCGCCAGATGCTCGGCATCGAGCCGACGTCGGTCCCCGAGGTCCGCCGCGCCCCCGACGCGGCCTCGCTGACCCGCGGCCGGTACTGACCACACGATCGGGTGAGCCCTCTCGCCTCCGCTGGAAACAGCCCTCGCAGCCAGATTTAGTGATTGCTAAACCTGCGGAGGGCTGCGACAGTGGACATGCAGTGGGACGTCTACCTGACCGACGAGGTGGACCAGTGGCTGAACGAGTTGGAGAAGGCCGACCGGGCCTCGTACTCGCTGGTGAACCAGGCCATCTGGGTGCTCGCCTGCACCGGACCGGCGCAGGGCAGGCCCCTCGTCGACCGGGTCAAGGGCTCTGTGCTGCACAACCTCAAGGAGTTACGGCCGGGCTCCGCCGCACAGAGCGAGGTGCGGATCCTCTTCGTCTTCGATCCGTGGCGCGCAGCGATCCTCCTGGTCGCGGGCGACAGTCGCGAAACTGGGACGAGTGGTACCGGCAGTCGATTCCGAGAGCCGAGCAGCGCTTCGCGGCGTACCTCGCTGATCGGAAGAGGGAGATGGGACGGGAATGACGGGCTTCGTCAAGTGGTCTGAGAGCGGGCACAGGGAGCGGGCCGAGGAGCTGAGTGGCGGCCCCGAGGCTTTCCTGGAGGGCGCCGCGCAGCTGCTGGCCCGGACCCGGGCGTGGCGTCTCGCCGAGGTGCGGCGGGAGCGAGGGCTCACGCAGGAGCAGGTGGCGGTGCGCATGGGCGTCAGCAAGGGACGCGTCTCGCAGATCGAGAGCGGCCAGGTCTCCGGCAACGACGTCATCGCCCGCTATGTCCAGGCCATCGGCGGCAGCCTCATCATGGTCGCCGTCTTCGATGACGGGGAGCTCCGCAGGGTCGGCTGAACCCGCGCCGACCGACCGGCTCGGACCTCCATCGGGACGGTGAACGGCCGGTCGTTGGTCGCCGAGCACGGCCCCGCCCACGAGAGTTCGTGCGCGTCGTCGACGAGGGAGAGGTCTGAGGACACGATGAGTCACAGCCGGTGGAAGACCCTGCGTGAGCGGAAGCTTGCCGAGGGGTTCGTCGAGCCCCGTGCCGTGGCCGAGGCTCGGCAGGAGATCCAGCTGTCGATGGCGCTCGCGAGGGCTGTCCACGAGCGGCGTACCGCACTCGGGTGGACGCAGGCGCAGCTCGCGGAGCGGGCGGGGCTGACCCAGGCGAAGGTGTCCCGCATCGAGGGATCCGACACGGTGCCGGCCCTGCCGCTCCTCACCCGGCTGGCCCGCGCGCTCGACGCTTCCCTCACCATCGCGATCGACGACGGCACCACACGTCTCGTTTTCACCCCGCACGACGACGGCACCGACGACCGCGCCGACGCCGACGCCGACGCGGCCTGAGCGGCCGACCGACCGGCCTTTAGATCTCCAGCAGGACGGTGAACGGTCCGTCGTTGGTGAGGGACACGCGCATCTCGGCGCCGAAGCGGCCCGTGGCCACCTCGGCGCCCAGCGCGCGCAGCTGGGAACAGACCGACTCGACCAGTGGCTCGGCGAGTTCGCCGGGGGCCGCCGCCTGCCAGGTGGGGCGCCGGCCCTTGCGGGCGTCACCGTAGAGAGTGAACTGCGAGACGACCAGCAGCGGCGCCCCCACGTCCGAGCACGACTTCTCGTCCCGTAGCACGCGCAGCGTCCACAGCTTGCGGGCCATCCGGGTGGCGGTCTCCTCCGTGTCGCCGTGTGTGGCGCCGACCAGCACACACAGGCCCTGACCCCTGATCTCCCCGACCGTCTCGCCGTCGACCACCACGGCCGCTCCGTCGACGCGCTGCACCACCGCTCGCATGCCGGACATCATGCCGGACCGTTTCCTCAACCACTGCACGCCCCCGGCGCGCGGTGGCACCATGCGTGCCACCGGGCACAAGCACTGATGAACGTACGAGGGGCACACCGCATGATCACACCCTCACCGGAGACCCTGGTGGGTGACCTTGACCTCAACGAGCTGCGCGCGCTCCGTCGACGCGCCCAGCGTGAGGAGGCCGACCTCAGCTATCTGCGGCGGCTGCTGCACGGGCGCATCGACATCCTGACGGCGGAGCGTCACCGCCGCACGGTGCGGGACGCGGCGCCGCTGCTCGACCTGGCCCAGCTGTCGCGCATCCTCGCGGACGCGCCGTCGCGGCGCCGCTCCCCCGCCCACGCGGCGTGGCACGTCACGGCGGGTCTGCCGGCGCACCAGGAGTACCGGCGGCTCGCGGAGGAGCTGATGGCGGAGGTCGAGCTCTCCGCGCTCGGCTCCCTCGACGACGAGGAGCTGGGGGCGGCGCTGGGCCGGCTGGCGGGCTACGAGGCGCGGCTGTCGCGGCTGCGGCAGGCGTTGCACCGAAGGGCGGACGCCTGCGGGGCCGAGATAGCGCGCCGTTACCGTGTGGGCGAGGCCAGGGTCGACGACCTGCTGGCCTGAGCGGCTCAGGAGGAGCCAGGGCCCGGCAGCGGCCGTCGCGCGCCACGCGACGTCGCGCGGCTGACGGGCCCGCCGGAGACACGAACGCGCCGCCGCGCGGACACGCGGCGGCGCGACACGAGCGGAAGGGTGCCGCAGCCATGCCGGTCCAGCCTCAGCGCCGACACGAGAGCCCGCAGCAGGGCCAGGAGCCGCCCGTGCTGGCGGAGGTCGTCAGGTCGGGCTTCGTGGAGGGACGCCACCGGGGTTCGCTGGTGGTGTTGGCGGCCGACGGCTCGCCGACGCGGACGCTGGGCGACGTGACCTCGCCCGTCTCCCCCCGCTCGTCCGTCAAGCCGCTCCAGGCGGCGGCGATGCTGGCGGCCGGCGCGCGGCTGGCGGGGGAACGGCTGGCGCTGGCCGCCGCGAGCCACTCGGGCGAGACCTTCCACAGGGTCCTGGTGGCGAGGATGCTGGCCGAGCAGGGCCTGGACGAGTCGGACCTGGCCTGCCCGCCCGTGCCCGTCCCCGGCGCGGCTCCGGGCGCCGACGCCTCGCGGATCGCGATGAACTGCTCGGGCAAGCACACCGGGATGCTCGCGGCCTGCCTGGCGCGCGACTGGCCGACGGCCACGTACACCGACCCCGAACATCCGTTCCAGGTGTTGGTGCGCGAGACGGTGGAGACGGCGGCGGGCGAGCGGGTGGCGCACGTGGGGGTCGACGGCTGTGGCGCTCCGCTGTTGGCGTTCTCGCTGACGGGGTTGGCGCGGGCCTTCCGGGGCCTGGTGCTGGCGGAGCCCGGCACGCCCGAGCGGCGGGTGGCGGACGCGATGCGGGCGCACCCCGAGTTCGTGGCGGGCACCGGGCGCTCGGACACGTTGCTGATGCGGGGGGTGCCGGGCGTGCTGGCGAAGATCGGCGCCGAGGGGGTGCAGGCGGTGGCGTTGCCCGACGGGCGGGCGCTGGCGTTCAAGATCGAGGACGGCGACCCGCTGGGCCGCGCGCGCGGCCCGGTGCTGGCGGCGGCGCTCGCCGGGCTCGGGGTGAACGCGCCGGCCGTCCTCGACGAGCTGGCCGACTCGCCCGTGCGGGGCGGCGGGCGGCGCGTCGGCGAGGTGCGCGCCACCCTGTGACGGGGCGTCGCCGGGGAAGCCGGGCGAGGCCGGGCACAGGGGGGCGAAATTCCCTGGCCGTGGGCGCGGGGGCGTGCCTAGCCTCGGCGTCATGAGCCCCGAGATGCGCTTTCTGGACACGGACGACCCCGACGACGTCAGGGCGTGGTTCCTCGCCGCGGCCACCGGCTTCCTCCAGGAGCCGACGATCACCGACGAGGAGGTCGAGCTGCGGCGCGCCCGGCAGGACCTGCGACGGGCCCGCGGCGTCCACGACGGCGGCCGGTGCGTGGCGACGTACCGCAGCTTCGACCAGCTGCTGACGGTCCCCGGCGGCGCCGAGGTGCGGGCGAACGCCGTCTCGGCCGTGACCGTCTCCGGCACGCACCGGCGGCGCGGACTGCTCACGCGGATGATCACGGCCGACCTGGCGGAGGCGAGGGAGCGGGGGGACGTGGCCGCCACGCTCGTCGCGGCCGAGTACCGGATCTACGGCCGCTTCGGTTTCGGCCAGGCGACGACGCTGACGGACCAGCGGGTCGACGTCGCGCAGGCCGGCCTGGACCCGCGCTGGGCGGGCCCCGGGGAGAAGGACGGCGGGAGCCTGGCGTTCGCCGACGGGGCCGAGATACGGAGCGTCGGGCCCGAGCTGCACGAGCGGTTCCGGCGGGGGCGGGCCGGCGCGATCGACCGCCCGGGGTGGTGGTGGGAGCGGCAGACCGGCGTCCTCCGGTTCGGGAACGCGCCGTGGACGGAGCCGTTCCACGTCCTGTACCGGGACGCGGACGGTGTGGTGCAGGGGCTGGCGACGTTCGGCTCCCAGTCGCGGTGGGAGCAGCACCAGCCGGCGAACGTCGCGGAGGTGCGGGACCTTTTCGCCACCACGCCCGCCGGCGAGCGGGCGCTGTGGTACTTCCTGCTGTCCCTGGACTTCGTGGTGACCGTCACGGCGCCGCGCCGTGCGGCGGACGAGCTGCTGCCGGACCTGCTGCCGAACCCACGGGCGGCGGCGTCCTCCACGACGGCGGACTTCCTGTGGCTGCGCCCGCTCGACGTGCCACGTCTGCTGTCCGCCCGGAGGTACGCCGCCGCCGGGGAGTTGGTGCTCCAGGTGCGCGATCCGTTGGGGCTGGCCGGGGGTCGTTTCCTGCTGACGGCGTCGCCCGAGGGCGCGAGCTGCGTGCCGACCAGCACGCGGGGTGCCGATCTCACGTTGGACACGGGTGCGCTGTCGTCGCTGTACCTCGGGGACGCCTCGGCCGCTCGGCTGGCGGCGCTCGGCGCGGTGGACGAGGAGACGCCCGGTGCGGTGGACCGGGCGGACCTGCTGCTGCGCACGGGCCGCCGGCCCTGGTGTCAGGACATCTTCTGACGCGTGGTCCCGCCGCCCTCGGACGCCCGCCGTCGGACGCCCGCCGTCCGTGGTCCGACGCCCGTGGGTCCGACGCCCGTGGTCTGACGCCCGCCGCCTGACGCCTGACGCGCACGGCCCGGGGTCCCGGGGCCCGGGTACCGGAGTCCGGGGTGCGGGGTCCGGGATCCGCTGTCCCTGGTCCGGGTCGGGTGCGGGTCAGGCGCTGGGTCAGGGGTTGGGTCAGGCGTGGATCAGAGTGCGTTGAACGCGAGCATCGCCAGCACGGTGGCACCGACGCAGGCGCAGTTGCTGCTTCGGTGCCGGATGCCGGTGCGCAGGATCAGCAGGCCGATGAGGCCCGGCAGCCCGTACTGGATTTCCACCGCGCGCTCGACCAGGATGCCCAGGGCTGCGACAACGATCGTGGAAACCAGCATGGTCCCTCTCCTCCCTCCAGTTCGCTATCAAGTTTTCAAACTTGGTTTGAGTTGGCCCAGTTGTCCACCAACTATATACGTGTGATCCCCAGTTGGCTACGCGCTGCAAACGTTCGGTCATCAACCTTCCTCATCTGGCCGAAAGTTGTAGGGTGTTGAGCCGTGAGTCAGGAGACCGCTCCCGAACAACCCTCTCCCGACCGCATCGCGGGGGTGCTGCGCGACCGGATTCGCAACGGTCAGCTGCAACGGGGAAGCAAGGTGCCCACGCAGCGCGCGCTCGCCGAGGAGTTCGGCGCCAGCCGCAGCGCCGTGCGTCAGGCCCTGTCGCTGCTCGAACGCGAGGGCTACCTCAGCGCCCGCGGCCGAGGGGCCCCGGCCCTGGTGGCGATGCCCGTGCAGGAGGCGCCCCGCCCCGCCGGCGTCGAGGTGGCCGACCGGATCGCCATCGCGTTCCAGGCCCAGGACGTCTCGATCGACGCGTTCACCCTCACCACCGAGACGCTCACCTCCGCCCTGGCCGCCCCCCTCATCTCCATAGCCGCGGGCCGGCTGACGCCCCGTTCCATCACGGTGCGGCTGCTGCTGCCCAGCCCCGACTCGCCGCTGGCCTTCCCCCGGCTCGTCTCCGACCCCGACGACGTCCGCCCCCGCGCCAGGCTGCGCCAACTCATACGGACGTTCGCCACCTCGCTGCGCCACCAGCTGACCTCGCTGGCGGAGATGCGCCTCGTGCCGAAGGTGCACGTCGAGATCCGCTGCGTCCCCATCACCCCGGTGCAGAAGCTCTACCTCCTCAACGGCAGCGAGGTGCTGACCGCCTTCTACCAGGTGCTGCCGCGCACCGTGCAGTACGAGGACGAGCAGATGGAGATCTACGACGTGCTGGGCCTGAGCTCGAAGATCTTCCAGGACTCCGAGCCGGCGTTCGTCGAGGAGACGCAGGCGTGGTTCGAGTCCCTCTGGTCAACACTCGCGCAACCGCTCACACTCGGTTAGATGAGGCAACTCATCGTCAATGCCCACTGCGTACTCTTCGACTTCGACGGTCCTCTCTGTCATCTGTTCGCCGGAAACCCCGCACACACGGTGGCCGACCGGCTGCGTGAGCACGCGACGGTGATCGCGCGCGAACTGAGGCTGCCTCCGCTGCTGAGCGCCGACTTACACACCTCCCCCGACCCCCACCACGTGCTGCTCGGCATCGCGGCCCGGCGTCCGGGGCGGGACGTGGTGCCGCGCCTGGAGGCGGAGCTGACCCGCCAGGAGGTGTCCGCGGCGGGCACCGCGCGGCCGACCCCGTACGCCGCGCCGCTGCTGGCGGCGCTGACCCGACGTGGCCGCCAGGTCGCCGTCGTCACGAACAACTCCCCCCTGGCCGTGGAGCGCTTCCTGCGGCGCCACGGGCTCACCGGCTTCGTCGGCGGGCGCATCCACGGGCGCACCCGCGACTTCTCCCGGCTCAAGCCGCACCCGGACGTGGTGCTGCGGGCCCTGGCCGCCTCGGGCACGCCACCGGAGCACGCGCTGATGATCGGCGACGCCGTCTCGGACCTCGGCGCGGCGCGCGCCGCGGGCGTCGCGTTCCTCGGCTACGCGCCGGCGCACCGCGCGGCGGAGACCCTTCGCGCGGCCGGCGCGGAGCACGTCGTGGGATCGCTGGAGGAGGTGATCACCGCGCTCGTGGCCCCTCCGGCCTGAGTGCCGCCACAACGAAATGCCCTGGTTACGCGCCGTTTATGATTCAAACGTGCCATACGCTGGGTGGGCGAATGGGGCGTACCGTTCCGTTATGAGCCAGCCGTTGCCTCTGACGACCGTCGCGACAGCCGCGACCAACGAGACGACCGCGAAGATCCCGACCCAGTCCGCAACCATGATCACCGCCAACACCAACGACCTCGTACCCACCCTGACGACCCAACACAGTCCCCAGCTCCGCGCGACCGAGCCGACGTCCGCGTCGGCCACGACGCTCCACGGGAACCACCGCATCTGGAACATCCTGCGGCCGAGTGGGGAGCTGGCGTCCATGGGTCCGCTGAAGGCGGGCCGCGCCCGACCGGGCGTACACCGGTTCGACCCACGCTGCTTCGAGAGCGAGGAGGACCTCCTCGTCGAGCTCGCGCTGCTGGGGGTGGCCCGCATTCCGCAGGTTCACCGCATCGGCCCGGCGGACCTTCTGGTCCACGGATACATCGAGGGGGAGACCCTCGCGGCACACCGCCCGCCCGGCACTCCCCTCACTTCGCGCCAACTTCGCCAACTGATGGACAGGTTCGCCGGCCTCGCGGCGATCCCCCCCGCCTCGCTCGAACTGGTACACGGCTGCCCGGCCGACGCGCGTCCGCACGGCAGCAGGGAGTTCCTGCGGGGCCTGATCCGCTTCACGCGCCGTCACGTCTACGCCGTCCACAGGCCCGAGCTTCACGGCCTGTTCGGGCGGCTGGGCCTGCACGCCGGGGTCCTCGCCGAGGACGGACCGCTGGCGCGCGCGGCGAACCGGCTGACGCACCGCCCGTTCTGCCTGCTCCACGGCGACCTGCACCGCGACAACCTGATCGTGGCGCGGGCGGACGGCGCGCTGTGGACCATCGACTGGGAGCTGGCCCTGCTCGGCGACCCGGTCTACGACCTGGCGACCCACCTCCACCTGATGGGGTACCCGGCGGCTCAGGAGCGCCGGGTGGTGGAGCGCTGGGCGACGGCGGTGACCGGCAGCCTGCCGGGCGCGGCGGACGGGCTCGAGGAGGACCTGCCGCGGTACCGCGCCTACAAGCGGGTGCAGTCGGTCTTCACCGACGTCATCCGCCAGGCCCACGCGGTCCGCGCCGCGGCCCCGGACGAGGTGGTGCCGCGCCTGTCCCGGGCGGTCGACGTCGTGACGACGGTGCTGCGGAACGCCGGCGACGACCTCGGGCTGGACGAGACGCCGAGCCCGGCGGTCGTCGAGTCGGCGTACGCCTCGCTGCGCCACGGCGCGGCCTGGCCGGTGCCACGGTAGGCGGGTCCACCGGCGAACGGGCCGGCGGACCCGGACACCACGCGCCACCGACGGCGGGGACGGCGGGGGGAGAGCCGTTCACCACGGCAGGGTGACGACGGCGGTCGGTGGCAGGGCGGCGACGATGCGTCCCACGCCGCATCGTCACGCCGCATGGCGCGGAGGACGCGTGTCCCGACGTGCGGGACCGGGACGCGGTCCCGCGTCCCGGTCCTGTGTCCTGGTCCTGCGTCCCGGTCCCGTGTCGGGTGCCGGCGCGTCCCGTCCGGCGGGCTGAGCCGGCACTGCGGCGGGCGGCGGCATGGCGGATGCCGCACACCCCGGTGGCCGGACGCCGCACGCGCCGCGCGACGCCGTGAGGCGCCACGCGACGCGGTGTGTGCGGTGCGACGCGGTGCGACGCGGTGCGACGCGACGCGGTGCCGCGCGCCGCGGAGCGCGGCGGTGCGTCCGTGCACTGCCGTGCGCATGGCGTGCGCCGTCGTGCCTCGGGCGCGTCAGCGTGCCGTGGGCGCGCCGTGCCGTTCGAGCTCGACCGTCGGCACCAGCCGGGCCAGCGGCGCCGGCAGCCACCACGCGTGGCGGCCCATCAGCTGCATCGCCGCGGGAACGATCAGACAGCGGATCACCACCGCGTCGACGAAGATCGCCACCGCCATGCCGAAGCCCATCTGCTGGAGCATCCGCTCGCCGGAGAGCACGAAGGCTCCGAAGACCACGATCATGATCGCGCCCGCGGCCGTGATGACGGCCCCCGTGTGCCCGAGTCCCTCCCGGACCGCCAGCGCGTGGTCGCCCGTCCGCCGCCACTCCTCGTGGATGCGGGAGACGAGGAAGATCTCGTAGTCCATCGACAGGCCGAAGACGATGGCGAAGACCATCACCGGCAGGAACGCCTCGATCGGGCCCGGCTCCACGCCGAGGCGCCCGTCCTGGAAGACCAGCGTCATCGCGCCGAGCGCCGCGCCGATGCTCAGCAGGTTCAGCACCGCCGCCTTCAGCGGGATCAGCACCGACCGGAAGACGATCATCAGCAGCAGCATCGACACGCCGACGACGATCGCGACGAAGAGCGGCATGCGTTCCGCCACCGTCTCGGAGAAGTCCTCCAGCGCGGCCGTGGCCCCGCCCACCAGGAACTCCGCGCCCGTCTCCGACGTGAGCCGCGGCAGCAGCTCCCCGCGCAGGTCCCTGACCAGCTCGGAGGTGGCCTCGGCCTGCGGGGCCGACTCGGGGAAGACGATGACCGTGGCGACCTCCCCGTCCCGCGTGGGGATCGGCGGCGTGGTCCGCGCCACGCCGGGGGTGTCGGCGAGCGCCGACCTGGCCGCCTCCGCCGCCTGGACCGTGCCGCCGGCCGGGTCGCCGCCCGAGCCACTGTTCGAGCCGCCGTCCGAGCCGCCGGCCGGGTCGCCGCCCGAGCCGTCCTCGCCGCCGTGGGCGACCACGATCAGCGGACCGTTGAACCCGGGTCCGAAGCCGCGCGAGAGCAGGTCGTACGCCTCGCGGCTGGTGGATCCCGCCGGATCGTTGCCCGCGTCGTTGAAGCCGAGGCGCATGCCGAGCGCCGGCGCGGCCAGCGCGCCCAGCGCCGCCACCGCGACCACCAGGGCCACGACCGGGTTCCGCTGCACCAGGCCACCCCAGCGCCGCCACACGGCGCCGGCCGGCGGCCGGCCCTTCGCGGCCCGCTTCTCCGCCCTGGCCCGGAACTGGCGGGCGAAGCGCTCCCCGAAGATCGCGAGCAGCGACGGCAGCAGCGTCAGGGAGGCCAGCATCGTCACCAGCACGGTGCAGGCGACGGCCAGCGCCATGCCCTGCAACGCCCCGATGCCGAGCGCGACGAGCCCCAGCAGCGCGACGATGACGATGCAGCCGGAGAAGAACACCGTGCGGCCCGCCGCGTCCAGCGCCGCGCGGGTGGCCCGCTCGGGCTCGTGGCCCGCGACCAGCTCGGCGCGGTACCGGGCGAAGATCAGCAGCGCGTAGTCGATGCCGACGCCGAGGCCCACCAGCGTCATCACGTACGGGGTGTAGTCGGCGATCGTGAAGAGGTGGGAGGCGAGCACGATGAGGCCGATGGCGCTGCCGACGGCGAAGATCGCCACGAGGACCGGCAGGCCGGCGGCGATGACGGTGCCGAACATCAGCACGAGGATCACCAGGGCGGCCATGATGCCGATGCCCTCGGCCGCGCCGCCCTCCTCCGCCGCGAGGAGCCGCGCCGCCTCGCCGCCGAGCTCGGCGCGCAGCCCCTGGCCGTCGACCTCGGTCGCCGTCTCGTGGATCCGCTCGATGTCGGGGACGGGCATCTGCTCGGACGGCACGTCCAGCACGACCGTGGCGTAGCCGACGGAGCCGTCCTGGGAGATGGTCTGCCGTGGCTGCTCGTACGGGCTGACGACGGCCGCGACCTTCGGCAGCCGCACGACCTCGGCCAGCATCGCCTCGACGCGCCGCTCGGTCTCCGACTCGGTCAGCGCGGGTGTGTCGGGCTCGGTGGCCAGCACGATGTCGAGGGTGTCGCCGGCCTGGGCCGAGCCGTGCTCGGCGAGCAGGTCGGTCGACTCCTGCGACTCGGTGCCGGGCAGGGAGAAGTCGTTGCGCCAGTCGCTGCCGGTCAGCGACGAGGCTCCCTGCACGCCCACCAGGATCACCAGCCAGAGCAGCAGGGCCGTCCAGCGGCGGCGGTGGGCGAAGCCCGCGAGGCGCTCCAGGATGCCTGGCCGCGCCGAGGTCGTACTCATGAACATGCCTCCTCGTAAGTCCATGAGACACGCTGCCGGGCCGACCCGCACGGGCGCGTCGGTCCCGCGCGGACAGTGCCCGTACCGCGGTGGTGGTACGGGGTGGGCGGGCGGTACCACGCTGGTTGCGGTCCGGGCCCCTCCCTCTCCTCACACGGCCGGCTTGCGACCCGTAGGGGTCGGTCCGAGGCTGGAGGCATGCCAGAGCTGCCGGACGTGGAGGGCTTCCGCCGGGTCCTCGCCGAGTACGGGCAGGGGCGGCGGATCGAGGGGGTGGACGTCGCCGACACGGGCGTGCTGCACGGCGTGACGGCGCCGCGGCTGGCGCGTGAGTTGACCGGGCGTCACTTCACGGAGCCCGACCGGCGCGGCAAGTGGCTCCTCGGTCACACGGACGGCGGCGGCGGCGGGGGCGCCGGGAGTGCCAGGGGCGGGAAGGGCAGGGACAGGGACGGCGGGGACGGGGACGGCGGGGACGGGGACGGCGGGGACGGGGACGGCGGGGACGGGGACGGCGGGGACGGGCCGACGGTGATGCTGCACTTCGGGATGACCGGCACCCTCGTCCGCGAGTCCCCCGACGCGCCCGCGCACCCCCACGACCGGGTCACGTTCACCCTCGACGACGACCACCAGCTGCGCTACCGCGACCAGCGCAAGCTCCAGGGCCTGTGGCTCGCCACCTCGAAGGAGGCGGTGGGCCGCGTCATCGGCGACCAGGGGCCGGACGCGCTGGCGCTGCGCGGCGGCGAGCTGGCCTCGGCGCTGGCCGGGCGGCGCGGCAGGATCAAGAGCACCCTGGTGGACCAGTCGGTCGTCGCGGGGCTCGGCAACCTGCTGGGCGACGAGATCCTGTGGCGGGCCCGCGTCCACCCCGACCGGCAGACCAGCCACCTCAGCGACGACGAGCGCCGGCGGCTGGACGCCTCGTTGCGCCGCGTGCTGCGGGAGTCGGTTTCGGCCGGGTACGTGCCGACGCGCCGCAGCTGGCTCACCGGGCGGCGCTACGACGAGGACCCGCGCTGCCCGCGCTGCGACGGGCCCCTGTCGCGGACCCGCACAGCGGGGCGCGCCACGACCTACTGCCCGCGCTGCCAGCCGGCGTGAGACGTCCCGTTCGGCGCGTGGCGCCGCGTGGCCGCACAAGGCGCTGAGGACCGACGCCTCCCCCCACACCGCCCCTGATTGGCTGGAAACGGCCGGCCGCGCGACCCAGATCATTCCTTACGCTGAGAGACGACAGATAAACGCTTTGTGTCGGACACCAGGAGGTTCACGATGAGGCGAATCCTGGCCGCGCTCTCGGTTGGTGCCGTGGTGGCCACGGGAGCGCTCATAACGGCCGCTCCCGCGCAGGCCAGCACCGCCGACTGCGTCGGCTACCTGCACGACGTCGGGTACACGGTGGGGTACGAGGCGGCCTCGGCCTGCGAGATCGCCGAGTTCCAGCTGGGCGGGGCGGTCCTCTGCAACGCCCTGCTACAGAATCTCGGCGTGGCGGAGCGTCACGCTGTCAACGCCTGCACGCTCGGTGCCTCGTGACGACGGACCCGCACCCGACAGGCGAGGACCGGCCAGGCCGACGCGGCGCTACGCGGGCCCGGCGGTGAGCACGCCCGTGGCGCCGTCGAGCTCGACGCGGGTGCCGAACCGGCGGCTCGCCGCGCCGAGCGTGGCGTGGAGCCAGGCCGTCTCCGCGCCGGAGGCGCGGGTCAGGCTCAGCCGCCGCGCCCGCAGCGGCAGCAGCCGGACGTCGCCGGCGAGGCGGCCGGTGTCGCGGTCCAACGGGAGCAGGTAGAGGAGGCGCAGCTCGTCCCGGTACGCCTCGTGGCCGCCGATGCCCTCGTAGTCGTCGACGAGGTCGCCGCAGCCGTAGAGGATCGGCCGACCGCGGTAGATCTCCAGCGGGCGCGGGTGGTGGGAGGAGTGGCCGTGCACGACGTCGACGCCGCCGTCGACCAGCGCGTGCGCGAAGCCGACCTGGTCGGCGGCGACCTCGTAGCCCCAGTTGGAGCCCCAGTGGACGGAGGCGACCACGAGGTCCCCCGGCCGTCTGAGCCGTCGGACGTGGGCGGTGATCCGGGCGGCGGCCCGGCCGGTGAGGCGGGGCACGTACGCGACGCCCGGCCGGCCGGCGCCGGCGGCCCAGCCGGGTGGGACGCCGCTGGACGGGGAGCCGAACGCGAGGACGAGCAGGCGCCGCCCCTCGGGCGCCCCCGGGAGCGGCACCGTGGCGGGCCGCCACGCCTGCGCGGCGTCGCGCCCGGCGCCGGCCGTGCGCAGTCCGGCGCCGGCCAGCGTGTCGAGCGTCTCGGTCAGGCCGGCGCGGCCGAAGTCCAGCACGTGGTTGTTGGCGAGCACGCACACGTCGGGGCGGGCGGCGGTCAGGCAGGGCACGTTGGCGGGGTGCATGCGGTAGTGGACGGCCTTCCCCGGCGCGAAGTCGCCCGCCGTGGTGACGGCCGTCTCCAGGTTCAGCACCCGCACGTCGGGCGCGAACTCGTCCAGCGCGGCCAGCGCCTCGCCCCACGGCCAGTCGTATCCGACGGGCTGGGCCACGGGCCCGCTGACGGACTCCGCCAGCGCCACGTACTCGCGCGCGTCGGGCACGTACGCCTCGCGCAACGCGGGGTCACCGGGGTGCGGCAGCACCTGGTCCACCCCGCGGCCGAGCATCACGTCGCCGCAGAGGAGGAGGCCGAGCACGCCGTCGTCCGAGCCACTCACGCCTTCCAGGCTAAAGGCTGTCCCGCAGTCCCTGGTGGATCAGGGAGCGGCGTCCTGTGGCTTCGACGACAACGCGGCTGGGGGCACCGCCCGGACCCCGGAGGGGTCTGGGGGAGGAAGTCGCAGGGCGTCGCGCGCCCGCCGGGGATTGCGGGACAGCCTTCAGGGCTGTGCCGCCGTGACGGGCGCGCCGTGGGTCGGCCGAGGTCAGGCCGCGCCGCCGGGGCGCGTCAGCCAGCCCGGCGTGATCATGCCGGTCTCGTAGGCGAGGATCACCAGCTGCGCGCGGTCGCGGACGGCCAGCTTCGTCATGATGCGGCTGACGTGCGTCTTGGCCGTGGCGGGGCTCAGGACGAGGCGGCGGGCGATCTCGTCGTTCGTCAGGCCGGCCGCCACCAGGGCCATCACCTCCCGCTCGCGCTCGGTCAGCGCCGCCAGCCGGGGCCCTGGGTCGGGCCGCCGGACCCGGCCGGCGAACTCGGCGATGAGCCGCCGCGTCACGGTCGGGGCGATCAGCGCGTCGCCACGGGCGCAGACCCGGATGCCGCGCAACAGCTCCTCGGGCTCGGTGTCCTTGACGAGGAAGCCGGAGGCGCCGGCGCGCAGCGCGCCGTAGACGTGGTCGTCGACGTCGAAGGTGGTGAGGATGACGACGCGGACGTCGGCCAGCCGCTCGTCGCCGACGATCCGCTCGGTGGCGGTCAGCCCGTCCGTGCCCGGCATGCGGATGTCCATCAGGACGATGTCGGGCCGCAGCGCGCGGGCGAGGGCCACGGCCTCGGCGCCGTCGGACGCCTCGCCGACGACCTCGATGTCCGGCTCGTCGTCGAGGATCGACGCGAAGCCGGCCCGGACCAGCCGCTGGTCGTCCGCGAGGAGGACGCGCACGCGGCGGGGACCGTGGTCGTCGTCCGGGTGCTCAGGCGGCATGGGGAAAGCCTAGAGGCTGTCCCGCGGTCCCCGGTGGCTCAGGGGAGCGGCGTCCTGTGGCTTCGATGGCAAGGCGGAGGAGGAAGGCAGCCTGACGGGCTGACGGGCTGACGGGCTGACGACAACGCGGCCGGCGAGCCCACCGGGGCGGGCCGGGGCGGCCCGTTGGCCCGCGCGAGGAACCGTGACGCGCCGGTCGCGCCGGCCGCCACGCGTCACGGCGCCGCGCCCGGGAACGCGGAGGACCACATTCACTTCTGGGGCCTCGGTGAACGCGTTGTTCACAGTTCAATCAAAGTCTGAGAAGGTCGTCGCTTAGTGCCTCTGGCACCACTGGGGCTGGGAGAAACGCACGTGTACGACGGCGCGGTGAAGGGCCGCGCCGGTCATGTCGTTCGTAGTACCAGAAGGGCCTGGACTCCCATGCGACACATCACATGTGACACCACAGTGCTACCCGAGGCGGTGGAGGAGCACGTCCTCCTACGCCACCTCACCCCCCACGACCGCCGCCTCTTCCGCGTCTTCGGAACGGGACCCGCGCGGCCGGTCTCCGACACCCACATCCACCACGTGATCGAGCGGCACGCCGCCGCGCGGCCCTCCGCGCGCGCCGCCGAGCACCTGAACCGCGCCATCACCTACGGCGAGCTGGACCGGCGGGCCAACGGCCTGGCGGCCCGCCTCGCCCGGCTCGGCGTGCGCCCCGGCGACCGGGTCGCGCTCTTCACCCGCCGCTCGATCCCGATGCTGGTCGGGCTGCTGGCCATCCTCAAGTCCGGCGCCGCGTACGTGCCGCAGGACGTGGGGATCACGCCCGCGGCGCAGCTGCGGCACGTCCTCGCCGCCACGCGGGCGCGCGTGGTGCTCACCGAGTCCGCGCACGCCGACCGCGTCCCGCCGGCCGAAGGGGTCGTCGTCCTGTCCGTCGACGCCGTGACGGACGAGGCCGCGCACCGCGTGGAACGCCGGGCGGGCGAGGAGTGCTACGTGCTCTTCACCTCCGGCACCACCGGCACGCCCAACGGCGTCGCCGTCACCCACGCCAACGTCTGCAACCTCCTCCTCACCGAGCCCGGAGACCTCGGCATCCTGCCCGGCGACCGCGTCGCGCAGATCCTCAACATCGGCTTCGACATGGCCGCCTGGGAGATCCTGGGCGCCCTCAGCCACGGCGCGACCCTCGTCATCCGGGGCCGCGACGTGGCCGCGGCGGCGCGGGCCGCGACCGTCGTCGTCGCCACGCCGACCATCCTCGCCACCCTCGACCCGGCCGCCTGCCCGGCCGTCAGGACGGTGGCCGTCGCAGGGGAGCCGTGCCCGCGTCCGCTCGCCGACCGGTGGGCGGGCGACGGGCGCACCTTCTACAACGGCTGCGGCCCGACCGAGACCACGATCGTCAACACGATGCAGCGGCACACTCCCTCTGCCGCTCGCCTCACCATCGGTCGGCCCACGCCCAACAACACCGTCTACGTCCTCGACGAGCGTCGCCGGCCGTGCCCCATCGGCGAGCCGGGCGAGATGTGGGCGGGCGGCGCCGGCGTCTCGGCCGGGTACCTCGGCAACCCGGGGCTCAACGCCGAGCGGTACGCGCCCGACCCGTACCTGGGGCGGGGGCACGTCATGTTCCGCACCCGGGACCTCGGGCGCTGGATGCCCGACGGCGAGTTGGAGCACCTGGGCAGGACCGACGACCAGGTGAAGATCCGCGGGTTCCGGGTGGAGCTGGACGCCGTCTCCGCCGTCCTGGAGTCCGGCCTGCCGGGCTGCGTCCGGGCCGCCACCGTCAAGCTGGACGACCGGACGCTGGTCTCCTTCGTCGCGCCGGGCCACCTCGCCGGGGACGCGGCGCGCGCGGCCGTCGCGGCGGCGCTGCCGTACTACTGCGTGCCGGCCGCCGTGTACGCCCTCGACGCCCTGCCCCTGACCAGCCGGGGCAAGATCGACAAGACGGCGCTGCGGGCGTACGCCTCCTCCGAGCTGCTTCAGGCGGCGTCGTGACGGCCCCGGTCCAGGCCGCCGCGCCGGCCTCGACGGACGGCGGCGCGGCCCCGCTGCCACCCCCCACGGGGCTGCTCCGGCGAGCGTTCAAGCACCCGCTGCTCATGCACTACAACCGCCTCGTCGCGCTGGTGTGGGCGGTCAACCTCGCCGCCCTGTGGATCGGCCTGCGCGGCGGCGACGGCGACGGCGTCACGGCGCGGTCCGTCTCCCACGCCGCGCTCGCCAACCTCGCCCTCGCGGTCGTCGTCCGCCAGCAGTACGTCATCAACGCGCTGTTCTGGCTGGCCACGCGCGCGCCCACGAACTGGCCGCTGCGCGTGCGCTGGACCCTCGGGAAGGTCTACCACTTCGGTGGACTGCACGTCGGCGGCGCGACCGCCGGCGTGGCGTGGTTCCTGGCCCTGCCGCCGCTCCTCGTGGTCGAGGGGGACGGCGCGCCGGGCGACGTGGTCGCCGTCTCGTCGGTGCTGGCGGCGCTGCTCGTCACCATGGTCGTCACGGCCCTGCCGCCGCTGCGCGCCCGCCACCACGACCTCTTCGAGCGGGCCCACCGCTTCGGGGGCTGGGGCGTGCTGCTGCTGTTCTGGGTGCAGACCGTGCTCGTCGTCGGCGACCGGGGCGAGGCGCCGTGGGCCGCGCCGGAGAGCTGGGTGCTGGCGGTGGTCACGTTCAGCGTCGCGCTGCCCTGGCTGCGGCTGCGGAAGGTCGACGTCGCGATCGAACGGCCCTCCGCCCACGTGGCGTTGGCCCGCTTCGACCACGGCGTCACCCCCTTCGCGGGGTCCTCGACCGCGATCAGCCGCAGCCCGCTCACGGAGTGGCACTCCTTCGCCAACGTCCCGAGCCCCGGGCGGAGCGGCTTCCGCCTGACCATCTCGCGGGCCGGGGACTGGACCGCGTCCTTCATCGACGACGCGCCCGCGCGGGTGTGGGTGAAGGGCATCACCACGGCGGGCGTCGCCAACATCGAGACGCTGTTCCGCCGGGTGGTCTACATCGCGACGGGCAGCGGCATCGGCCCGTGCCTGCCGCACCTGCTGGCGCGTCAGGTGCCCGCCCGCCTCGTCTGGGCCACCCGCACGCCCGAGCGCACCTACGGCGAGGCGCTGGTGGCGGAGATCCGCGCCGTCCAGCCCGGCGCGGTCATCTGGGACACGTCGGAACACGGCAAGCCGGACCTGGTGGCGCTCGCGTACGCCGCGTACCGGGACTTCGGGGCCGAGGCCGTCATCTGCATCTCCAACAAGGCGACCACCTGGCGCGTCGTCCACGGCCTGGAGCGCCGGGGCATCCCGGCGTACGGCGCCATCTGGGACTCGTGACGAGGGCAGGGAAAGGAAGGGAAGGGATCGACATGCCCAACCACATCAAGGTGGAGCGGGAGGGACGGGTCGTCACCGTCCGCCTCCACCGTCCCGAGGTGCTCAACGCCCTCAGCAGCGAGCTGATGACCGAACTGGTCACCACCCTGGCGGCCCTGGACCGGGACCCGGAGGTCGGCTGCTTCCTCCTCACCGGCTCGGAGCGCGCCTTCGCCGCCGGGGCGGACATCCGCGAGATGGCCACCAGGACGGCCGGCGAGATGTTCGCGGAGGACTACTTCGCGGGCTGGGAGGGCTTCACCGCCCTGCGCACGCCGAAGGTCGCCGCGGTCCGTGGCTACGCCCTGGGCGGCGGCTGCGAGCTGGCGATGATGTGCGACCTCGTCATCGCCGCCGACACCGCCGTCTTCGGGCAGCCGGAGATCACGCTCGGGGTGATCCCGGGCATCGGCGGCACGCAGCGCCTGACCCGGCTGGTGGGGAAGGCGAAGGCGATGGACCTCGTCCTCACCGGCCGCACGATGGACGCGGCGGAGGCCGAGCGCAGCGGGCTGGTCTCCCGGGTCGTGCCGGACGCGCGGCTGATGGACGAGGCGGTCGCCGTCGCCCGCACGATCGCGGGGTACGGCAAGTCCGCGACGATGGCGGCCCGCGAGGCCGTTGACCAGGCCCTGGAGGTCGGCCTCGCCGAGGGCGTCCGCTACGAGCGCCGCGTCTTCCACGCGCTGTTCGCGACCGAGGACCAGAAGGAGGGCATGCGCGCCTTCCTGGAGAAGCGCCCGCCGCACTTCACGGGACGCTGACCCGCACCACCGCACACGGCACCACCGCACCACCCCACCACCGCACCACCGCACGGGCGGACGCCGGCCCCGCACCTCAGGGGGCCGGCGTTCGCCGCCCATTCACCAGGCGGCAGTCGGGCCAGCCCCGGAGCCCTGGATTCCCGGAGCCCCAAGGCCCCGGCGCGGTCACGCGGCGTCCGCCTCCCGCGCCGGCAGCGGGGACGGCAGGGGGAGCCGGGCGGTGACCCGGAAGCCCCCGCCCGTGTCCACGGCCGTCAGCTCGCCGCCCAACGCGCGGGCCCGCTCCGCCATCCCGTCGATGCCGCTGCCCGCCTCGGCACCCAGGGACGACGAACCGGGGGCGGGTGTCCGGCCCCGGCCGTCGTCGTCGATGCACAGCCGCAGCTGGCCCGGCTCGTACGCGACGCGCACGACGGCGCGGCGGGCGTCGGCGTGGCGGGTGACGTTGGTCAGCGACTCCTGCACGATGCGGTAGGCCGCGAGGGAGATCTGCGGCGGCAGCGCCTCGGGCTCCGACGGCGCGCCCGTCGTCTCGACAGTGACGTCGAGACCGGTGCCGCGGGCCCGCTCGGCCAGCTCCTCGACGCGGTCCAGCCCGGCGGCGGGGGCGGTGGGCGTCTCCTCGTCGACCTGGCGCAGCACGCCGAGGGTGGCGCGCAGCTCGCGCAGCGCGTCCCGGCTGGAGCCGCGGATCGCCTGGAGCGCGGCGACCAGCTCCGCAGTCTCGCCCGGCCGGCGGGCGCTGCGGTGGATGGCGGCGGCGGCCTGCACGTTGATCAGCGAGATGTTGTGGCCGAGGACGTCGTGGAGCTCGCGGGCGATGCGCAGCCGCTCCTCGGTGGCGGACTGGCGGGCCCGCACGTCGCGCTCGCGTTCGGCGGCGAGGGCGCGCTGCTCGGCCTCGCGCTGGTACGCGTGGCGGACGAGGATCGCGTGTCCGAAGGCGATCACGCCGAGGAACCAGCCCGACAGCAGCAGCACCGCCACCGGCTCGACGTGTCGGTCCTCCTCGAAGTACACGAGCTCGGTGTACATCAGCAGCGCGACGCTCCCGACGGAGATGGTGAGCGCGGCGGCGAAGCGACCGGTGCGGGCCACGAAGTAGAGCGCGACGATGAACGCGACGATCGGGGTGAGCCCGTCGGCCGCGGAGACGGGGTAGTAGAAGGTGGCCGACGCGAGGCAGAGCAGGGCGACGGGGACCGGCCGGCGGCGCACCAGCGCGAGCGAGAGCCAGGCCGCGAGGGAGATCAGCCAGGCGGCGAGGGCGGCCACCCAGCCCCGCTCGTCCTCCACCAGCAGGATGAGCACGCTGTCCGCGGCCATGACGAGGCCGGTGCCCGTCAGGACGCGGTCACGCGTGACCAGGTGGGGCTTCGAGGAGACGGAGGGCGCGGCCATGCAGCCCAGAGTACGTAGGCTGGGGCCAGCGGTGCGGTTCCGCTCATTCCCCGCGTGCGTGTGGTCCATCGCCGTTCGCCCGCCGCCGCCCCGCCTTCGAACGTGATGGTGTTGAGGAGGACAGTCCCCGATGACCGGCTCGACCGGCTCTGCTCCGGAAAGCGATGAGCCCGCGCACGATCCCGAGGTGTTGCAGCTCGCGGCGAAGGTGTTCGACCTGGCCCGGCAGGGCGACACCGACACGGTGGCCGCGTACGTGGACGCCGGCGTGCCGGCGAACCTCAGCACCGACAAGGGCGACACGCTGCTGATGCTGGCCGCCTACCACGGGCACGCCGACACCGTACGGGCGCTGCTCGCGCGCGGCGCGGACGCCTCACGGGCCAACGACCGGGGGCAGACGCCGATCGCCGGCGCCACCTTCAAGGGGGAGGCGGGGGTGGTCCGCGTCCTGCTGGAGGCGGGCGCCGACCCGGCGGCGGGGCAGCCCTCGGCGATCGACACCGCCCGCATGTTCGCCAGGACGGAGCTGCTGGAGCTCTTCGGGGTGTGACTTCGGGGTGTGACGCCGCGGCGCGCGGCCGGCGGCGTGTCGGCACCTCGGAGGCCGGGCACCCGGGTTCCCGGATGCCGGATGCCGGGTGCCCCGGGTCGTGGCCGGACGGCTTGGCGGGCACGGGCCCCAAGCGGTATAACTACGGTATGACCACTCCCGGGCGCGCCGCCAGGGCCGCCAAGATCGCGATCAGCCTCCCGCACGAGCAGCTGGAGTACCTCAGGGCGGCCGAGCAGGCCGGCCGGGGCAGCGTCTCGGGGCACATCCAGCAGCTCATCCAGCGTGAGCGCGAGGCCGCCGACGTCGAGCACACCCTGCGACGGCTCTTCGGCACGCGCGAGCAGCCGACCGCGGAGCACGAGGCGTGGGCCCGGCGCGCCCTCGGCATCGAGGAGCCGGCCGAGACCGGTGCCGGCACGGCGCACGAGCGTGGCGCGGGCGGCACCGGCGCGTGACCGATCCCACGCGCGGCCCCGAGCAGCCCGAGCAGCCCGAACATTCCCAGGAGCCCCAGCAGCCGGAACAACCCCGGCGGCCCGAGCCGCCGAGCGCCCCGGGCGACCCGGGTACCGGCGAGGACGTCGGAACGGGGGCCGCACCCGGGGTTCGCGGCATCGGCGGGCGAATTCTGGACACCACCGCCCTCGTCGACGCGGCCCGCGGCGGCCTGGCCATGCAGGCCCTCTTCCGCCTCGCGCACCAGCACGTCATCCCGCTGCTCGCCCCGGCCACGTGCGTCGCCGACGCCGCCGCCGAACTCCACCCCCACGGCAGGGACGCCCTGACCGCCATACTCCGCTTCCCGCTGGTCACCCTCGCCAGCCTCGACGAGCCGCAGGCCGTCGGCTCCGGCATCCTGCGCTCCGCCCACCGCCCGGCCGCCACGACCGCCGGCCACGTCGCGTACCTCGCCGCCGCCCGCCAGTGGCCCGTGATCACCGCCGCCCCCGAGCCACTGCGGGCGCTCTATCCCGACATCGAGGTACAGACACTGCCGTAAGGCCATCGGGAGGCGCCCGCGATCTCTCGCGAGCGTCCAGGTTGTCCTATCCCGCCTCAATCGGCCATCTGATAACTTCGGCATTCAAATACCCTGGGGATCAGATGGTTGGTATGTCCGTTTTTCTTTACGTGGCGCACCACGGGCCCGTGCAGCTGCTGCGGGTGTAGCGCCCAAGTCCGCCGGCTTGGCGCGTTTCCCCGTAGACACCTTCAGCATCACAAGGCAGGAAGACTCTCATGGGTTCGAAGAACACGAAGGCGAAGGCGGCTGAGCGCCGCGCCCGAATAGAAGAGATGCGCCGCGCCGAGCAGGCCCGCGAGCGCCGCGCCAGGATTCTCACCATAACGGCGGTCGTCACCGTCGTCGTCGCCATACTCCTCGGCGGCGGCCTTCTCTGGTGGTCGACCGAGGAGGACCAGCGGGCCGAGGAGGAGGCGAGGACGCAGCCGGTCCAGGGCGAGGAGAGCTGGGACGACCTCGGCCGCAACCACGTCGAGGGCACCGTGGACTATCCCATGAGCCCTCCCGCCGGCGGCGACCACAGCGCGGTGTGGCTGGACTGCAACGCCACCGTCTACGACGAACCCGTCACCAACGAGCAGGCCGTTCACGGCCTGGAGCACGGCGCGGTCTGGGTCACCTACACCGATCAGGCCAGCGAGGAGGACCTCGCCACGCTCCGCGAGAGGGTCGAGAACACCCCGTACTCGTTCATGTCGCCCTACCAGGACCAGGACTCGCCGATCACGCTCACGGCCTGGGGCCACCAGCTGGACGTGGACGACGCCAACGACAAGCGGGTGGGCACCTTCTTCGCCCGCTACGTCCAGGGCGAGCAGACCCCGGAGCCCGGCGCCACCTGCTCCAACCCCGACAGCCTGTGACGACCGGCTGACCCGCCCAGGCACCCGGTCACCAGGCACCAGGCACCAGGCACCAAGCCACCGAGAACGACCACCGAGAAGTAAGCATCAAGCCACCACGACCGACACCGAACCGACCACCCCGTCACCGACCACCCCGAGGACGACGACCGAGTGACTGACGACGGCACGACCCGAGACGGAACGACCACCCCCGCCCGCTCGCGCGGCTGGTGGCTGGCGGCCGGAGCGAGCCTCGCCGTCGTCAGTCTGCTCCTGCTGGTCCTCTCCGTGGCGGCCGGGGACGACGAGGCGGGGGCCGGCCCGGCGCCGCCCCCCACGTCGGACTCCGCGGACGCCGGCTTCGCCAGGGACATGGCCATCCACCACCAGCAGGGCGTGGACATGTCCTTCGTCATCCGCGAGGGGACCGAGAACGAGGACGTGCGCCGTCTCGCGTACGACATCATCAACACCCAGGCCAACCAGCGCGGCATGCTGCTGGCCCTGCTGGAGACCTGGGACCTGCCGATCGCCGGCGAGGAGCCGCTGATGGCCTGGATGGCGGAGTCCACGGGCGACGGCGACGAGGAGTCGGGCGGCGCGCACGGCTCCCACGGCGACCACGGGGAGTTCGCGGACTTCGAGCCGCACGACGGGGCGCTCATGCCCGGCATGGCCACCGACACCCAGCTCGCGGAGCTGCGGGAGGCCGAGGGCACCGAGGCCGAGATCCTCTTCCTCCAGCTCATGACCGCCCACCACGAGGCCGGCGTCGAGATGGCCAGGGCCGCCGCCGAGATGGGCACGGACGAGGAGCTCGTCTCGCTGGCCGACTCCATGGTCAGCAGCCAGGAGTCGGAGATCACCCTGATGACGGAGATGCTCGCCGACCGCGACGCCGAGCCCCTGCCGTAGTCGACCGCGGCCGTCGACCAGAGCCGTCAGCCAGAGCCGTCAGCCAGCTCCCGTCAGCCAGAGTCGGCCAGACCCTCAGAGGTCCTAGCGCAGGCCCTTCGGGCCGCGCAGCCGCTCCATCTCGCGGCGGTCCCGCTTCGTCGGACGGCCGGCGCCCCGGTCGCGGATGCCCGCGGGGGCGACGGCCTCGCGGGGCGGTGGCGGCGGGCTGTTGTCGAGGTAGCACTCGGCGGCGACGGGGGCGCCCACCCGCTTGCGGATGATCCGTCTGACCTTGACGACGCGCTCACGCCCGGCGTGGAAGAGCCGGATCTCGTCGCCGACCCGGATGGGGTGGGCGGGCTTGACGCGGTCGCCGTTGACGCGGACGTGGCCACCGCGGCAGGCGGTGGCGGCCAGCGAACGCGTCTTCGTCAGGCGCACGGACCAGATCCAGCTGTCGACGCGGACCGACTCGCCGGCCTGCTGCGCGGTGTCAACGGCATCCATGGGTCCGACTGTGCCACGGATCGGCACGGACCGGCGCGGGGATTACGCGACGCGCGCGGCGGCCCGCAGCGTCCCACGACAGCCGACAACGGCCGACGACGCCCCGCGACAGCCCACGGCGGCCCGCACGGGTCGTCGCGGGCCGCCGTGGGCCGTCGCCCCCCGGCCGGTGACCCGGCCGAGGCGGCGGTGTCAGGAGGAGAGCGAGGCTGGGCTGCGCTCGTCGCGCCGCGGGCCCCCGTCCGCCGGCCCGTCCGCCGGCTCGGCCGCCGGCCCGCCGGTCGGCCCCTCCGTCGGCTGGGCCCGCGCCGCCTCCGCGTCCGAGGGCCCGCCCCGCAGCGGCTCCTCGCGGACGAACAGCGCGGCCACGAACGCCACCACCGCGAAGCCGGCCGCGAAGAGGAACGACGCGTTGATGCCCTCGGCCACCGCGAACTGGTACGCCTCCCGAGCCGCCGCCGGCAGCGCCGCCAGCGCGTCGGCCGTCAGCTGCGCCGACTCCGAGACCGCCCCCGCGGCCACCTCGCCGCCGCCCGCGTCCCCGCCGCCGCCCGCCATCGTCGCCTCCACCTCACGGGTGAAGAGCGCGCCCATCAGCGCCGTGCCGAAGGACATGCCGAGCGTGCGGCAGAGCGTCGTCGTGGAGGACGCCACGCCCATGTCCCTGGGCTCCACGCTGTTCTGCGCGATGAGCATCGTGATCTGCATCAGGAAGCCCATGCCGGCGCCGAGCACCGCCATGAACAGGCCCGAGGTCAGGCGCGAGGTGCCGGTGTCCATCTGGGAGAGCAGCGCGAGCCCGACCACCATCAGCGCCCCGCCGGCGATCGGGAAGGCCCGGTACCGGCCGGTGTCGGTCGTGATCCGCCCCGAGACGAGCGAGACGATCATCATCGACAGCAGCATCGGCAGCAGCAGGAGCCCGGAGTTGGTGGCGGAGGCGCCCTGCACGGCCTGCTGGAAGAGCGGCAGGTAGAGCGTGCCGCCGAACATCGCGAAGCCGACGACGAAGCCGATCACCGACACGAGCGCGAAGTTCCGGCTGCGGAACATGTGCAGCGGCACCAGCGGCTCGGCGACGCGGGTCTCCGCGTAGAGGAACGCGGCCAGCGCCGCGGCTCCCGCCACCGCCAGGCCGACGATGACCGGCGAGCCCCACGCGTACTCCGTGCCGCCCCAGGTCGTCAGCAGCACGACGGAGGTGATGCCGATGGTCAGCAGCACCACGCCGACGTAGTCGATGGACACCCGCCGCTCCCGCTTCGGCAGGTGCAGCACGAGCGTGACCATGGTGAGTGCGACGGCGCCGAGCGGGAGGTTGATGTAGAACGTCCAGCGCCAGCCCCAGTGGTCGGTGATGAAGCCGCCGACCGCGGGGCCGCCGATCATCGCCGCCGCCATCGCGGAGGCGAACATGCCCTGGTACCGACCGCGCTCCCGCGGCGGGATGAGGTCGCCGATGATCGCCAGCGCGCCGACGATGAGGCCACCCGCGCCCAGGCCCTGCACCGCGCGGAACGCGATGAGCTGCGCCATGTCCTGCGCGAGGCCGGAGAGCGCCGAGCCCAGCAGGAAGATGGCGATGGACGTCAGGAACGCGCCCTTGCGGCCGTAGAGGTCGCCGACCTTGCCCCAGACGGGGGTGGCGACGGCGGTGGCGAGGGTGTACGCGGTGACGACCCACGAGAGGTGTGCCATGCCGCCGAGCTCGCCCACGATCGTGGGCATGGCGGTGCCGATGATCATGTTGTCGAGCATCGCGAGCAGGAACGAGATGATGAGCGCCGTCAGGACGACGCGGATGCTGCGCTGCTTCGGCCCGCCGGAGCCGTCCGGCGCGCCCGCCGCGCCCGCCGCGCCGGGCTCCACGTTCTTCGCGGGCTCCACGTTCTCGATGGGTTCGACGTTGTCGCCGCGCTCGCTGGACTCGGGCTGCTGCCCGGACCGGCTCTTCCCGGGCCGCGCCGTCTGTGACATGAAACCTTCCCCAAAGCTTACTTGCCGACCGGCTAGTGAGTACGCTGGGACAGTAGACCGGCTACTAGCCGGCCGTCAAGTAAAACGTGAGCAATACGCGAGCCAGACTCGACCGGCACTCAAGGGCAGGGAGCACGACACGATGGGCAGCACGCGCCAACCGCGCAGGTCGGACACGAGGCAGCGCATCCAGGACGTCGCCCTGGAGCTCTTCGCCGAGCAGGGGTACGAGAAGACCTCGCTGCGCGAGATCGCCGAGCGGCTCGACGTGACCAAGGCCGCGCTGTACTACCACTTCAGGACCAAGGAGGACATCCTCGCCAGCGTCTTCGAGGACGTCGCCCGCCCCATCGACGAGCTGATCGAGTGGGCCCGCCCCCAGCCGCGCGACCTCGCCACCGGCACGGAGGTGCTGCGCCGCTACGGCGAGCTGATGGACCGCGCCGCCCCCCTGTTCCGCTTCCTCCACGAGAACCAGGCGGCCGTGCGCGAGCTGCGCATCGGCGAGGGCTTCAAGGAGCGCTCGATCGCGCTGGTCAGGCTGCTGCTGCCCGAGCACGCCACGCCCGTGGACCAGGTCCGTTGCCTGAGCGCCCTGTTCACGCTCCATTCGCGGATGTTCGCGCTCCGACACCTCCTCTCCGACCCCGAGGAGCAGCGCACGGCCGCGCTCGCCGTCGCCGTCGAACTCATCACGGCGGCCCACGCCACGGACGCCCACGCCACGTCGGCCCACGCCACGGACGCCCACGTCACGGACGCCGCCCCCGTTCCCGCCCCCGCCCCTCCGCCGTCGTCCCCGCCCGTCTCCGCCTGACGCCCTGGCGAGGCCCCGGCGAGGCCCCGCCCGGCCCGTCACCTCCCGGTGGCACGATGGGCCGCATGACGGATGCAACGGACACCAGGGACACGATGAGGGCCGTCTTCTACCGCCGTTACGGCGGCCCCGAGGTGCTGGAACTCGGCGAGCTGCCGATGCCGAAGGTCGGGCCCGACTCGGTGTTGGTGCGCGTCGCGGCGGCGGGCGTCAACCCCGTCGACTGGAAGGCCCGCAGCGGCTACCTCGACCCGATACTCGACACGGTCTTCCCCGTGGTGCCCGGCTGGGACGTGGCCGGCACGGTCGTCGCGCTGGGCGCCGACACCCCCGAGTTCCGCGTCGGCGACGAGGTGATGGGCTACGTCCGCAAGGACGCACTCGCGGGCGGCACCTGCGCGGAGTTCGTCGCGGCGCCCGTCCGCACGCTCGCGCACCGGCCGGCCGCGCTCGGCGTCGAGGCGGCGGCGGGGCTGCCGCTCGCCGGCCTGACGGCGTACCAGGCGGTGGTGGCGACGGGCGTGACGAGCGGGGACACGGTGCTGGTCCACGGCGCGGCGGGCGGCGTCGGCGGTTTCGCGACACAGCTCGCCCGCCACCGCGGCGCCCGCGTGATCGGCACGGCCAGCACCCGCAACCACGAGCGGCTGCGCGCGTTCGGCGCCGAGCCCGTGACGTACGGGGACGGCCTGGTCGAGCGGGTGCGGGAGCTGGCGCCCGGCGGGGTCGACGTCGTGCTCGACCTCGTCGGCGGCGGGGCCGTCAGCACCACGCCCGAGGTGATGAGGGACGGCGGCCGGGTGCTGTCGATCGCGGACGGCTCCGTGACCGAGTTCGGCGGGCGGGTGCTGTGGGTCCGCCCGGACCCCGAGGACCTGCGGGAGCTCGGCCGGCTGGCCGTCGAGGGCGTGGTGCGCGTCGACGTCGCGGCGACGTTCCCGCTGGAGCGCACGGCCGACGCCCACACCCTCAGCGCCGAGGGCCACACCGCCGGCAAGATCGTCGTCACCGTTCCCTGAGCCCCCGGGCTGAACGGAGGGGGTGTCGCCGTTGACATGCAGCCGCACGGCTGCCTAACGTGGCAGGCGTCAGGCAGCCGGACGGCTGCATGTCGTGTGCTCGCTCCCGCGACGGCGGGTCGGGCCGGACGGCGGACGGGGTGGAGGAGCTGGACGAGGTGTTCAGGGCGCTGGCGGACCCGAGCCGGCGCCGGCTGCTCGACAGCCTGAACGCGCGCAACGGGCAGAGCCTGCGGGAGCTCTGTTCGGGTCTCGACATGGCGCGTCAGTCCGTCAGCAAGCACCTGGCGGTCCTTGAGGCCGCGAACCTCGTCACCACCGCCCGTCGCGGCCGGGAGAAGCTGCACTATCTCAACGCGGCCCCGATCAACGCCGTCGCGGAGCGCTGGATCCACCCGTACGACCGCGCGCGAGCGCGGGCACTCGCCGACCTCACGACGGCATTGGAGCACCCACCCATGAACGACACCCCGACCCCGGCCACCGTCCCCTCGCCCACCGCGTTCGTCTACGTCACGTACATCCGCACCACGCCGGAACGCCTCTGGCAGGCGCTGACGGACCCCGCCTTCACCCGCCGGTACTGGGGCGTGACGTTCGAGTCGGGCTGGACCCCGGGCTCGACCATGACGTGGGAGCAGGGCGGCGAGACCATCTCCGACCCCGAGCAGGTCATCCTGGAGGCCGAGCCCTACCGCCGCCTCGCCTACACCTGGCACACCTTCACACCCGGCTGGGCACGGGCCGCCGGGGTCGACGAGGAGACCCTCGCCGCCATCGCCGCGGAGCCGAGGTCGAAGGTCGCCTTCGAGATCGAGCCCCAGGGCGGCGACGTCGGGGAGAGCGGGGGCGGCGTGGACGGCGAGAAGGTGAAGCTGACCGTCATCCACGACGGCTTCGCGCCGGACAGCACCGTGCTGGGGATGGTCAGCCAGGGCTGGCCCGAGCTGCTCTCTGACCTCAAGACGCTCCTGGAGACCACGACCGAGCACGACCAGGACCAGCGCGTGGCCTGAGGAGTTCGCCTCGCGAGCACCAACCGGCGGACACGACGGCGGGGCTCGATTCGAGCGAACCGTCTCGGATGGAGTACTCAGGGTTGACCGGATGACTGGACCGCTTCCTCCCGGTGGCATCACGCCCGACCTGGCGGAACTCGAAACCCGCTGGGCGGGCTCGTGGCGCCCCGACCAGGTCGCCAGCCGCCTGATCGGGGTTCGCGCGCCCTGGTACGTCGCTGCCGGTTGGGCTCTGGATCTCTTCAGAGGTGAGCAGACCCGGGAACACGGTGACATCGAGATCGCGGTCCCGGCCGCGCGCTTCCCGGAGATCGAGGAATGCTTTCCCGAGTGCGAGTTCGAGTTCGACGCCGTGGGCTTTGGCCAGATATGGGAGAAGGCATCGCCCGAAGCGTTGAACCTCACGCATCAGACGTGGTTGCGCGACCCCACGACCGGCCGCTACCTGCTCGACGTCTTCCGTGAGCCCCACGACGGGGAGACGTGGATCTGTCGGAGAGACCCGGCGATCCGCCTGCCATACGCCGAGATCATCGGCCGGACACCCAGCGGGGTTCCCTACCTGGTCCCCGAGCTCGTCCTGCTGTTCAAGGCTCGCCAGGTCCGTCCGAAGGACCAGGAAGACTTCGATGCCACAGTGCCGCTCCTGACCAACCTCCAGCGGGACACCCTGGCCGACCACCTTGCCCGGCTCTATCCCGACCACGCGTGGCTCGCGGCTCTCAGGTGAGTACCCGGTCGAAGACCTCCAG
Organism: Streptomyces sp. 4N509B; assembly: GCF_052245655.1. Classification (NCBI taxonomy): domain Bacteria; kingdom Bacillati; phylum Actinomycetota; class Actinomycetes; order Kitasatosporales; family Streptomycetaceae; genus Streptomyces; species Streptomyces sp. 4N509B. The sequence goes on from NZ_JBQQBZ010000002.1 coordinate 352,341, forward strand.
GATCACGACCTACGGCTGGAGTGCTGAGGGCCGTCCGGCCTCGTCAGCGGGACCGCCAGCCACGCCTCGACCGTTTCCTCGACGGTGTCCGCGTCCCCGTCCGTGTCCCCGTCCGCGTTCGCGTCCACGCTGGTCGGCTCGCCGCCGAGGGCGGCGGCCAGGCGGACGCTCGCGACGTTGTCGGGCGTGGTCCGCCACAGCAGCCGGCGGAAGCCGGCGTCGCGGGCGCGCTCCAGCAGCAGCGCGACGACGGCGCGACCCACGCCCCGGCCACGGTGGGAGCGTCCCAGCCACAGCCCCGCCTCGGCCTCCGACCCGCTGCCCCCTTCGGACAGCGGGCAGAGGCGCGCCGCCCCCACCACCGTCTGACCGCCGTCGCCCTCCCCGACGAGCACGGCGAACGTCGTCTCCACCGGCCGCGCCGCCAGCGACCGCGACCGGTGGAACCGCAGGAACGCCGCCCGGCGCTCCCCGGTCCACGCGCCAGGATCCGGGCCCGGGACGGGCGGCATCACCTCCAGCGGATCGGCGTCCGCCACCGCCGCCGCCAACAGCCGCCCGAGCAGCCCCTCGTCGAGCCGACGCAACGTCACTGCTGTTTCGCTATCCATCGCGTCATCCTCCCTCAGCCGCCCAGGCGCCTCGACTACGCTCGGCTCCGGGAGGGACACACACATGGACGCTGCCGCCGCCGTCGGACTGCGGCTGGGGTCGACCGTCGTCGCGCCGCTGGTGAAGAAGCTGTTCCGCGCGGAGCAGCCGGGCGCGGGCCTGGTCGACGAGCCCGTGCGGATCGCGTCGCTCGTCTCCTTCCGTGGCGAGAAGCGCACCCTCACCCGGCAGGACCTGGAGAAGCTGGCGCGGAAGCTGGTGCGGCGCGCGGTGGCAGCCGCCGGGCCGGGCGAGACGCCTCCGGAGGACGAGCACGAGGCCGTGGCCATGGCGCTCGCGGACACCCTCGCCGGCCTCGGCGAGCTGGACATGGACGACGTGCAGGCTGTCCGCCTGGGCGCCGACGGGCTGGCGCGAGCGCTGAGCTCACGGCACGCGCGCGAGCTGTCGCGGGACGCCGAGCAGTTCCACGGCCGGCTGGTGCAGCTGTCCTGCCTGCACGTCCTGGACTTCTTCACCCGCCGCTCCACCTTCGTCGCCCGCACCCTCGTCGAACAGGCGCGGCAGACGGACCGGCTCGTGGCGACGCTGGACCTGCTCGTGGAACGGCTGCCGGCCCAGCACGCCGAGGACGCCGCGTTCGAGGAGCGGTACCGCCGGTACGTCGCCCACCGGCACGGCAGGCTCACCATCTTCGGCATCGACCTCGACGACGAGTGGCCGCTGGACGACGCCTACCTCAGCCTGGAGACCACCGAGAGCGGCCCGCACGCGACGGACGCGGGCCCCGAGGCCGGTCACGAGGACCGGCGCGGGCTGCCAGGCCCGCCCCAGCGCGCCGAACAGGCCCTGGCCGGACGCGAACGGGTGCTGCTGCGCGGCGTCGCGGGCGCCGGGAAGACCACCCTGGTGCAGTGGCTCGCCGTCACCACGGCGGAACACCGCCTCGGCGGGGAGCTGGTCCACCTCCTCTTCGGCCGCGTCCCGTTCGTCCTCCCGCTGCGCACCCTCACCCGCGCCGGCGGCGCGCTCCCCGCCCCCCGCGACTTCCTCAGCGCCGTCGGCTGCCCACACACCCCGCCGTCCGGCTGGGCGGAGCGGGTCCTCGCCGACGGCCGCGCGCTGCTGCTGGTCGACGGCATCGACGAGGTGCCCGAGGAGCAGCGGGACGACACACGCAGGTGGCTGCGGGAGCTGCTCGCCGCGTTCCCCGGCACCGTCTGCCTCGTCACCGCGCGCCCCTCCGCCGTCCGCGAGGACTGGCTCGCCGCCGAGGGCTTCGGCGAGCTGTCGCTCGCCCCCATGAGCAGGGAGGACGTCGCCGCCTTCGTCGAACGCTGGCACCGCGCGGCCGACGCGGGCCAGGAGCGGGCCGACGCCCTGCTGGCCGCGATCCACAGCCGCTCCGACCTCGCCCGGCTCGCCACCAACCCCCTGATGTGCGGCCTGATCTGCGCCCTCCACCGGGCGAGCCACGGCTACCTGCCGCAGGGCCGCGAGGAGCTGTACGAGGCGGCGCTGCGGATGCTGCTGGAGCGACGCGACCGGCAGCGGGGCATCGACCACGGCCAGCGGATGGACGCCAGGTCGCAGGCGTTGATCCTGGAGCGGCTGGCGTACTGGCTGATACGCAACGGCCACTCCCAGATGGAACGCGCCGACGCCGTCGAGCTGATCGACCAGGTCCTGCCGACGATGCGGCGCGACGCCGCCTCGGGCACGGCCGAGGACGTCTACCGCTACCTGCTGGACCGCTCCGGCCTGCTGCGCGAACCCGCCCCGGACGTCGTCGACTTCGTCCACCGCACCTTCCAGGACTACCTGGCCGCCCGCGCCGTCGTGGAGAACCGGGACTTCCCGCTGCTCGTGCGGCACGCCCACCTCGACCAGTGGGAGGACGTCGTCCGCATGGCCGTGGCCCACGCCCGGCCCGACGAGCGGAAGCGGCTGCTGACACAGCTGGTCAAGCGCGGCGACACGGTGAGGAAGCACCGCGTCCGCCTCCACCTGCTCGCCATGGCCTGCCTGGAGCACGCCACCCAACTCGACCCCGGGGTGCGGGAGGAGGTGGAGCGGCGGGCCGCCGCGCTGATCCCGCCGAGGACGTACGAGGAGGCGCGGTCGCTCGCGGCCGTCGGCCCGGTGGCACTGGAGCTGCTGCCAGGGCCCGACGGGCTGACGGAGGACGAGGCGTGGGCGGTGGTGGAGGTCGCCCACCAGGTCGGAGGAGACGCGGCGCTGCGCCGACTCGTCCCGTTCCGCGACCACCCCGCCGTGAGGGTCCGGGGGCGGCTCCTCAGGGACTGGAGCCGTTTCGACCACGAGCGCTTCGGGACGCAGATCCTCGCGGGCCTCTCCCATGAGGGCGCGCCCCGCCTCCAACTGCACACCGAGGCCGAGCTGGACGCCCTCCGCACCACCCTGCCGGACCACCCCTACCTGGCGTTTCTCTCGGGCTTCACCGAGGCGCAGATCCTCGGGGCCGTGGGATCGACGCGGCTGCGGGAGCTGACGCTCAGCTGCGGGAAGATCGCGAGCCTGGCGTTCCTCGAACGCTTCCGCTCCCTGACACGCCTCTCCGTCATCGACGGACCGGAGATCACGGACCTCTCCCCGTTGACGACGCTGACGTCGCTGGACGACCTGCTGCTGCGCCTGCTGCCCGAGTTGCACGACCTCCGCTGCCTGAACGACCTGCCCGAGCTCCGCACCCTCTACGTGGGCGACGGCGTGCCGATCACGGACCTCGACAGGCTGCCGACCCGGGCGCCGCTCACCGACCTGGTGCTGCCCTCCAGAATCACCGACCTCACCGGCATCAGCGCATGGCCAGGGCTGACCAGGCTGACCATCCTCGACGACGACCACCCCCCGACCCGGGCGAGCCTCGCGGCCATCGCCGGTCTGCCCGCGCTCACGAGCCTGTGGATACCCCCGCGCACGCTGCACGCTCTCCGCGAGAGCGGCCTCAGCCTTCCGCAGGTCGACGAGCTGCGGCTCTACGGGGTGGACGAGCACACGGATCTGAAGGGCCTCGCCACCCTTCTCCCGGAGCTGGCGAAGCTCCGCCTCGTGGGATACGACCCCCGGGGCAGCGGGGCGGTGGACCTCTCCCCGCTGCGCGAGCTGGGGTCCCTGCGCTCGGTGGAGGTGGAGGGCGACCTCCACGCCACCCACCACGACGCCCTCCCCCAGGCCACCGTCACCCAGCCGCCGACCTCCCGCTACTGACCCGGCCAGCCGGATACCCGCCGTGGCTCCGCCTACCGTTTCCCGGAAGCCAGCATTCTGCAAGCAATGCGACTATTCTTGTCGCATGGCTACTCTCTACGTGCGCGACCTGTCCGATGAAGCGATGGCCGAGCTCAAGATACGAGCCGCCCGCAACCGACAGTCACTCCAGGCATACGCTCGGACACTGCTGGAGGAAGAGGCGGCCACCCCGACCACCGAGGACGTCATCGCACGCATCCGGGAGAGGGTGACCGCGCGGCTGTCCACGAGCGAGGTGCTGGCCGACATCGCGTCAGAGCGGGAGCGCACGTGATCGTGGTGGACGCGGGCGCGGTCGTGCACCTGGTGGCCGACGCCGGGCCGATCGGCGAGGCGGTGCGCAAGCGTGCTGAGTCAGAGCGCCTGGTCGCGCCATACCTGCTCGATGTCGAGGTTGCCTCCGCGCTGCGCGGGCGCCATCGCGGGGGAAAGCTGAGCGACGCCGAACTCGATGCGGCATGGGACCTCTTCAGCCAGCTGCCCGTCAGGAGGATGGAGCACATGCCGGTTTTAGCGCGTGTTCGTGAGCTCTGGACCAACCTGTCGCCGTACGACGCCACGTACGTGGCCCTAGCCGAGGGACTTGACGTGCCGCTGGTCACGACCGACGCTCGGATCGGGCGTGCAGGCAGGGCCCAGTGCCCTGTCGAGGTCTTCGCCGAGTCCGGCGTCTGATGCGAATCCCCCGTGGCACCGACCGCCGACCGTCTCGACGGTACAGGTCGGATCGCCCGAGCACGTAACGTCGACGGCCCCCGTGGTGACGGGGGCCGCTGTTCGGATGGCGTGGTGAGAGGCTTCAGGCAGCGGGCGGCAGTTCCCCGCCCCTGACGGCCGCGACGAACGACGACCAGCCGCCTGCCGGGAGCACCAGCGTCCCGCCACGGGGGTCTTTGCTGTCACGGACAGGTACGACGCCCGACCCCGCGAAGCTGAGGGAGACCTCCACGCACTGTCCACCGTCTGACCCGCTGTAGGACGACGTGACCCACCCGGCTCCGGTCAGTTCGAAGTCAGCGCTCATGACGTGTACTCCTCGCACAAGGTCGTGATCAGGACAACCGAATCATCGGGAGGTAGTGCGTTAGCCCTCAGCCGATCATAGTTGTTCAGACCATCCACTACGGTTGCCGTCTTTTCGTGCAGTCTGCCACCCTGCGGACCGTCCGAGTAGACGACGGTGGGCGAGGTTTCGAACATCAGGAGCGTGTACGGCAACAGGTGTGCGGCTGCGGCTCCCGCCGCAAAGGGCATGACCTGGAGATCAATGTTCGGCGAATCCGCCTGCTTCACCAGATGCGCGAGCTGTCCAGCCATGACGCGCCGTCCCCCCACAACGGTCCGCAGGCACGCCTCATGCAGGATGACCCACAGCATGGGGGGACTCTTCCGCTCCATCACCTCTCGACGCCGTAGGCGAGCATCCACCTTGCCCTTGATCACGTCGGCACGTTCATGCGGGTATCGCGCTCGGTAGATCGAACGCGCATAGTCCTCGGTCTGCAGCATGCCCATGATGCTCGTCGTCGAGTAGTCGAGGATGCGCGAAGCCTTTCGCTCAAGTTCGACATAGGGAAGAAACCACGACGGGTGGTCCGCCTCGTCGATCCGCGCCAGCAGATCGGCGAAGAGCCGGCCCGTCCCGAACGCCCTGTCGCATCCCTGTGCGAATTTCGCGGTAGGTGCGTACTCCCCTGCCTCAACCCGGCTGACGTAGCTCTCCGAGTAGCCGGCGGCACGGCCGAGTTGCTTCTGCGTGATCCTGCGTTCTGCCCGGGACCGTTCTGACGTAGCGTCCGTAGCGCTGAAGTGGATTGAGGTATTCGGGACTCATGTGCTCGGGAGCCATCGTCTCGTCCAACGCCCTGACCTCTCGTCATGATGACCAGCGCCGCATCGCCGCATGTAGACGACTTGCACGAAGCCGCACAAGTCCCGCCAGCCTAGCGGATGGTGCGTTGGAATGGGGACGAGAAAAGTGCGGGCAGCGATGCCTGACACCGGCGAACGAGACATGGTCACAGGAATACCCCCGCGACGTTCCTGGCGTCCGGGGGCGTGGCCTCAACCGGTAGGAGGTTGATGACATGGCCCACCGTATCGTGCAGGTGCTCGAAACGCCGACGGCCCCGCCCACAAGCCAGCAGGGGCAATCGGGAAACCCGGACAGCGAGACCATGAAGAAACTCCGCCAACTGGCGCGGGAAGCGAACGAGATCAGCAGGAAGAACCGGGAGAGCAGGGGCGGGAAGTCGCGTCCGGGGCGGGGGGCGCGGTGACGGCGTACGTGATCCTGAAGGGGGCCGCGTTGATGTTGTGCGCGGAGCGGGCGGAGGGAGCGCCGGCCGCGCTGTGCCGGGCGGTGTGTCTGACGTGTGGGGCGGAGTCCGACCTGTCGTGGGACGACCAGAAACCCGTGCGGGTGTGGGCGCTGGAACACGCCCGCGCTCGCGGCCTGGCGCACCACCAGTTCCGCGTGACGGCACACGACTACTGGCGCGTTGACCCGCTCCACGCCCCCGTGGGCGCCGCACCCTGGCCACCGCCGAACCGTGCCCCGGCCGTGGCCGCCCCGGCCGCGCCCGAGGCGCCGCCGCCGCGTCGGACGGCGGCACACGCGAAACGGCGCGGGTGGTGGCGTGGCCGCCGGGCCGCGCTCCGGACGGTGGCCGTTGTGGCGGGCCTGGCGGCTGGACCGCTGACGCTGCTGACCGCGCTCGTCGTCGGGTCGCCACTCCTCGGTGGGCGCGGGCCGGCCAGCACAGCGTCGGCGATCGCGCACGCGTTCCGCGAGGCCGATCAGCTGCCGACGGAGCGTTCGAGGGAGGCGAGCAGCCAGTCGTGGGCGGCGCCGAGGGTGGCGGTGTCGCCCGTCGCCTCGGCGACGAGGGTCCAGTAGCGGCGGAGGCGGGGGGCGGGGCCGACGACGGCGTACGGGACGGCGCCGCCGTGGGCGGCGGCCAGCAGCTCCCGGCGGAACGCGGCGGTGTCCCGGCGGCCCCACGCCGTCGTGTGGGCGCGGACGAAGCGGTCGAGCGCGGGTCCCGGGCCCGCCGGCTGCCGCGCCGGCAGCAGGGGCAGGACCATCCCCCACGCCTCGCCGACGTCCTCCAGCAGCGCGATCTCCCGTGCGCGCACCCGCCCCGACCGGTCGAGCGCGGGCAGTTCGCGCTCCAGGGAACGGTCCGTGACCAGGGTGAACAACTCCGCGTAGGCCACCGCCTGGCCGGGCGAGGGGTCGCGGGGCGGGGGCGGCGCGCCGACGACGAGGAACATCTCGACCATGTCCTCCGGCACCTCGGGCACGGCAAGCCGCCGCCAGAACGCCACGAGCGCGTCGTGGGCGGCCCGCCCGGAGGGCGCGGCGGCGAGCAGGTCGAGGCGGGCGGCCCTGCTGGCGGGCCCGTCGGCGTCCTCGACGGCGCGCAGCGCGGCGCGGCGCCAGGCGAGCGCTTCCCACTCGGCGTCGAGCGCGGCCCGTTCCGCCGCGACGGCGCCGGTGAGGGAGAGGCGGCCGTCGAGCACGTCCCTGATGGCGGGCAGGCCCATGCCGAGCGCGCGCAGCCGGCGGACGAGGCGCAGCCGTTCGACGGCCCCCTCGTCGAACCTACGGTGGCCGCCGCCGCTACGGCCGGCCGTCACGATCCCCTCGTCGCAGTAGAAGCGGATGGTGCGGACGGACACGCCGCTGAGCCGGGCGAGTTCGCCGATGCCCAGCCCGACGCCCCGGCCCGCTCCCCCCGCTGTGACGTCGGTCACGATGACTGGAACCTCCACCTGACTGCCGCTCCTAGCGTACGGACGAGATCGGCCCGGACCAGGGGTCGGAAGGAACGGCGAAGGGCGAAGAGGGAGGCGGCAGATGGACGACCGGATGCTGGACGAGGGGACGCTGGACGACGGGACGCTGGACGAGGGGACGCTGGACGTCGAACGGCTCGCGGCGGGGCTGATGGAGCAGACCACCGCCGTCGCGGACGCGGTCGAGGGTATGGGCCCGGACGCTCCCGTGCCGACGTGCCCGGAGTGGCGGCTCCGCGACCTGGTGGGGCACCTCGGCCAGGCGGACCGCTGGGCGGCGGACATCGTGCGGACCGGGGAGGCCACCGCCGTGCCGGACCCGAGGGAGGCGGACCCGGGCGAGCCGGCGGCCTGGCGCGACTGGCTCCTCGGCGGCGCCCACGCGCTGCTGGACGCGCTCCACGACACCGGCCCCGAGACCACCGTCTGGACCTACCTCGGCCCGGGCCCCGCCGCGTTCTGGCTGCGGCGGATGACGTACGACACCTGCGTGCACCACGCGGACGCGGCGTTCGCGGCGGGAACGACGTACCACGTCGCCCCCGACCTCGCCGCAGGCGCGATGAGCGAGGTGTTCGGGCTGCTGTGCGCGCCGGGAGTGGAGGCGTTGAAGCCCGCCGTGGCGCGGCTGCGCGGGGGCGGGAAGAGGCTTCGGTGGGCGCCTGTGGAGTGGGCGGGGTCCGGGTGGCTGGTGACGCGGACGCCCGAGGGTCCACGGTGTGAACGGGTCGTGGGCCCCGGGACCGGTCCCGGCGACGACGGGGCGGCGGACACGGACACGGACGCGGACGTGACGGTGGCCGGGCCCGTGCGGGACCTGCTGTTGGTGCTGACCCGTCGCGTCCCGGCGGACCATCCCGGGCTGACGATCACCGGCGACTCCGCTCTGCTGCGTCACTGGCTGGCGCACGCGGCGTTGTGAGACCCGGCCGCGAACGGGGTCGGCGCCCCCGGCTGGTGGGCCCTGACGGTGGGCTCGAGGTCACGAGGAAGCCGCCGTCGGGGCTCCGCCCCGGTCCGCCGCGGCGGACCGGGACCCCTCCCGGTGGAGTGCGGATAGAACAACGGGACTGGCCAAGCCATCACCACCCGAGTGAGGACAGAAGAGATGAAGTCCACCCACCGAAGGTCCCGCGTGCTCAGCACGGCCGTCTTCGGCGCCGTACTGGCGCTCGGTCTGACCGGGGCCGTGACGAACACGGCCTCCGCCGCCGAGAGGAAGCCGCCGACGTCTGGCTTCCGGGCCTGCTACGACCTCAACTGCACCAAGCGGATCGAGGAAGGGAAGGCGTTCAACGCCAACGGCGACCACGGCATCACGCGCGTGCGCATCACCCGCGTCAGCAGCAGTGGCGTCTCGCTGAGCGTCAGCGGCCCCAACATGTCCGCCTCCTGCTCCGGCTCCCCGCACCTGAACTGCACCATCAACGGCCTCGACATCTGGACCACGAGCCGCCGCGGCGACACCGCGGTCTTCCACATCTGGCCGTAGGCCGGAGCGAGGTGACAGCGGTGACGCACGGGGTGGCGCGCTCGACACCGTGAGGAGCCGGACGTCAACGGCCGTCGCCGTGGCCGTGGCCGGGCGGTGGGTCCGCGCGGACCAGGCCCGTCTGATAGGCGATGACCACGAGTTGGGCCCGGTCGCGGGCGCCGAGTTTGGCCATGGCCCGGTGGACGTGGGTGCGGACGGTGAACGGGCTCAGCACCATCCGCTCGGCGATGTCGTGGTTGGACAGGCCGGTCGCGGCGAGGGCGACCATCTCGCGTTCGCGGGCGGTGAGGGCGGCCAGCGCGTCCGGCGAGGGGGTGAGGGTGTCGTCCGGGGTCGCCAGGAAGCGGGCGACCAGGGCGCGGGTCGCGGCCGGGGAGAGCAGGGTCTCGCCGCCGGCCACCGTGCGCACGGCCGCCAGCAGCTCGCCGGCGGCGACGCCCTTGCCGATGAAGCCGCTGGCGCCCGCCCGCAGCGCGCCCGCGACGTACTCGTCGATCTCGAGTAGGGCGTCCGCCGTGCGCGCAGGCCACCACCCCGCCGACTCCCGTACGTCCGGCCCCGGCCCCGGAGGGCTCGCGCCCGGCGCGGCGCGGCGGCCCGGCGCGGCGCGGCGGCCCGGTCGCCGCTACGGCCGCAGGCTCCGGAACAGCTCGATCCTTCGCCGCTGGTACTCCGCGTCCAGTGGGTCGACCCCGCCACCTCCCGCGGCGGCCCGTTCCCAGAACAGGCTCGCCTCGCATCGCAGCCGGTGCCGCACGAGCTGGGCCAGGGCCTCCTCGTCCAGCCGCCCGGCCGTCCCGCCGGCCGCCGCGTACGCGGCCACGAACTCCCCGGCGCCCCGCAGGTCGGTGGTCCACGGGTCGCCGAACTCCCGTGCCGCGGTGGCCACCTCCAGGGCCGGCGGGCCCACCAGCGCCTCGTCCCAGTCCAGCACGGCGACGACGTGCCCGTGGCGGGCGAGGAGGTTGCCCCGGTAGTAGTCGCCGTGGAGCGGATGGGTCAGCGGGTGCCGGGCGTGGAAGGCGGCCAGCCAGCGGTCGAGGGCGTCGTCGACCAGGCCCGCCTCGGCGAGGGCCGCCTCGGAGCGGGGCGAGCGCCCCCGCCGGCCCCGGCCGTCCGGGCCGATCTCCAGAGGGCTGGGGACGGGCCGGGCCGGGAGGGGAGGCGAGGCGGAGAGCGAGGCGGAGAGCAGGGCCCGGTGAAGCCGGCCGAGGAGGCGGGCGGCCTCAACGCGCTGGGTGGGGTCGTCCCGGTCGGCCCAGCCGCCCTCGACGTACGGCCACAGCGACACGGGCCGGCCACCGACGCTCACCACCGTGCCGCCGTGGCGGGTGGGCACCGGGGCCACGGCCTCGCTCACACCGCCCCCGGCCGCCCGTCGGGCGACGGCGTGGCACCACTCCGCCTCCTCGCGGGAGCGCCCGCGCGGGCCGACCCGCACCACGAGCTCGCGCAGCCGGAACGCGGCGGACTCCTCACCCCCGTGGAGCCGGACGGCCCGGCGCCACGCGTCGTCCTCGTCGGGTCGGCGCGCCGGGAGGTCGGGCAGGTGGCCCCAGGCGGTGACGACGGCGTCGACGACGGGGCGCGAGAGCGGGGTGGCGGCGAAGGCCATCGGCGGGTCCCCGGAGCGGCATGGGGGAACAGGACGCGGAACCGGAACGAACCAGGACGCGGAACCGGACACGAAGCCAGACACGGAGCAGGTCATGACGCGGGCCGCGGCACGCGGGCACGCGGGCACAAAAAAGGGCAGGTCGGCGTCTCCGCCTCCTGCCATGCCCAAGCTATAGCACACGGGGGGTCTTGCCGCAAGGCCCCGGTCGTGCCGCACAATCGCTGGCCGAAACCCGAAACCGCGGTCATGGGCGACGAGCGACGTACGTGCGCCTTCGTCACCCATGGGTCGCGCGGTGACGACCGGATCGGAGCCACTGACGTGCACCCACTGACCACCACCACGGCGTCGGACAGCGCCTTCGCCCTGCCCGATCACCTCGCCGCCAAGGCCGACCCGCGTCTCATCGCCGCCGACGAACGGCACTTCGCGGCCATCGCCAAGACCCTGGAGCAGACGATCGCCGAACTGTCCGACCAGCTCGCCGCCGCCCGCAGGGCGCCCGGCGGCCTCGGCCGGGCGGCGATGGACCGGGACGCGGAGATCCACCGGCTGTCCGCCCGCCTGCGCACCCTGCGCCGCTTCGGCCTGGACCTGTGCCTGGGACGGATCGTCGGCGCGGATGACGCCGAGCCCGCCGAGCCCGCCTACGTCGGACGCCTCGGCCTCACCGACAGCACGGGGCGCCGGCTGCTGCTCGACTGGCGCTCCCCCGCGGCCGAGCCGTTCTTCGCGGCCACCCACGCCCAGCCGATGGGGCTCGCGAGCCGCCGCCGCTACCGCTGGTCAGGGGGACGGATCAGCGACTACTGGGACGAGGTGTTCACCCCCGAGGGCCTGGAGGGGCACGCGGCCCTCGACGACCAGTCCGCCTTCGTCGCCAGCCTCGGCGGCAGCCGCTCCGACCGGATGCGGGACGTGCTCGCCACCATCCAGGCCGACCAGGACGCCATCATCAGGGCGGGCTCCCGCGGCGCCCTCGTCGTCGACGGCGGGCCGGGCACAGGGAAGACCGTCGTCGCCCTGCACCGCTCCGCCTACCTCCTCCACGCCGACCCGCGCCTCGGTCACCGGCGGGGCGGCGTGCTGTTCGTCGGCCCGCACCAGCCCTACCTGGCCTACGTCGCCGACGTCCTGCCGAGCCTCGGCGAGGACGGCGTGCGGACCTGCACCCTGCGGGACCTCGTCGCCGAGGGGGCGACGGCGACGGTCGAGGCGGACCCGGAGGTGGCGCGCCTGAAGTCGTCCGCCGCCATGGTGAGGGCGATCGAGCCGGCCGTCAGGCTCTACGAGGAGCCGCCCACCGAGGGGATGACGGTCTCGACCGAGTGGTCCGAGCTGTGGCTCGGGGCCGACGACTGGGCCGCGGCCTTCGAGGCACCGGAGCCCGGCACGCCGCACAACGAGGCGCGCGAGCAGATCTGGCGGGAGCTGGTCTCGATCCTGACGGACAAGCTCGACGAGGAGGTCGACGAGGACGTCCCGCCCGAGCTGTTCGAGAGGTCGCTGCGCCGCAACAGGGAGCTGGTGACGGCCCTCCACCGCGCGTGGCCGACGCTGGAGGCGGCCGAACTCGTCGGAGACCTCTGGTCGGTGCCGGCCTACCTGCGGATGTGCGCCCCCTGGCTCACCGCCGAGGAGGCGCGCAGGCTGCGACGCGAGGACCCGCGGGCGTGGACGGTGTCCGACCTGCCGCTGCTGGACGCCGCCCGGCACCGGCTCGGCGACCCGGAGGCGGCGCGGCGCGGGCGTCGGCGCGACGCCGCCCTCGCCGCCGAACGCGCCCGCATGGCCGACGTCATCGCCGACGTGCTCGCGGCCGACGACGACGGCGAGGGCGCGGTGACGATGCTGCTCGGCCAGGACCTCCAGGACAGCCTCGTCGACGAGTCCGCGGCGCCGGACGTCGGGGGCGGACCGCTCGCGGGGCCGTTCGCGCACGTCGTCGTGGACGAGGCCCAGGAGCTGACCGACGCGGAGTGGCAGATGCTGCTGCTGCGCTGCCCCTCCCGGAGCTTCACCATCGTCGGGGACCGTGCCCAGGCGCGGCACGGCTTCGCCGAGTCGTGGTCCGAGCGGCTCGGGCGGGTCGGCCTCGACCGGGTCGAGGTGGCCTCCCTCGGCATCAACTACCGGACGCCGCGGGAGGTCATGGCGGAGGCGGAGCCGGTCATCCGGGCGGTGCTCCCCGACGCCAACGTGCCGACGTCCGTCCGCAGCGGCGAGGTGCCCGTGGTCCACGGCCCGGTCTCGGAGCGGGACGCGTTCCTCGACGGCTGGCTGGCCGCGCACGCCGAGGGCACCGCGTGCGTCATCGGCGACGCCACGTTCGCGGGGAGCGCCCGCGTCAGGTCGCTGAGCCCGGAGCTGGCGAAGGGGCTGGAGTTCGACCTCGTCGTCCTCGTCGACCCGGCGGCGTTCGGCGAGGGCGTGGCGGGGGCGGTCGACCGCTACGTCGCGATGACCCGGGCGACGCGGCAGCTCGTCGTCCTCACCAGCGCCTGACCCGCGCCGCGCCCGCTCCGTCGAGTGCCGTCAGCCGCGCGGGGGCCGCGAGGTCCCCGCGCCCTGGCGGAGCACGCTCCTGACCATCTCGACGAGGGCGTCGACGTCCGCGTCGACCATCGGCGCGCCGGAGATGCCCATCCGGTGGAGCAGGGTGCCGACGACGACGTCGACGAGGAACAGGACCCGCTCCTCCGGCTCCCCGAGCGCATCCTGGAGCGCGAGCCGGTACGGGTCCTGCAACTGGGTGGTCAGGATCTCGCGCAGGGCGGGGTCGTTGACGGCGTCGGTGAACACGCCCGCGAACGCGGCGCCGATCCCCGGCTCGGCGATCCGCGCGGCGCCGAAGCGGACGGCCGTCTCCAGGTCCTCCTCCGGGCTGGCGCCCGTCAGCGGCAGCGGGCCGAAGGCGTCGACGAGGCAGGCGGTGACGAGCGCGCCCTTGGACGGCCAGCGCCGGTAGATCGTGGTCTTCGCGACGCCCGCGGCGGCGGCGATGCGGTCGACGGTGGCGCGCGCGTACCCGAGCTCGTGAACGGTGCTCAGCGTGGCGGCGAAGACGGCGTCGTCGACGCTGGAGCGGGGGCGGCCGGGGGACCTGGGGGACGCGTCGCTGGCTGGGGCCATGGTCACAGGATAGCGAGTTATGCTACTTTCAGTATCGATACTTTGGGTATCGAAATCTCGAGTAGCGAAACTGGGGGCGAGAGGCCGTGGTCGAGGAGCGGACGACATGAGCACCACCATCCCCGGGCGACGACCGCCCGCCGCCGACCCCGCCGCGGACCAGCGCATGGGCCGCCTGCTGCGCCCGTACGCCTGGAGCTTCGCCGCCGTCGTGGTCCTCCAGACCATCGGCGCCCTCGCGGGCCTGGCGCCGCTGCTGGCGGTCGTCGAGCTCGGGCGCACCCTGCTGGCGCCCGGCCCGGTCGACCGCTCCCACGTCTGGCTCGTCGTGGCCGGGGGCGCGGCCGGCCTGCTGGTCCGGCTGCTGTTCACGGCCGCCTCCTCCGGCGTCGGGCACCTGCTGGACGACCGTCTCCAGCTTCTGCTGCGCCGGCGGCTGGCCGCGCGGCTGGGGCGGGTGCCGATCGGCTGGTTCTCGCGGCGGAGGACCGGCGAGCTGGCGAAGGTCGTGGGGGACGACGTCAGCGCCGTGCACCCCTTCATCGCGCACTCGCCCGGGGAGCTCGTCGCCGCGTTCGTCGTGCCCACGGTGTCGCTGGCCTACCTGCTCACCGTCGACTGGCGGCTCACCCTCGTCACCCTGGCGCCGATCGTGCTGGCCGTCGCGCTGGTCCCGCTGATGATGACCCCGACCCGGCTGCGCGAACAGAAGGACTTCGACGCGGCCATGGGGCGGATCGCCAGCTCCGTCGTCGAGTTCGTGCAGGGCATCGCGGTGGTCAAGGCGTTCGGCGGCTCCGGGCGCGCCCACCGCAGGTTCCTCGTGGCCGTGGACGACTTCGTCGACGTCTTCTACCGGATGGTGCGCGGCCTCTCCCGCGTCGCCGCCGGCATGCAGCTGGCGCTGTCGCCGCCGTTCGTGCTGCTGGTCGTCCTGGTCGGCGGCGCGTGGCGGATCACGGACGACGCGATGGCCCCGGCCGACCTGCTGCCGTTCCTGCTGCTGGGGCTCGGCCTGACCGCCCCGGTGGCGGCGCTCGGCCACGGCTTCGACGAGGCGCAGGCCGCCCGGCGCGCGCTCGGCCGGATCAGGGACGTGCTGGCGCAGCCGTCGCTGCCCCAGCCCGCGCGCCCGCTGGCATCCCGGGGCCACCGGGTGGAGCTGCGCGACGTCCGCTTCGGCTACGAGGCCGGGCACGAGGTGCTGCGCGGCGTCGACCTGGTGCTCGAACCGGGCACCGTCACGGCGGTCGTCGGCCCCTCCGGCAGCGGGAAGTCCACCCTCGTCCAGCTCCTGCCGCGCTTCTTCGACCCCACCCACGGCGCGGTCCTCCTCGGCGGTGTCGACCTGCGCGAGCTCGGCACCCGGGAGCTGTACCGGACGGTCTCCTTCGTCTTCCAGGACGTCCGGCTGCTGCGCGCCTCGGTCGCGGAGAACATCGCGGTCGCCGTGCCGCACGCGGAGCACGAGGACGTGGTCCGCGCCGCCCGGCTGGCGCACCTCCACGACCGCGTCCTCGAACTGCCCCGGGGATACGACACGGTCATCGGCGAGGAGACCGGGCTGTCGGGCGGCGAGGCGCAGCGGATCTCGATCGCCCGCGCGCTGCTCGCCGACACGCCCGTCCTGGTGTTGGACGAGGCGACCGCCTTCGCCGACCCGCTGACGGAGCGGGCGGTGCGCGGCACGCTGCTGACGGGCGGGCGGACGGTGCTGGTCATCGCCCATCGGCTGGAGACGGTCGTCGACGCCGACACCGTCGTGATGCTGGAGGACGGGGCGGTCGTCGAACGCGGCGCGCCGTCGGAGCTGCTGGCGCGCAACGGACCGTTCGCCGCGTTCTGGCGCTCACACCGGTCGGCCCTCGCCGACGGGACGCACCGGGCCGAGGGACCCGGCCCTTCCGACACCACGCCGCGAGGAGACGAGATCCGATGATCCGCATGCTGCTGCGCGTGCTGGGACACGAGTACGCCGGGCCCGTGCGCCGCACCGTGGCCCTGATGACGACGACCGCGGTGGTCGAGGGCCTGTCCTACGCGCTGCTGGTGCCGGTGCTGCGCGCGCTGTTCGGGAGCGAGCCGGGCGACGCCTGGCCGTGGCTGCTTGCCTTCGGCGCCGCGGTCGCGGTCTACGGGGCGCTGCGCTACGCCGCCGACCTGTCGGGATTCCGCGTCGGGACCACGCTGCTGCGCGGCATGTACCACCGGCTCGGCACGCACCTGGCCCGGCTGCCCATCGGCTGGTACAGCGCCGCCCGCGTCGGGGAGGTGTCCGTCACCGCCAGCCGGGGCGTGCTCGACGCGATGGGCGTGATCGCGCACCTGCTGGCGCCGTTCGTCTCCGCCAGCGTCACCCCGCTGACCATCGTCGTCGTGATGCTCGCCGTCAACTGGCAGCTCGGCCTGGCCGCGCTGCTCGCCGCGCCGGTCGTGGCGGCGGTCCACGTCCTTGCGGGCCGGTCGGTGGCCGCCGCCGACGCGCGGCGTCACGAGCGCGGCCACGAGGCCAGCGGGCGGGTCATCGAGTACCTCCAGGCCCAGCCGGTGCTGCGCACGGGCGGCCGGACGAGCGAACGCTTCGGGCTGCTCGACGACGCGCTGCGCGAGCTCCAGCGCGCCTCCCGTCGCACCACACTGGCCGCGCTGCCCGGCGTGGTGGGCTCGACGCTGGTGGTGCAGGCGACGTTCACCCTGCTGCTGGTCCTGGGCGCCCACCTCGCGCTCGCCGGGACGGTCGGCGTCGCGGAGGTCCTGGCCATCCTGGTGCTCGCCGCGCGCTGCGCCGACCCGCTGCTGTCCCTGTCGGACGTCGGGGGCAAGCTCCGCGGCGCGCGCGCCGAGCTGGCCCGGCTCGACGGGGTGCTGCGCGCCGAGCCGCTGCCGGAGGCGAGTGCGCCGGTCGAGCCGGCGGGCCACGGCCTGGAGTTCGACGCCGTCTCCTTCCGGC
This sequence comes from Streptomyces sp. 4N509B, assembly GCF_052245655.1. Classification (NCBI taxonomy): domain Bacteria; kingdom Bacillati; phylum Actinomycetota; class Actinomycetes; order Kitasatosporales; family Streptomycetaceae; genus Streptomyces; species Streptomyces sp. 4N509B. The sequence goes on from NZ_JBQQBZ010000002.1 coordinate 369,222, forward strand.
ACGGCGGGCGCACGGTGTTCGAGGGCCTGTCGTTGTCCGTTCCCGAGGGACAGCGGCTGGCCGTCGTCGGGCCGTCGGGGGCGGGGAAGAGCACGCTGCTGCACCTGCTCGCCCGGTTCTACGACGTGGACGCGGGCGCGGTGCGCGTGGGCGGGGCGGACGTGCGCGACATCGCCACCGAGGTGTTGACGGAGCGGATCGCCTTCGTCTTCCAGGACGTCTACCTCTTCGACGGCACCATCGAGGAGAACGTGCGCCTCGGCCGCCCCGACGCCACCGACGACGAGGTGCGGGCGGCGGCGACCGCGGCGCGGCTGGACGAGGTGGTGGAGCGGCTTCCCGGTGGATGGGCGACGCACGTCGGGGAGGGCGGCGCGCTGCTGTCGGGCGGGGAGCGCCAGCGGGTGTCGATCGCGCGGGCGCTGCTGAAGAACGCGCCCGTCGTGCTGCTGGACGAGGTGACCTCCGCGCTGGACCCGCTGAACGAGAGGGCCGTCCACGAGGGCGTCGAGCGCCTGATGGCGGGCCGGACGGTGGTGACCGTGGCCCACCGGCCGTGGAGCGTCCAGCGCGCCGACCGCGTGGTCCTCCTGGACGGCGGCCGGATCGTGGAGGACGGCGACCACGAGGAGCTGCTGCGGGACGGCGGCCGGTACGCCCGCTTCTGGGAGGCGGCCGCGGCACCGGCGGCACACGGCTGACACGCGCGACGGTCCTCTCGCAGCCCGGACACCCGCGTCGCTCCGGGACGCTCGCCGAGGGCCGTCGCGCGGACTCCGCGCGGGCCGCCGAGCCTGGCTCCCCCGCGACGGGCGCCGCCGCCGGGCAGGCCCCGCGGACCGGGGAGCGGCGTCCCGGGGCGTCGACGACGACGCGGCCGGGGGCACTGCCCGGACCCCGAAGGGACCTGGGGGAGAGAGTCGCAGGTCGTCGTTGTCCCGTCTCAGTGAAGGTTGCCCAGGACATGCCTGTGACCAGCAGTGGTCCAGGTTGAGTGAGACGGCCTCGGGCCGTGTGTCTCACTCAACCTGAGCCGGTTGAACCTTGTCGGGCTCGCCGCAGGTCAGTGCGGTGGTGTCCCGCCCTGGGCGAGCCGCCTCAGTTCTCCACGACAGGCGGCTCGGGCGCTGCGGGCAGCTCGGGCGCCGCGGGGCAGTCGTCGCCTTCGCAGGTGAACGGCGTGTCGGGCACCGTCGGTGCCGTGGCCTGGTCCCCGGCGAGGTTGGCGGCCGGCGTCGCCGGCCGGCCAGGCAACGCCGCGTCGCCGGGCAGCAGGCCGGCGCATGCCTGGGCGGCCTCCCGGTAGTCGCGGTCCAGAACGTTGAAACCGTCGCCGGAGTCCCCGTCGGCGAGCTGGATCTGTCCGTCGGCCGAGACAGTGACGCCGGGGAAGTCCGCCACCCCGTGGTCACGGACGCAGTCGGTGAACTCCGCTGCCTGGTCCGTCCGGTCGGCAGCTGGCTCGGCGGCGCCGGCGACCTGCGTCGTCACGGCAGTGGCACATGCTGCGGCGGCGAGCAGCAGCATGCGCCGAATTCGAGCGTGCATGGGGTTCTCCTTCGGATGGTGGTGCTTGGCGACCTGCCACCACGACTCAACCGGTCCGCCGGTTACCAGGCGGGAACGCCGGCCTTTACCGCGTTGTAACCGCTCGATCAGGACAATGCCGAGGAGGCGGTGCGGGCGGGAAGACGGTGGAATGATGCGGGTCCTGCTGGTGGACGATCATCGCGAGCTGGCCGACACGTTGGCTGTCGGCCTGCGGCGGGAGGGCTTGGCAGTCGACGTGGCCTACGACGGTTCGGCCGCCCTGGAGCGCGGGGCGGTCAACCGCTACGAGGTGGTCGTGCTTGACCGCGATCTGCCGGGGCTGCCGGGGGACGCCGTGTGCCAGGCGCTGATCGCTCGGGAGGACCCGGCTCGGGTGCTGATGCTGACGGCCGCCGCTACCGTCGAGGACCGGGTGGACGGGCTGTCCCGGGGCGCCGACGACTATCTGCCCAAGCCGTTCGCGTTCGCCGAACTCGTTGCCAGAATCCGGGCCCTGGCCCGGCGTAGCCAGCCGGCGCTGCCGCCGCTACTGACCCATGGCGAACTCGGGCTCGATCCCGGCCGGCGGGTGGTGCTGCGGGCGGGACGGCGGCTCGACCTCAGCCCCAAGGAGTTCGCGGTACTCGAGCTGCTGCTGGCCGCGCGCGGCCGGGTCGTCTCAGCCGAGGAACTGCTCGAACGGGCCTGGGACGAGGCCGCCGACCCGTTGACCAACACGGTCAAGGTGACCGTCAGCAGGCTGCGCCGGAAGCTGGGCGACCCGCCGCTCATCGTGACGGTGGCCCAGGCCGGCTATCGGATCTGAGGCGACCATGCGCCCCTGGCCCTGCTTGCGCTGGACGATCCGGCTGCGGCTGACGCTGCTGTACGGCGCCCTTTTCCTGGCCACCGGGGTGCTGCTGTTGACCGTGACCTATCTGCTGGTGGCGCACACCCCGCCATGGGCCCAGGTCGAGCCGCCGACGCCGCCCGACACCGGTCTGAGGGGCCCCGAGCCGACCCGGCCCGAAGTGCCGCTGGACGACCGGCTCGCCATGCAGCGCGAGACGGATCTGCGTCAGCTGCTGGTGGCCTCCGGCATCGCACTCGCGCTGCTGACGATCGTCTCGGTCGGCCTCGGCTGGCTGATGGCCGGGCGGGCGTTGCGGCCGCTGCGCACCTTGGCGGTCACCGCGAGGTCCATCTCGGCCCGGGATCTACGCCGGCGGCTCGGCATGCGTGGCCCAGCCGACGAGATCAAGGATCTCGCCGACACCTTCGACGGGCTGCTGACTCGTCTGGAGGACGCGTTCGAGGCCCAGCGCCGTTTCGTGGCCCACGCCTCCCACGAACTGCGCACGCCGCTCACGTTCGAGCGCAGCGTGCTGGAGATCGCGCTGGCCGACCCGGAGACAGGCGCCGACGATCTGCGGGCCGCCTGTCGGCGCGTTCTGGCCAGCAATCAGCGGCAGGGCAGGCTGATCGAGGCGTTGCTGGTGCTCGCTCGCGGGCAGCAAGGGCTCGACCGGCGTGCTGATCTCGATCTGGCCGTACTGGCACGCGAATGCGCCCAAGCCGCCACGCTGTGCACGGAGCCAGCGGTACGGCTTTCGGCCGACCTGGCCCGGGCTCCGGTCTCCGGTGATCCGGCGCTGATGGAACGGCTGGTGGCGAACGTGGTGGACAACGCCGTACGGCACAACGTGCCGGGCGGCTGGGTCACGGTCTGGACCGGCCTGGCCGACGCGCGGCCGGCGCTGCGGGTGCGTAACAGCGGCCCGCTGATCCCCCGGGCCCGGGTGGCCACGATCTTCCAGCCGTTCCAGCGGCTGGACTCCACCAGACTCGCGGGGCGCGACGGCCTGGGGGTGGGCCTGTCCATCGTCGCCGCGATCGCCGAGGCGCATGACGCCGAGCTCACCGCGATCCCGCTGCCGACCGGCGGCCTCGACCTGCTGATCGCCTTTCCCTCCCCGGTGGCGGCCCTCCGGTGACACCCGCTTCGCCGCTGCCGGCCGCTGCACGGACAGCCATGGGGGGCGGGGCGGCCGGCAGGAGCGGGACAGGTCAGTCGCGAGCCGGCCAGGGGAGGGCGCGCGCGTGTGGGGTGCATCACGGGAGCAAGCGTCCGCTTGCAATAGTTAGCAAGGCGAGGGACGCTGGGGTCATGGCTTCGCTCGGTGTGGGGAATCTCGGAGAGTTTCTGCGGGAGCAGCGGCGGCAGGCCCGCCTGTCGCTGCGGCAGCTCGCGGACGCGGCCGGGGTGTCGAACCCGTACCTGAGCCAGATCGAGCGCGGCCTGCGCAAGCCGAGCGCGGAGATCCTCCAGCAGATCGCCAAGGGTCTGCGGATCTCGGCCGAGACGCTGTACGTGCAGGCCGGAATCCTCGAGGAGCGGGCCGAGGACGACGAGGACGTCGCCGCCCCGCCAGCGGGGGTACGGGAGGCGGTGCTGGCCGACCCCGGCCTGTCGGAGCCCCAGAAGCAGGCGCTGCTCCAGATCTACCGCTCCTTCCGGGCCGAGTACGAAGCCGGGCGCGAAGCCCGGCGGACCGCGTCGGAACAGCGGCGGACCCCGCCAGAACAGCAGACAGACTCCACAACGGGAGGGCAGTGATCCACATGGCCATCGCAGACGAGCTCCGTAAGAACCTCACCAACACCACCGCGCTCTACGCCGCCGCCGGCACGGCCGACCTGGCCGTGCAGAAGCTGCGCGAGCTGCCCGAGCAGCTGCCGAAGCTGCGTGAGCAGGCGCAGAGCCTCGCCCTCCAGGGCGTGGGCCTGGCGCTGGAGTACGCGGTCAAGGCCAGGGAGACCTACGACGGGCTCGCCGAGCGCGGCAAGACCGTGGTCGCCTCCCGCCTCGGCGAGACCGACGGGACCGACGGGACCGACGAGGGCGAGGGCGCCGCGCGGGGCGAGCGGGCCGGCGGGGCCGGCGCGCGGTCGGCGACCACGATCACGGTGGAGCGCGCCGACGCCGAGCGGGAGCCGGTCACCGAGCCGGTCACCGAGCCCGTGACCGAGCCCGTGACCGAGCCGGGGAAGGGGACCTCCGCGGGCTCCTCCGCCGCCGGGGCGAAGGCGCGCAGGACCACCTCGCCGCGGAAGCGCACCGCGCCGAAGCCCGACGCCGAGGCGTAACGCCACTCTCGCCGCACTACGCGGTCGCGCCCGGGGCCGGTAGCGTGGAGGGGGACGGTCAGCGATCGGACAGGGCGGTACACAGCATGTTGTTGGACGACTTCTTCACTCTGGTGTGGCTCATCTTCATCGGCCTGATGGTCCTCGCGGTCTACGCCCTGGTGCACGCCGCGCTCCAGCGTGAGGACGCCTTCCGGGCCGCCGACAAGCAGACGAAGCCGTTCTGGCTCGTCATCCTGGGCGTGACGGTGGCGGTCCACCTCTTCGTCCCCGGCATGCTGCTGCTGAAGCTGATCGGCGCGGTCGTCACCATCGTCTACCTCGTGGACGTCCGCCCCGCCGTGCGCGCCGTCAGCGGCGGTGGCGGCGGGCGTGGTCGCGGCGGCCGGAGCAGCAGCGACGGGCCGTACGGCCCGTACAACGGCAACCGCTGACCGCCCCCCTCCACTCCCCGCCACCCGGCTCCCCCACCCACCCGCCGCGCGCCGGCCGGTCCGGCCGCGCACCCCGGACCCGCCCGTGTCCTGATCCGTTCGCCCGACGCCCGCCACCGCCGGCCGTGGCGGCAGTGCCTGCCAAATCGTGACCTCGCGGCCTCTCCCGGAGGGTTAGCCGTGGCTGGTTTGTGCGCTTAGCATCAGCCATGAGACCCACATGATGAACGCCAGAGGAACCCCAGTGCGCTTCCGCCTGACGCCCCAGGAGACGAGCTTCTACGACCTGTTCGCCGCGGCCGCCGACAACCTGCTGACCGGTTCGAAACTCCTGATGGAGTTCCTCGCCGCCGACCCCGCTACGCGCGTGGAGATCGCCGAGCGCATGCGCGCCGCCGAACACGCGGGCGACGACGCGACCCACGCGATCTTCCACCAGCTGAACTCCACCTTCGTCACACCGTTCGACCGGGAGGACATCTACCGCCTCGCCTCCCGCCTCGACGACGTCATGGACTTCATGGAGGAGGCGGTGGACCTCGTCGTCCTCTACGAGATCGACGAGCTACCGAAGGGTGTCGCCGAACAGATCGAGGTGCTCGGGCGTGCCGCCGAGCTGACGGCGGAGGCCATGCCGCACCTGCGGACCATGGAGAACCTCACCGAGTACTGGATCGAGCTCAACCGCCTGGAGAACCAGGCCGACCAGATCCACCGCCGCCTGCTGGCCCACCTCTTCAACGGCACCTATCCCACGCTCGAGGTGATGAAGCTCAAACAGGTCGTCGACGTGCTGGAGGAGGCGGCCGACGCGTTCGAGCACGTGGCGAACACCGTGGAGTCGATCGTCGTGAAGGAGTCCTGAGGAGTCCTGAGGAGTACCGAGGAAGGTCCGGAGGGGGCCTGAGGGCGGTGAGCTCGTCGAACGAGCGCGGACGCCGTAGAGTCACGCGAGCGCGGCGACGGAGCCGGCGAGCCCACCCCCGACCGTCCCCACCCGCCCCGAGCCCGAGTCCGAAGCCGCAGCGCCACTTGAGCCGCGACGCCACAGAGAGCCCGCAGAGAACGCCGTGGACACCCTCGCCCTGATCGCCGTCGTGGCGACGGCCCTGTTCTTCGCCTACTCCAACGGCTTCCACGACTCCTCCCACGCCGTCTCCACCTCCGTCTCCACCCGCGCCCTCACCCCCCGCGTGGCGCTGGTGATGGCCGCCTTCATGAACCTGGCCGGCGGTCTCCTCGGCACCAGCGTGGCGGAGACCGTCAGCGAGGACCTGGTCGCGACCCCCGCCGACCGGGGCGACGCGATGGCCCTCCTGCTCGCCGCGCTCCTCGCCGCGATCGCCTGGACCCTGGCGGCGGCCCGGCTCGCGCTGCCCTCGTCCTCCTCCCACGCGCTCCTCGGCGGTCTGCTCGGCGCCGCGCTCGTCCACCAGGCCGACTCGGTCCACTGGCACGGGGTGCTGACGGCGCTGGTGCTGCCGATGGTGATCGCGCCGCTGGTCGCGCTCGTCCTCGGCTACGCCGTGATGCTCGCCATCCTGTGGATCTTCCGCCGCTCCGCCCCGCGCCGCGCCCAGCACGGCTTCCGCATCGCGCAGACCGCCTCGGCCGCCGCCATGTCGCTCGGCCACGGCCTCCAGGACGCGCAGAAGGCCATGGCCGTGGTGGTGATGGCGCTGGTCGCCGCCGACGTCGAGGCCGCGGGGACCGGCGTGCCGCTGTGGGTCAGGATCTCCTGCGCGGTGATGATCGCGCTGGGCACCTACGTGGGCGGCTGGAGCCTGATGCGGACGCTGGGGCGGCGGATCATCGCGCTCGACCCGCCGCGCGGTTTCGCCGCCGAGTCGGCGGCCACGGGTGTGCTCCACGCCGCGTCGTTCGTCTTCACCGCGCCGGTCTCGACGACGCACGTCGTGGCGTCCTCGGTGGTGGGCGTCGGGGCGACCAGACGTTTCACGGCCGTGCGGTGGGGGGTGGCGCGTTCCGTCGTGGGCGGCTGGATCGTCACCGTCCCGGCCTCGGCCGCCGTCGCGGGCGTGGGATACGCCGCACTCTCCGTGGTGCCCTGGTGACGGGGGCGGGGACCCTGACGGCGAGGACGAGGACGAGGACGAGGACGAGGACGACGGCGACGGCGACGGCGGGATGACCGTCGGGCGCCCGGGCGCGGCCCGTTCCGAGCTGCGGCTTCGCACCTTGTCCGTGTAACTGCCACGGAATCCTCACGAGTCGCGAACGGCCTTTTTCGCCCGGTCCACGTGACTAGAGGCATGACTCACATACCCAGAAAGCGCACGGCGGGAGCCGTCGCCGCCACCGCGGCGGCCGCCGTGGCGCTGACAGCGGGACTGGCCGCGCCCGCCGCCGGGCAGGACGCGCGGGGCGACGCCGGAGCCGGCGCCCGCTCCGAGGCTCGGGCCGACGGGCAGCGTCAGATCACGCTCATCACCGGTGACCGCGTCGTCGTCGACGAGGCCGGCGAGGTCACCGGCTTAGTGCGCGCGGAGGGCCGGGAGGACATCCCGGTCCAGGTGCTCCAGCAGGACGGCGCCACCTACGCCATCCCCGCGGACGCCCGCCGGCTTCTCGCCGACGGCGTCGTCGACCGTCGGCTGTTCAACGTCACCGAGCTGAGCCGCGAGCAGTACGACACCGCCACCGCCGTTCCCGTCATCGTGACCTACGAGGAGGGCGCGGACGGGCGTGACGCCCGTGCCGAGCTCTTCGCCGGGGAGGAGGCCGGCGCCCCCGACGTCACCGCCACCCTGGAGTCGATCAACGGCGAGGCGATGGACGTCGCCCCCGCCGACGCCGCCGCCACCTGGCAGGCGCTCACCGCGCCCACCCGCGGTGCCAGCGCCCTGACCGCCGCGCCCGGCGTGGCCACCATCGTGCTCGACGCCGTCGTGCGCACCACCCTCGCCGAGAGCGTCCCGCAGGTCGGCGCGCCCGAGGCGTGGGAGGCCGGCTACGACGGCACCGGCACCACCGTCGCCGTCCTGGACACCGGCATCACCGCCGACCACGCGGACGTCTCCGACAAGATCGTCGCCGCCGAGAACTTCACGCCGACCGACGGCACGGGCGACGCGTTCGGCCACGGCACCCACGTCGCGTCGATCGCGGCGGGCACCGGCGCCCACTCCGACGGCACCTTCACGGGTGTCGCGCCCGGCGCCGATCTCCTCAACGGCAAGGTCCTCGACGACGACGGCTTCGGCGAGACGTCCTGGGTCCTGGCCGGCATGGAGTGGGCCGTCGAGCAGGAGGCCGACGTCATCAACATGAGCCTCGGCGACTACGCCTCCTCCGAGCTCGACCCGATGGAGGAGGCCGTCAACACCCTCTCGGCGGAGTCCGACTCCCTCTTCGTCGTCTCGGCGGGCAACGAGGGCGAGTTCGGCGACGAGACGATCGGCACGCCCGGCACCGCCGACGCCGCCCTGACCGTCGGCGCCGTCGACAAGTCCGACGTCCTCGCGCCGTTCTCCTCCACCGGGCCGCGCCTGCGCGACGGCGCCGTCAAGCCCGACATCACCGCGCCCGGCGTCGCCATCGGCGCGGCGGCCTCCCCCGGCAGCCTCATCGAGGCGGAGGGCACCCCGGTGGCCGACGGCTACGTCGCGATCGACGGCACCTCGATGTCGGCGCCGCACGTGGCCGGCGCGGCGGCGCTGCTGGCGCAGGCGCACCCCGAGTGGACGGGTGAGGACCTGAAGGCGGCGCTGACGTCCTCGGCCCTGCCGAGCGACCTCACCCCGTTCCAGGAGGGCACCGGCCGCCTCGACGTGCCCGCCGCCCTCGGCCAGACCGTCGTCGCCGAGGCCAACGGCCTGAACTTCGGCCTGGCCGAGTGGCCGCACGAGGACGACACACCCGTGACCCGGGAGCTGACGTACCGCAACCTCGGCGAGGAGGACGTCACGCTCGACGTGGCCGCCGAGGGCACGGGCCCGGACGGCGAGGCCGCGCCCGCCGGCCTGTTCACCCTGGCCCAGGAGCAGGTGACCGTCCCGGCCGGTGGCAGCGCCACCGTCGAGGTCACCGCCGACACCTCCGTCCCGGCGCCCGACGGCCACTACAGCCTCGACGTCGTGGCGACCGGCGACGCCGGGCAGACCGTGCGCGCCGTCGGCGGCGTCGAGCGTGAGGTGGAGAGCTACGAGCTGAACGTCGAGGCCATCGACCGCGAGGGCGCCCCGGCCGGGGAGTGGTACGGCTACCTGACCGACCCCGCGACGTTCGAGACGTTCGAGCTGCCGGCCGACCCCGAGGCGACCGTGCGGATCCCCGCCGGCGACTACACCCTCGACGCGTCCTTCGTCCGCTTCGACGCCTCCGGCGAGAACGTCCTCTCCGCCGACGTGCTCTTCCAGCCCCGGCTGACCGTCGGCGAGGACGCGGCCCTGACCCTCGACGCCCGCGACGCCGAGCCGATCGACGTCACCGTCGACGACGCCGAGGCCGAGCGCTTCGACGCCAGCCTCTCCTACGACCTGCTGTCGGAGGACGGGGAGTCGGGCCTCGGCACGGTCTTCTTCGGCGGCGCGCTGCCCGAGGGCCTGCACACGGCCCAGCTCGGCGAGGTGGGCGACGGCTGGCAGCTGAGCTCCACCGCCAGCACCATCTGGGTCAACGGCGACCGCGAGTACTACACGGTCAACGCCCGGGACGGCAGCTTCTACACCGGCCTGAGCGAGCACGTCACCGAGGCCGACCTGGCCCGTGTCACCGTCGGCCAGGGCGCCTCGCTGCCCGACCGCCTCGGCGCGCTCTACGTCTACGCCGAGGTGTCGGGCATGGCGGTCGGCACCGACCGGCCGCTGCCGCGCACCACGGAGATCCTCGTCCAGGGCGGACCGAGCGACTGGGGCATGGACCTGTGGCAGGTCGACACCGCCGTGGGCATCGACGAGGCGTTCTACTTCTCCGACTACACGACCTACGAGCCGGGGCAGGCGTACGAGGAGACCTTCAACGTCGGCGTCTTCGGCCCGAGGATCGGCGAGTTCGACGGCCTGTTCCGCGAGGGCGACACCCTCTACGGCTACGTCAACCCGCTCTCGGACGGCGCCGGACACTACGGCGACAGCGTCGTCACCACGGTGTCCACCACGCTCTACCGCGACGGCGAGGAGCTGGCCACCGGGGACAACGTCATCGACTGGGAGGAGTTCGAGCTGCCGGCCGAGGAGGGCGACTACGAGCTGGTGACCACCCTCACCCGCGACGGCATCGCGGCCAGCGTCAGCACCGAGGTCACCGCCTCCTACACCTTCACCTCCGCCCGCCCGGCGGACGGCGAGGTGGCGAGCCTGCCGGCCAGCGCGGTGCGCTTCACCCCGGAGCTGGCGCTGGACAGCACCAGCCCGGCCGGTGAGACGGTCTCCGTCCCGGTGACCGTGCAGGGCTCGGGCGCGGCCGAGGGCAGCCAGGTGGTCGTCTCCGTCTCCACGGACGGCGGCGGGACCTGGGAGGCGGCCGAGGTCGTCGACGGCGCGCTGACGGTGGAGAACCCGGAGGCGGGCGGCTCGGTCTCCTTCCGCGCGGAGGTCACCGACCCCGAGGGGAACGTCACGACGCAGACGATCGTCGACGCCTACCGCACGGCGTGACGGCCGGAGCACCGGCGTGACGGCCGGCCCGGCGGCTCTTCCCGCCTGACGGTCTGACGGCCTTCCGGCCCCGCCGGTCTGCCGGCCCGCCGGCCGGGCCGGGTCCGGGTCCTCACGGGCCCGGCCCGGTTCGGCCGCCCGGTTCGGCCGCCCGGCCATCCGGGCACGCCGGGCGCGCCGGGCGCGGGGCTCAGCCGAAGCGTCCCGAGATGTAGTCCTCGGTGGCGCGCTGGGACGGGTTGGAGAAGATCTTCTCCGTCTCGTCCATCTCGATGAGGCGGCCGGGCTCGCCGACCGCCGAGAGGTTGAAGAAGGCGGTGCGGTCGGAGACCCTGGCCGCCTGCTGCATGTTGTGGGTGACGATCACGATCGTGTACTCGGACTTCAGCTGCGCGATGAGGTCCTCGATCGCGAGCGTCGAGATCGGGTCGAGCGCCGAGCACGGCTCGTCCATCAGCAGCACGTCGGGCGCGACGGCCGTGGCCCGCGCGATGCACAGCCGCTGCTGCTGGCCGCCGGAGAGGCCGGAGCCGGGGCGGTTCAGGCGGTCCTTGACCTCCTTCCACAGGTTCGCGCCGCGCAGGTTCCGCTCGACGATCTCGTCGAGCTCGGGCTTCTTGTACCGGCGACCGTTCAGCCGCAGGCCGGCCACCACGTTGTCGTAGATCGACATGGTGGGGAACGGGTTGGGCCGCTGGAAGACCATGCCGATGGTGCGGCGCACGGACACCGGGTCGACGCCGGGCCCGTAGAGGTCCTCGTCGTCCAGCATCACCTTGCCGTCGACCCGGCCGCCGGGGGTGACCTCGTGCATGCGGTTGAGGGTGCGCAGGAAGGTGGACTTGCCGCACCCGGAGGGGCCGATGAAGGCGGTCACGGACCGCGGCTCCACCTGGAGGGAGATGTCGTCGATCGCCTTGTGCGAGCCGTAGTAGGCGCTCAGCGCGGTGACGTCGATGCGCTTGGCCATGGGGTGAAGCCTCCGGATTCCTTGCGTGGGGGCCTTCGTGGGGCCTTACTTGGGGGCCTTCCAGCGGGCGATGGCCCGCGCGGCCAGGTTGAGGAGCATGACGAACGCGATCAGGACCAGTGCCGCGGCCCAGGCGCGCTCGTACGCCGACTCCGTGCCGTAGGCCCACTGCTCGTAGACGAACAGCGGCAGGGAGGACTGGGCGCCCTCGAAGGGGTTGTCGTTGATCATGTTGTTGCCGAAGACGAGCAGGATGATCGGTGCCGTCTCGCCCGCGATGCGGGCCAGGGCCAGCACGACGCCGGTGGTGATGCCGCCGATGGCCGTGGGCAGCACGACCTTGACGATGGTCCGCCACTTCGGCACGCCGAGGGCGTAGGAGGCCTCCCGCAGCTCACCGGGGACGAGCTTCAGCATCTCCTCGGTGGAGCGAACCACGATCGGCATCATCAGGATCGCGAGCGCCAGGGCACCGGCGAAGCCCGAGTACCCCAGATCGAGCATCATGATCCACATACTGAGGACGAACAGGCCGGCGACGATGGACGGGATGCCGGTCATGACGTCCACGAAGAACGTGACGGTCTTCGCCAGCCGCCCACCGCTGCCGTACTCCACGAGGTAGACGGCGGTCAGCAGGCCGAGGGGGATCGCGATGACGCTGGCGAGGGCCACCTGCTGGGCGGTGCCGAGCATGGCGTGGTAGATGCCGCCGCCGTCCTGCCAGCTGAGGACGCCGTTCATCGAGTGGGTCAGGAAGTACCAGCTGACGCCGGGGATGCCGCGCACGACGGTCTCCCAGATCAGGGAGGCCAGCGGCAGCACCGCCACCACGAAGCTGGCCCACACCAGCAGCGCGGCCAGCCGGTCCACGGCCCTGCGCCGGCCCTCGACGCGAGCGGCGATGCCGAAGGTGGCGACGACGAACACGATCGCGGCGATCAGCCCCCACTGGGCGCGGGAGGCGAGGCCCGCGACGAGGCCCACGCCGGTGCCGATGGCGAGGGAGCCGACGAGGAGGGCGCCCATCGCCCAGCGCGGCAGGCGGGGCGGGCGGAGCGTGACGGGAGGCGGGGCGGCGGGCGCGACGCTCTCGGTCGAGGTGACGCTCATACGGCGGCTCCCGAGTACTCCTTGCGGCGGGCGATGATCAGGCGGGCCGCGCCGTTGACGACGAGGGTCAGGAGGAAGAGGACGAGGCCGGAGGCGATCAGCGCGTCGCGGCCCATCGACCCGGCCTCCTTGAACTGGCTGGCGATGTTCTGCGCGAAGGTGCCGCCGCCGGACTCCAGCAGGCTGGCGTGGATGTCGAAGCTCGGCGAGAGGACCGTGGCCACGGCCATCGTCTCGCCCAGCGCGCGGCCGAGGCCGAGCATGGAGGCGCTGATGACGCCCGAGCGACCGAAGGGCAGCACCGTCATCCTGATGACCTCCCAGCGGGTGGCGCCCAGGGCCATGGCCGCCTCCTGGTGGATGGTGGGGACCTGGCGGAAGACCTCGCGGGTGACGCTGGTGATGATCGGCAGGATCATGATCGCCAGCAGGACGCCGACGGTCATCAGGGAGCGGGCGGGGGTGCCGTCGTAGGCGAAGACGCCGGTCCAGCCGAGGGTGTCGTCGAGCCACTCGTAGAGCCCGGTCATGCGGGGCACCAGGTAGAGCGCGCCCCACAGGCCGTAGATGATGCTGGGCACGGCGGCCAGCAGGTCCACGAGGTACCCGATGGGGGTGGCCAGGCGGCGCGGCGCGTAGTGGGAGATGAACAGCGCGATGCCGACGGCGACGGGGACGGCCAGCGCCATGGCGATGACGGAGCTGACGACGGTGCCGAAGAGCAGCACCGCGATGCCGAAGACGGGCGGGTCGGCGTTGGCGTTCCACGCGAAGGTCGTCAGGAAGTTGCCCTCGTTGGCGTTGATCGCGACGACGGCGCGGATGGCGAGGAACGCCGCGATGGCCGCCATGATCACCAGCAGGGCGATGCCGGAGCCCTTCGACAGCCCGCTGAAGACGCGGTCCCCCATCCGCCCGGTGTCGCGCCCGGTGTCGCGAGGCCGTGTGCTGCCTGCGTTCGGTGACGTCATTTCGTGGTCTCGGCTCTCAGCTCGGCTCAGCTCATGGCGTCGATGCGCTCGCGCACCCGCTGGATGATGTCGTCGGGGATCGGCGCGTAGTCGATGCGCGCCAGCTGCTCCTGGCCCTCCTGGCTCGCGACGTACCGGAGGAAGGCGCGGGTCAGGGAGAGCGTGTCGGGGTTGTTGCCGCGGTCGCAGACGATCTCGTAGGTGACGAGCACGATCGGGTACGCGCCCGGCGCGTCGGTGGCGTAGTCGAGTTCGAGGGCGAGGTCGCCGTCGGCGCCGACGACCTCGGCCTCGGCGACGGCGGTGGAGGCGTTCTCGACGGTGGCGGCCACGGGCTCGTCGGCGCCGGTCGCGACGCGGGCGGTGGTGATGTCGTTCTGGTGGGCGTAGGAGAGCTCGAAGTACGCGATCGCGCCCTCGTTCTGCTGGACCATGCCGACCAGTCCGGAGGAGCCGTCGGCGGCCTGGCCGCCGTGGCCGCGCCAGTTCTTGTCGGGCTCGTACGGCCACGCCTCGGGGGCCGCGGCGTGGAGGTAGGAGGTGAAGTTGTCGGTGGTGCCCGAGCCGTCGGAGCGGTGGAACGGCGTGATCGGCAGGTCGGGGAGCTCCACGTCGGGGTTGAGCTCGGCGATGGCCGGGTCGTTCCAGCGGGTGATCTCGGAGTCGAAGATCCGGGCCGTGGTGGCCGCGTCGAGGACCAGCTCCGGCACGCCCGGCAGGTTGTACCCGACGGCGACGGGCCCGGCGACCATGGGAAGGTGAACGGCGTGCCCCCGCTCGCCGCCGGCGGCGCAGACGGAGCGGGACTCGTTCACCTCACCCTCGGTGAGGAGGGAGTCGGAGCCGGCGAAGGCCGTCGTGCCCTGGAGGAACTCCTGGATCCCGGCGCCCGAGCCGGTGGGCTTGTAGTTGATCTGGCTGCCGTCGCAGTTCGCCTGGTAGGTGTTGAGCCAGACCTCCATGGCGTTGGCCTGGGCGCTGGAGCCCGAGGCGAGCAGCGTGCCGCCCTCGGGGGCGCACCGGAGGGTCTCGGCGGAGAAGTCCACGGCGCCGGGGAGACCGGAGTTGTCGTCGGACCCACAGGCCGTGAGCGTGGCCGCGAGAGTGGCGACGACGGCGGCGGCGGTGACGCGGGGGACGCGCGAGACGCGCCGGAGCTTCACTGTCGTTTGGTCCTTCCCGTGGGGCGCCCTGCACCGCAACCGAACGTAGGTTCACCAGGTGAATCGAAAGATGGATTCACATGAACGAAAGGTGAACCAGTTCGGTGACGCGTGCGACGGCGGGGATTCGTTACGCTATACCCATCAGGGGTATGAGACGCGCATAACGCCCGAAAGGGGAGGACATGGCCACCATGGAGGAGCAGGCGCCGAGCCACGCGGTGACCCACCCGGCGGACGGGCCGTACGGCTACAGCAAGGACAAGGACGCCCACATCAAGCGGCTGCGCCGCATCGAGGGCCAGATCCGCGGTCTGCAACGCATGGTCGAGGAGGACGAGTACTGCATCGACATACTCACGCAGGTCTCCGCCTCCACCAAGGCCCTCCAGTCCTTCGCCCTCCAGCTGCTGGAGGAGCACCTGCGGCACTGCGTCGCCCACGCCGCGCACGACGGCGGGAGTGAGGTCGACGCCAAGGTCGAGGAGGCCACCGCCGCCATCGCCCGCCTGCTGAGGACGTAACGGCGCGGGGTCCCGCGCTCCCGGGGGCCGCGCCCCCGGGGCGGGCGGCCCCGGCTTCGGCGTTCCCGGGCGCCGGGAGCACGGGCGTCCGGAGCACGGGCGTCGGGAGCACGGGCGTCGGGAGCACGGGCGTCGGGAGCACGGGCGTCGGGAGCACGGGCGTCGGGAGTTCAGGACTCCCCCTGGGACGCGGTGACCATGCCGGCGTAGACGTCCTCGCTGCGCGGCAGCTCCACGTCCACCGGGCTGCCGAACCCGTACAGCTCCACCGTCGAGGCCACGTGCACCGTCTCCCCCTCGCGGGCGAAGCTGAACTGGTGCCGGACCCTGCGCAGCAGCCCCTGGTCGTCGAGGTACGCGTCGAACGGCACCCGCGTCCTGGTGAACCCCTCCCCCGCCACCGCCGCCGCGAACTGCTGCCGCGCCTCCCCGCGCGACGCCTCGGAGGCCGCCGCGATGTCCGTGACGCCCCGGTAGTGGTGGAGCGTCTCGCCGTTCAGCTCCCGCGTCCCGAGGTCCTCGGCGGACCGCGCGCCCCGCAGCAGCTCCGCGGCCGTGATGGGGTCGGTGGCGCCGCCGGTCACCAGGTTGCCGTCCGCGACGCTGGTGACCTCGACCCTCACCCACTTCTCCGGCGGCACCCCGGCCCCCCGGTTGCGCATGTACAGCTCACCCGGCGCGAACACCTCGGTCACCGGCTCGCCCGGCACCGAGCTCTCCACCGGCGCCGGCAGCGTCAGCCGCAGCTCGCCGAGCCGCCGGTCGTAGTCGAAGCCGCCCTCTCCGCTGATGGTGATCCGGGTGCCGCCGGAGGCCATCCGCATCGCCGTGCGGGCCCGCGAGCTGCCGGCCTCCACCAGCACGTCGGCCGCCTGCCGCACGATCCGCAGCGCCGCGCCGCCGGCCTCCTCGTCGACCGCGGCCGATCCCGTCCCCGAGCAGCCACAGAGCGTCACCGTCAGCAGCGCAGCCAGCAGACCGGCACCCCCGACCGCACGCCGGGAGGGCCACCCGTCCCTGTCGTTTGCTCTGCTGATCACATCGGTGACCGCACCTGATCGCGCCCTGACCACGCCGATTTCCCTCTCCGTACCGGTCGTAGCGCCTAACGAGCCCTTTCTGCCACCGTCACGGCTCGGCCACAGGCATGGCCCGTTACGGTGGTGAGGTGCACAACCACGCGGACCGGGCCGAACATCGCGTGACGCTCACCGAGCGGGGCCCGTTCCTGTCCCCCGCGTGCAGCTGCGGCTGGTACGGCGCCGCCCGCAGGTCCCGCCCCCTGGCCCGCTCCGAGGCGGCCGAGCACCTCGCCACCGTCCACGGAGACCGATCGGCGACGAGGGATCGTGGGGACAGCCTTTAGAGGCTGATCGGTGTGCGCGCCTCCACGAGGCCGACCGCGGGCCGCAGCCCGTCCTCGTCCCGCGCGGCGGCGCCGTGGCGGAGGTCGGCGTCCACGAGGAGTAGCGCCTGAGAGGCGGCACGTGACGAGGCCACCGCGGCCGGCTCCCGTCGGGGACGGGAACCGAGCTGTCCACGGACATCGTTCCCCAGACCTTCACACAGCACTCACAACCCGGGGCGCGCGCTCGGGAGAGTCATGCCATGTCGGAAATGAGCGATGGGCCGGCCCCATCCCGTTCCGCCCGCGCCCCCACCGGGGTGGCCGGGGCCTCGCGGGACCCATTACGCGAAAAAGTTGGCCTCCTTCGCGAAGAAAGCACCACGGCAGTGACCAGCGGCGATGCCGCTCAGGGCGGGCCGGGGCGAGAAGGCTGGCACGTCCCGCCGCGCCCGTGCTTACATCACGACCCCATTCCCGCGATCCGCTGGCCCGGATTGTGAAGAAGGCTGACAAGTGAAGGGAACAGGCAACGTGCGCAAGGACCTTGAGACTCGGGAGATCGCGGACGCCGAACTGGACGCCGTCGCGGGCGGCGTGGGTGGCATCGCCACCGTCTCCGGCGGCCTGGTGGGCGCGGTGACCGCCGACGTGTCCAACGTCGTGGGCTCCCTGGAGACCGTGGGCTACGTGCAGGGCGTGGCGAACTCGGCCACCGGCACCCTGTCCGGCTACACCGGCGTTCACGCCAACACCAGCTCCGTGACCGGACTCATCGGTCTCTGAGAACGGCTCCGTGGACCCCGGACCGAGCGGCCCCGGGGTTTACGGCCGCCGAGGTCGGTGCCGAACCCCCGTGGCGCCGGCATCGGATCCCGGACCGGAGCCGGCTCCCCGTGCCGGCCCCGGTCCGGTCCGATCGTGGTCGTGGTCGTGGTCGTGGTGATGCTGACGGTTGGGTGACCAGGGGGCCGAAGGAGAAGCCGTGCAGTTCCGCGAGAGAGCGCTGTCCCGACTGCGGTCGCCCGAGGACCTCGACCTCCCCGTGCGCCTGGCCCGCCCCCAGGGCCGCCTCGCGCTGGCCGTCGCCCTCGTGGTCATGGCCGCCGCCACCGTCTGGGCGGTGACCGGCTCGGTCTCCTCGAAGGTGACCGCGTCCGGCATCCTCACCCACGCCGAGGGCAGCTACACGCTCCAGAGCCCGGTCGCCGGCCAGGTCACCCACGTCCACGCCGACGAGGGACAGCTCCTGCGCCCGGGCGAACCGCTGCTGACGGTCCGCACGGACGAGGGCGACCGCGAGGTCGAGGCCGTGGCCGGGGGCCAGCTCACGACCGTCGTCGCCCGGGCGGGAACGGTCGTCGCTGCGGGCGCGGACGTCGCCACCCTGGAACACGTCAGCGGCCCCGACGAGCCGCTGGTCGCCGTGCTCTACCTCCCCGGCGACGGCGGCGCCGTCGTCCCCGTGGGCGCCGAGGTCGACCTCACCGTCCAGTCCGTGCCCCGCGAGCGGTTCGGCGTGCTGCGCGGACGCGTCGAGGCCGTCGGAGGCGCGCCGCTGACCCGCCGCCAGCTCAGCGGTTTCCTCGGCGACGAGCACCTCGCCGAGCAGTTCTCCCGGGACGGCAACCCCGTCGCCGTCCTCGTGCGGCTGGAGCGCTCCCGCGCCACCGAGTCCGGCTACGTCTGGTCCTCCGCGGACGGGCCCCCGCGCCCCGTCGCCTCCCGCACCCCCGTCACCGGCGCCGTCCACCTCGCCGAGCAGCGCCCCGTCGACTGGCTGCTGCCGTGACGCCCCCACGCTCCCGCGCCGGCCGCCCGCGCGGCGCACAGACCGCACAGACCACGCCGGCCACGCGGGCCGCCCGGGCCGCGCGGGCCGCCCGGGGCTCCCGCCGCCGCACCGCGCCCCGCCGCCTCCCGCGCGGCCGGCGCGTGCGCACCCCCACGGTGCTCCAGATGGAGGCCGTCGAGTGCGGCGCCGCCGCCCTCGCCATGGTCCTCGGCCACCACGGCCGCTTCGTCCCGTTGGAGGAGCTGCGCATCGCCTGCGGCGTCTCCCGCGACGGCTCCCGCGCCAGCAACATCCTCAAGGCGGCACGGCGCCACGGCCTCAACGCCCGGGGCATGCAGATGGACCTGGCCGCGCTCGGCGAGGTCCGCGCGCCGGCCATCCTCTTCTGGGAGTTCAACCACTACGTCGTCTACGAGGGCCCGGCCCGCCACCTCGGCCCCCTCGGCCGCCGCGGCTTCCACGTCAACGACCCCGCCGAGGGCCGACGCTTCGTGCCGGTCGAGGAGTTCGACGCGAGCTTCACCGGCGTCGTCCTCGTCCTCGAACCCAGCGCCCGCTTCCGCCGCACCGGCCGCCGGCCCGGCGTGCTGCGCGCCCTGCCCACCCGGCTGCGCGGCACCTCCGGCACCCTGCTCGCCGCCGTCCTGGCGAGCCTGCTGCTGGTCGTCACCGGCGCCTCGGTGCCCGCCCTCAGCCGCACCTACATCGACACCTTCCTCATCGGCGGCGACGCCTCCCTCGTCGGCGTGCTCCTCGCCTCGATGGCGACGGCCCTCGCGCTGACCCTCACCCTGACCGCCCTCCAGCAGGCCAACCTGCTGCGCGGGCGCGTCATCTCCTCCACCCTCGGCAGCGCCCGCTTCCTGCGGCACCTGCTCAGACTCCCCGTCGCCTTCCACTCCCAACGCAACCCCGCCGACCTCGTCCAGCGCCTCCAGTCCAACGACACCGTCGCCGAGACCCTCGCCCGCGACCTGTCGGCCGCCGCCGTGGACGCCGTCGTCGTCGTGCTCTACGCCGTGCTGCTGTGGACCTACGACCCGCAGCTCACCGTCGTCGGCGTCCTGGTCGCGCTCCTCAACCTCGCCGCCCTGCGCGTCGTCCTCGCCCTGCGCGCCACCGGCACCCACAAGCTCCGCGCCGACGCCGCCCGCCTCACCAACACCTCCTACGGCGGGCTGACGCTCATCGAGACGATGAAGGCCACCGGCGGCGAGAACGCCTTCTTCCGCCGCTGGGCCGGGCAGCACGCCTCCACCCTGGAGACGCAGCAGCGCCTCGGCGTGCCCAGCGCCTGGCTCGCGGTCGTCGCCCCCACGCTCGCCACGCTCAACAGCGCGCTGATCCTGACGATCGGTGGGCTCCGCGCGGTCGAGGGCCACCTGACGGTCGGGCTGCTCGTGGCGTTCCAGGCGCTGGTCACCAGCTTCACCGCGCCCATCACCCGCCTCAACGGCGTCGCCGGCCGCCTCCAGGACTTCGCCGCCGACCTCGCCCGCCTGAAGGACGTCGAGAACTTCCCCGCCGACCCCGTCCACGCGCGGCGCGAGGACCCCGCCGGCGGCACCCGCCGTCTGACGGGCCACGTCGAGCTGGACCAGGTCACCTTCGGCTACAGCCCTCTCGACCCACCCCTGCTGAAGGGCTTCTCGCTCTCCGTCGGCCCCGGCCAGCAGGTGGCGCTCGTCGGCGGCTCCGGCAGCGGCAAGTCCACCGTCTCCCGGCTCATCGCCGGCCTCCACGCGCCCTGGGAGGGCGCCGTCCGCATCGACGGCATGCCGCTGGCCGACATCCCGCGCGGCGCGCTGGCCGCCTCCGTCTCCTTCGTCGACCAGGACGTCTTCCTCTTCGAGGGCACCGTCCGCGACAACGTCGCCCTGTGGGACCCCTCCATCCCCGACGACGCCGTGGTCGAGGCGCTGCGGGACGCCGCCGTGTACGGGATCGTCGCCCACCGCCCCGGCGGCATCCACAGCCGCGTCGAGCAGGACGGCCGCAACTTCTCCGGCGGCCAGCGGCAGCGGCTGGAGCTGGCCCGCGCCCTGGTGCGCCGACCCAGCGTCCTGGTCCTGGACGAGGTGACCAGCGCGCTGGACGCCGCCACCGAGCAGCTCGTCATCGACAACCTGCGCCGACGCGGCTGCGCCTGCGTCGTCATCGCCCACCGCCTGAGCACGATCCGCGACAGCGACGAGATCCTCGTGCTCGACCGGGGCACGGTCGTCGAGCGCGGGCGGCACGAGACGCTGATGGCCGCGGGCGGACCGTACGCCGAGCTGCTGAGGGAGCACTGAGGTGGCGGCGTGGGCGGCCGACCCGGTCATCGCGGCCCTGGGCGAGCTCGGCACCCCGGTCGACTGCTCCGGACTGCGCTCGCTGGACCTCCAGGGCCCGCTGGTGCTGTGGCTCGTCGTCGACGGCGCGATGGACCTCTTCGCCGTGGACGCGGCGTTCCGGGGGCAGCGCCACTTCCTCGGCCGGGTGCACGCCGGGACCCTGCTGCTGGGGCCGGTCCAGGGGCCCGACCACACGCTGGTCGCCCGCCCGCTGCCGGGCTGTTGGCTGCGCCGGATCGAGCTCCGCGAGCTGCGGGAGCCGCGGGAGCCGTACGACGCGTACGAGCCGCACCACCCGTACGCGCCGCAGTGGGAGGGGTGGGACACAGGGCAGTGGTACGCCGACCCCTGGCGGCGGGACGGGTACGGGGACGGCGGTGGCGGGGCGTGGCCCAGTCCGCTGGAGGACGCGTTCGCGCGCGGCATCGGCCGCGGCCTGCGGGTGCTCTACCAGGCGCCGCTCGACGGGGCCGCGCACGCCACGGGTGTCGGGGACGGCCGGGGACCGGGTCCTGGGCAGGGGCCGGAGCCGGGCGCGGGCACCGACGCGGGCACGGGCATGGGCATGGACGCGGGCACGGGCACCGACGAGGACATCCTGTGGATCCACGTCCCCCCCGGCGCCGTGCGCTACGGCGCGGCGTACGACGCGAGCGCGGCCAGCACCCTCCTCGTCGACCCCGCCGTCTGGCAGGGCATGGTCGACCAGCAACACCGGCTGCTCACCGCGCTCGGCCGCTGGATCGCCCGGACCGAGCGCGCCCACGCCGACCGCACCGAGGCCGGCATCCGGGCCGGCGAGGCCGCCCGCACCCGCGCCGACCAGGCGCTGCTGGCGGCCATCGACCGCTCCGCCGCCGGCCACCCCGGCCCGGGCGGCGACGCCACCCTCGCCGCCTGCCGCCTCGTCGCCGACGAGGCCCGCATCACGCTCACCGACCCGGTCGGCGGACCCGACGGCCCCGCCCCGGGCGGTGACGGCCCCGCCGGCGGCGACGGGCACCTCGACGCCGTCGAGCGCGTCGCGCTCGCCTCCCGCGTCCGCACCCGCACCGTCCGGCTCGCCGGCCGTTGGTGGCGCGAGAACACCGGTCCCCTCGTCGGGCGGCGCGTCCGCGACGCCTCCCCCGTCGCCCTGCTGTGGCGGCGCGGCCGCTACGTGGCCGTCGACCCCGCCACCGGCACCCGCGAGCCGGTCCGCGCCGCCAACCAGGCCCACTTCGAACGCCGGGCCGTGATGCTCTACCGCCCCCTGCCCGACCAGCCGCTCGGCCTCCTCGGCCTGCTCCGCTTCGGCCTCCACGGCACCCGCTCCGAGCTGCGCGCCCTCCTCCTCGCCGGCCTCGTCGCCGTCGCCCTCGGCGCCCTGGTGCCCGTCGCGACCGGCCAGGTGCTCGGCGCCTTCGTCCCCCGCGCCGAGACCGACCTCATCGTGCAGGCCGGCGTCGCGATCGTCGCCACCGGCGTCGTCGCCGCCGTCTGCATGCTGACGCAGAACGTCGCGATCCTGCGCGTCGAGGGCCGCGTCGAGGCCACCCTCCAGCCGGCCGTGTGGGACAGGCTGCTGCGGCTGCCCACGACGTTCTTCCAGGGGCGCTCCACCGGCGAGCTCGCCGGCGCCGCCCTGGGCGTCAGCGCCATCCGCCGCGCCCTGTCCGGCGTCGGCCCGGTCTGCCTCCAGGCCGGCACGGTCGGCGCCGTCACCCTCGTGCTGCTGCTGGTCCACAGCGTGCCGCTGGCGCTCGTCGCCCTGGCGCTGCTGCTCGTGATCGGCGCCGCCTTCCTCGGCCTGGGCCTGTGGCAGCTGCGCTACCAGCGGCAGCTCATCGAGCTCAGCCACCGGCTCACCAACCAGGCGTTCCAGACGCTCCGCGGCCTGCCCAAGCTGCGCGTCGCCGCCGCCGAGAGCTTCGCCTACGCCGCCTGGGCCGGCGAGTTCGCCCGCTCCCGCGAGCTCACCTGGCGCGTCGGCCGCCTCAGGAACGCCGTCACCGTCCTCAACGCGGTCTGCCTCCCGCTCACCACGCTCGTGATGTTCGCGCTGCTGGCCGGCCCGGCGCGCGGCACCCTGTCCGCCAGCGCGTTCCTCACCTTCTCCACCGCCGTGACGATGATGCTGGCCTCCGTCACCCAGGCCACCGGGGCGCTGCTGTCGGCCGCCGCCGTGCTCCCGATGTTCGAGCAGCTCAGGCCGATCCTGCGGGCCACGCCGGAGGTGACGGGCGGCAGCGCCCAGCCCGGCGCGCTCAGCGGACACGTCGAGGTCCGCGACCTGTCGTACCGGTACGGCGACGGCCCGCTCGTGCTGGACGGCGTCTCCTTCTCCGTCCGGCCCGGGGAGTTCCTCGCCGTCGTCGGCCCCAGCGGCTGCGGCAAGTCGACGCTGCTGCGGCTGCTCGTCGGCTTCGACAGGCCCACCGCCGGCAGCGTCCTGTACGACGGCCAGGACCTGGCCGCGCTCGACCTCGCGGCGGTGCGCCGCCAGTGCGGTGTCGTGCTCCAGCACGCCCAGCCCCTCACCGGCTCGATCCTCGACTGCATCCGGGGCGACGGCGCCCACACGCTGGAGGAGGCGTGGGAGGCCGCCGCCATGGCGGGGCTGGCCGAGGACATCCACGCCATGCCGATGGGGATGCACACCATGCTGTCCGACGGCGGCGGCACCGTCTCCGGCGGGCAGCGGCAGCGCCTGATGATCGCTCAGGCGCTGATCCGCCGGCCGCGTCTCCTGCTTCTCGACGAGGCCACCAGCGCGCTGGACAACGAGGCGCAGCGGGTGGTCATCGAGTCGACGCGCGCGCTGCGCGCCACGCGCGTCGTGATCGCCCACCGGCTGTCGACCGTCATGGACGCCGACCGGGTGATCGCGTTGTCCCACGGGCGGATCGTGCAGCAGGGGACGCCGGCGGAACTGCTCGCCGAGGAGGCCGGGCTCTTCCACGAGCTGGCGCGCCGCCAGCTCCGGTGAGAGGCGGAAGAGAGACAGGAGCGGGAGGAGAGACGTGCGACGGCGAGACGGGGGTAGGCGGGGGCCGCGACGACGGGACGGTGTCACATGACAGGCCACACACCTCACACAGCTCACACACCTCACACAGTTCAGGAAGGGCGCGGGCGCACGGCGACGCTCCCCCGGCACGGCGCGCACCGCCGCGCCGAGGCGCCGCCCGACGCCGCGCTCCTGGCCGGCGCCCGCGAGGGCGACGCCACGGCCTTCGCCGAGCTCTACCGCCGCCACGCCCGGGAGGTGCGTCGCCACGCGCGCGAGCTGGGCCTGGACGCCGACACGGCCGAGGACCTGACCGGGGAGGCGTTCGCCCAGACGCTCGGGGCGCTCCGCGACGGCGGCGGCCCTCGCGCCTCTCTCCGCGACCACCTGCTCGCCACCGTCGTGCGCCTGGCGACGGAACGCTCCGGGGACGGCGCCGGCGACGGTGGCTCCCGGGACATCGGTGCCGGCGACGCCGACGACGGTGCCGCCGGGCAGGGCGGCGAAGCACGGGGGGAGCGGCCCGTCTCCGCGGCGCCGCGCGAGGTCACGCAGCTGTCCGCCGAGGCCCAGGCCATGGTCCAGGCGGATCGCGAGCTGCTGGTGGCGGCGTTCTCCCAGCTGCCCTCCCGCTGGCGGGAGGTGCTGTGGCGCACCGCCGTCGAGCGCCAGTCCCTCGGCCGCGTGAGCAGCGCGCTCGGGCTGACCACCAACGCCACCGCCGTGCTGGCCTTCCGCGCCCGCGAGGGTCTGCGGCGGGCGTACCTCCAGGCGCACGTCAGCGACGACCTCGCCGGCCGGGAGGCGTGCCGGCGCCACGCCGGCAGGTTGGGGGCGTTCGTCCGCGGCTCGTCGGCCTCCCGTGGCCTGCGGCGCCACCTGGACGTGTGCCGGCGCTGCCGCGCGGCGTACCTGGAGCTGGTGGACGTCAACGCGACGCTGCGGGCCGTCTTCCCGGTCGCCGCCACCGGCTGGCTCGCCGCGGCGGCCGCCGCCTCGTGGCCCGAGGCCGCGGGCGGCGGGCTGGCGGGCGGCGGGCTGGCGGGCGGGACCAGCAGCGGCCTCGGCGTCGCCGGCCTCGCCGGGCCGGCCACGGCCGCGCCGGCCGCCGGCGTGGGCGGCGGGGGCGGGGCGCTGGCGAAGCTCACCCTGGCCGCGTCCGTCGCGCTCGCCGCCGGCACCCTCGGGCAGCAGCCCGGCCACGAGCTCGGTCCCGGCAGCCAGCAGCGCGACGTCACCGCCTCCGCGCGGGACGCGGCACCCGACGCCGAGGCCGAGCCCGCCGCCGCGGCACCGGACGCCGGGGACGGCGCGACGCCGCCGGCCGCCGACCCGGGCCCTCGTCGGTCGGGCCGAGAGGACGGCGCCGCGGCGTCGTCCTGCCCGTACCCGCCGGACGACCACGTGGTGACGGTCTCCCTGCCCACCGGCCTCGGCGGCCTCCACGACGACGCGGCCGACCCCGACGGCCTCGACGACCTCGACGGTCTCGACGGCCACGGCGACTTCGGCTGCCGCACGGGGCTGAGCGTGGCCCTCCCCATCGAGGTCGTCGATCCGGGCGATCCCGTCGATCCCGTCGACACCGACCGGTCGGCCGCGTCGGCCGTGCCGGCCGTGCCGGCTCCCGAGGAGACCACCGACGCCGTTCAGGACCTTGACGCCGTCGGCGCGATCGACGCCCTCCGGGACATCGACGCCGACGGGACGGTCGCGGAGGTCGGCGCCGCCACCCGCGAGGTGACGGATCTCCTCCTCCACCCGCGACAGGACGCGGACACCCCCGACACCGGCCTACTGACCGACCCGCCCCTCCTGTGACGACGGGCCCCGCGCCCGGGACACGGACACGGGCACCGACACCGACACCGACACCGACACCGACACCCGAGGACGTCCGCGCGGCCCCGCCGGGGCAGCGGCCGAGGCTACGCCGCCAGGCCCCGTTCCGATGACGGCGAGGGCGACGGGGACGACGGGGACGACGCCCCCGCCCCCGCGCCCGCCGCGCCACCCGCCGCACCCGCCCCGCCCGCCGGGGCCGGCGCGAGCCAGCGCAGCCAGCGGGTGCGGGAGCACCACCGCGCGAGGGGCGTGAGCGCCGCCAGCGCCAGGGGCGCGAGCAGCAGCGCCGTCGCCGTGCCGAGCGCGTAGCCGCCGACCACGTCCGTCGGGTAGTGGACCCCGAGCAGCACCTGCGCGAAGCCCTGCGCCAACGCAAGGACCAGCGCCACCCCGCCCAGCCAGCGGTGGACCAGGAAGAGCGCGACCGCCACCGCCATCGCCGTGCTGGCGTGGTCGCTGACGAAGGCGTAGCCGTCGGCGCCGTCGAGCAGCGGGTCCAGGCCCGCCAGGTCGGCGTGGTCCGCGGGGCGTGGTCGGGCCACGAAGTCGCGGATCGGCATGTTGATCAGGTACGCCGCCCAGGCCGCGAGCCCGGCCCAGGCCACCTGTGCGACGGCGGCGGGAACGTCGGGCGAGCGCCCCCGCACCGCGCACCACGCCAGCAGCACCACGGCCACCAGCGCGAGCGGGATGCAGTACTGCGCCACGGCGACGACGGCGTGCTCGGCCCAGCCGGGAAGGTCGTGCGCGATCCGGTCGAGATCGCGCAGGACGTCCATCTCGACCTCGGGATTGTCGATTCCCGAGAGGCTGCCTGTCATGACTAGTCGCGGCCCCTTCTCGTGTGGGGGGACCCTGCCGCAGGGGAAGGCAGGGCGGTGAGGAGCCCCTGTCCCGGGCGGCGAGCTACAAAGACACCTGGACCACCGGAACAGCTAACGCCACGTACCCCACCAGCGTGCCCACCGGACATGGAGATCATCGCGACGTTATCGAACAGCAACGCATAGGGGACGCCCCATCACATCCACTCCATATCCCGACGCTTGGGCCCTGCGGCGCCGCGAGGGCGAGCCCGGCGGGTGGGTCGGGTGGGTCGGGTGTGGGGCCGCGCACCGGTTGTCACCGATGTCGGCCGACACCTGCCGCGCGGCCACCGTCACCAGGCACAATGCTGTCTCCAAGCCACGGGGCGGGGGGCAGATCGTGGAAGCGTTGTCGACCGCCGGGAGCCTGGCGGCGAGGGGGATCGCGGCACTGCTCCCGGTGCTCGCCAGGCGGCGTCTCCGGACGCAGAGCGAGCTCCCGCTGTCCGAGGCCGTCCGGGTCCGCCTGATCCTGCCCGGCCGCGTTCCCGTCGAGAGGTACGTCAGGCGCCTGGCCGCCGGGGCCGGCCGCTCCCTGCGCCGGGACCCCGCGGCCGGCCTTCCCGCCCTCGGGAGGCGGGAACGCCGCGCCGTCGTCGACGCCGTCTGTCGAGCCCTCGTCTCCGCCGACCTGTCCGACGACAGGCTCCTGGGCCTCGTGGATCCGGGACCCGCGGCGCTGGCCGCGCACGTCGACCCCGTCGCGCGCTCGGCCGCCGAGCTGAGCGACGACGCCCGCGCGGTCCACCGGGCGGTGCTGCACCGGACCAGTGATCGCTTCCTGCGGGCCGTGGAGGCGACCCCCGACTTCCCTCGTCGCTACCGCCGGGCGGAGCGGCAGCGGCTGCGGCAGGGCGAGGAGAGCGCCGCGCCCGCAGGCGGCGGGAGGGACCCGGACGACGTCTTCCTGGCCGCCTACCTCGACCACGTCGCCCAGGCCTTCGCGTCGGTCGACCTGATGGCGGGCCCGGGGCGGCGACGCGTCGCCACCGTCGAGGACGACGACGGCCCCGAGCGCACGGAACCGCTCGGCGCCGTCGCGCGACACCGCTCCCGCCTCCTGCTCCTCGGCGAGGCGGGCTCCGGCAAGAGCACCCTGCTGGAGGGCCTCGCCGTCTCCGCCGCCCGGCGCGCGTTCACCGGCGACCTCGCGGACTGGAACGGCCTGGTCCCCGTCCTCGTCCGGCTCCGCGACCATCCCGAGGCGGACCTCCCGGACCCCGGCTCCCTCCTCGACTCCCTCCCGGGCGCCCTTCCCGGCACGCTTCCCGGTTCCCTGCCCGGACCCCTGCCCGACACGTTTCCCGGCTCCCTCCCCCCTGTCCTCCCCCTCGTTCTCCCTCCGGCCCTCTCCGCCGGCGAGCCGCCGCCCCGCCACTGGCTCGACCGCCGCCTCGCCGAGGGCCGGGTCCTCCTCCTGCTCGACGGCGTGGACGAGCTGGCCGGCGAGCGGCACCAGCGGCTCCACGCCTGGCTGGTCCGCCTCCTGGGCGCCTACCCCGGCAACTCCGCCGTGGTCACGACACGCCCCAGCGCCGTCGCGCCCGACTGGCTCAGCGCCCACGGCTTCACCACCGCCCGCCTCGCCCCCCTCTCCCGGGACGAGCTGGCCGCGTTCGTCAGCCGCCGGTTCGCCTCCGACGCCGCCCTCGCCCGCGAGCTGCTCGGCGCGCTCGACGAACGCCTCCGCCTCGCCGAACTGCTCACCACCCCCCTCCTGGCCTCCCTGGTCTGCACCCAACACGCGCGGCGTCGCCGGCTCCCCACCTCCCGCACCGAGATCTACCGGCAGGCCCTGGAGCTGCTGGCGGACCAGCGCGACGCGGACGACCGCCTCCCCGGCGCCCTGTCGTTGCTGTCCGCCCTCGCCTGGCACCTCACCAGCCGGGGCTTCACCGCCGCGCCGCGCACCCAGGTCGTGGACTGCCTGGAGAGTCTGGAGTTCCCGCCGGAGCTCGACGTGACGGCGGAGGAGGCGCTCGCCCTCCTCCTGGACCGATCCGGCGTTCTGACCACGACGGCCTCCGGCGCCGTCGACTTCGTCCACCGGGTCTTCCTGGAGTACCTCGCCGCGGAACACGCCGTCGACCAGGACCACGTCGCCACCCTGGTCCGCAACGCCCACCTCGCCGTCTGGCACGACACCGTCGCCATGGCCTCGGTCCGCGCCACCGAGCGGCAGCGCCGCCAGCTCCTGACCGGCATCCTGCGCCGCGCGGACGCCGAGCGGCACCAGCACCGCGCGCTGCGCCTGCTCGCCCTGTCCTGCCTCACGTTCTGCCGCGAGGCCGGCAAGGGGGTGCCCCGCTCCCTGACCGCGTCGCTCGACCACGCCGTCGGCGCCGTCCTCCCCCCACGCCGCGCCTCCGACTGCCCGCCGCTCGCCGCGGCGCCACGGTCGCTGCTGCGGGCGCTGCCGAGCAGCCTCGGCGAACTCAGGCACACCGAGCACCAACGCCTCACGGTCCGCACCGCCGCCCTCACCGGAGACCGCGAGTTCCTCGCCCGCCTCGGCGCGTACGCCCGGGAGGGGCGCGAGCCGGTGGCACGCGAACTCGTGGACGGCTGGCATCACTTCTCCTCAAGCGGGGACGCCGTCAGGGACTACGCGCGCGAGGTCCTGCGTCACCTGCCCCTCGACCGGCGGGAGGTGCGCGTCACCCACCCCAGGCAGTGGCAGGCCGCGCCCGAGCTGCCGCACGCCACCCGTGTCCGCGTCGCGTACCCCTTCGGCCCCGACATCGGCGAGGTCACGGCCTTCCCACGGCTGCGGCGGCTCCGCGTCACGGCCCTGGCCGACGGAGCCGACCTCCGCCCGTTGCGCGGCTGCCCCCAGCTGACGCACCTGTGGCTGTGGGGAACGCGCCTGCCCGACCTCGGGCCCCTCGCCGAGTTGCCGCGGCTCACCTTCCTCCACCTCCTCGACTGGCCGCCGTTCACCCTCGACGGCACGCCGCTGCCCGCCACGCTCACCACGCTCTCCCTCGGCCGGCTGCCCCTCGGCGCACCGCTGGGCTGGCTGCGCGAGCACCCCGCCCTCACCGCGCTCGCCCTCCAGGGCGCCGGCACCCCCCACTGGCAGGACCTCGCCGCCCTCGGTCTCCTCACCGAACTCGACCTCGGCGGCTACGACCTGACCCACGCCCTCCCCGCCCTCGTCGGCGCCGCGCCCGGCCTGCGCCTGCTGGGCCTGCACGGCTGCTCCGTGCCCGCCGACCTCTCGCCGCTCGCCCACCTTCCACGGCTCACGCGCCTCGACCTGGTGGACACGACGGGCCCCGGCGGCGCCCCGCTCGACCTCGCCCCGTTGGCCCGCGCCGCCCCACGCCTCACGATCGAGACGCGCGGCGCCACCCGGAGCCGAACGCCCTGAGGCCCGCCGTCCCGTGGCTGTCCTTGGCGCGTTCCGCGTCCGGTACGGGCCTGTGAGCCGTCCATCGCCTGTCTGGCCGAACAGCGTAGCCCCGCCGTGAGCGCCTCCTCGCTACGCTTGGTTGGCTGTTGATGACAGCCACCGTGGCCGATGGCAGACCGGGAACGGGGGCCGACGTGGCGCCATTTCAAGCGTTACAGGCGGGCGATCCGGAGCGGGTGGGGCGCTACCAGGTGGTGGGGCGGCTCGGGGCCGGCGCCATGGGGCGGGTGTATCTGGCGCGCTCGCCGGGCGGGCGTCCGGTGGCCGTGAAGGTCATCCGAGTCGAACAGGCCGAGGACCCGGACTTCCGCAGACGCTTTGTGCGCGAGGTCGCCGCGGTCCGCCGCGTCAACAGCTTCTTCACCGCCGGGGTGGTGGACGCCGACCCGGAGGGTACGCCGCCGTGGCTGGCGACGGCGTACGTGTCGGGGCTGCCGCTGGGCGAGGCGATCGCCGCGCACGGTCCCTGGCCCGACCCCTCGGTGCGTGCGCTGGGCGCGGCACTGGCGGAGGCGCTGGAGGCGATCCACGCCGCCGGGGTGGTGCACCGGGACCTGAAGCCCTCGAACGTGCTGCTGGCGTCGGACGGGCCGCGCGTCATCGACTTCGGCGTCTCGCTCGCTGTCGGCGGCATCCCGCTCACGCGGACGGGGGCGATCGTGGGTACCCCCGGGTTCATCGCGCCCGAGCAACTGAGGGGCGCGGGCGGCAGCCCGGCCAGCGACGTCTTCGCTCTCGGCGCGGTGCTCGCGTACGCCGCCACCGGCACAGGACCGTTCGGCTCGGGGCTCGTCCACGAGGTCAACTTCCGCGTGGCGTACGAACCGGCGGAGTTGGGTGGGGTGTCGGAGGGCTTGCGGGAGCTGTTGTCCTGGTGCCTGGAGAAGGACCCGGAGCTGCGGCCAGGGGTCGCGGAGTTGGTGGAGCGGCTGGGAGGCGACGCGCGGGGGCTGACCACCCTGGACTGGCTGCCGGAGGCAGTGGCTCGCTCGGTTCGGGAGCGGAACGAGGTGCCGCTGCCGGCGGTCCCGCCGCCGCCGTCCGCGCGGGGCCCCTCGCGGCGCCGCGCGCTGGCCATCGCCGGTGGAGCCGCGGGTGTGGCAGGGCTCGGCGCGCTGACCTACGCCCTCACCGCCTTCGGCGACGGCGACGGTGGCGACAGCGACAGTGGTGAGGGCGGTGGTTCGGACGCGGAGCCCAGGACCGTGCGGATAGCCGTCCAGGGTCCGCTGACCGGAGACAACTCCGCGCTGGGCCGGGACATGGTCGCGGCGGTACGTCTGGCCGTCGACCAGGCAAACCAGTCCGGCGACCAC
The DNA here is from genome assembly GCF_052245655.1 of Streptomyces sp. 4N509B. Classification (NCBI taxonomy): domain Bacteria; kingdom Bacillati; phylum Actinomycetota; class Actinomycetes; order Kitasatosporales; family Streptomycetaceae; genus Streptomyces; species Streptomyces sp. 4N509B. The sequence goes on from NZ_JBQQBZ010000002.1 coordinate 400,599, forward strand.
CCCGACCTTCGTTTCGAGGTCGTCGAGGCCGACGACCACGGTGCGGATGACACCGCGATCGCCGCCGCGCAGGCGACGATCGACGACGGCCGTGTGCTGGCGGTGGTCGGCCCGGCGTACTCCAGCGCGGCGCAGGCGGCGGGACCGCTGTACTCGGCGGCGGGACTGACCGCCGTGACCCCCCTCGCCACCAGCCCGCGGCTCGCCGAGAACACTCCCTCCACCCTCCTCCGCGGGGTACCCGACGACCGACAGGCGGGCGAGGCGATCGGCGACCTCCTCGCCGGTGTCGCGTCGGTGGTGGTCGACGACGCTTCCGCGCACGGCGTGGCGTTGGCGGACGCGGTGGCCGAGCGCCTGGGCGTGTCGGCGCCGTACACCCGCAGGTCTGTTCCCCCGTTCGACGAGGTGGCCCGGGCCGTCAGGGAGGCGAACGCGGGCACCGTCGTGTTCTGCGGAGCCGTGGAACGGGCCGGGGACCTGGCGTTCGCGCTGCGAGCGGAGGGTTACACGGGAAACGTGGTCGGCGGCGAAGGGGTCATGGGCCGCTCCCTCCTCACCACGTGGCGGGACGTGTCCGAGGGCTGGTACCTGGTCTCGCACCGCTTCGACCCGTCCGTCAGCGAGGAGGGCCGGCGGTTCGCCCGGCTCTTCGAGGAGACGAACGACGTGCGGCCGGGCCACTACTCGGCCCGGACGTTCGACGTCGCCACGCTGATCATCGAGGCGGTGGCGGGGCTGGACGGGAGGGCCGACCGAGAAGCCGTGTTCGAGGCAGTGGCGGGCCACCGCCTCCAGGGAGTGACCGGCCGCATCGCGTTCGACGCCGACGGCGAGTACGACGGTGACGGCCCTCAGCTCTTCCAGGTCCGGGACGGTGTGTTCGTCCCGCTCGGACCGGTCGAGGGCTACGCGTACGCCCCCTGACGCACCGCGGCCTGTTCCCCGTGAGGGGGCCCACGGCCCGCGGCGATCCCTCGCGTGGCTACGCCGTCGGGCGGGTCGCCCCGAAGTAGTCCGCGGAGTCGATCGGGTCGAAGCGGACCACGGCGCCCGTGTACGGGGCGTTGATCATGTGGCCGCCGCCGACGTAGATCCCCACGTGGGTGATGGAGCGGGAGTCCGTCAGGTCGGTGGCGAAGAACACGAGGTCGCCGGGGAGCAGTTCGTCCCGGTCCGGGTGCGGCCCGGCGGTCCACTGGTCGTTGGCCACGCGCGGCAGCTGGATGCCCACGTGCTCGTACGCCTTCAGCGTGAGTCCGGAGCAGTCGAACTGCCCGTTGTCCTCCGGGCCGCCCTCGCCGCCCCAGCGGTAGGGGGTGCCGAGCTGCTCCTGGGCCCAGTTCACCGCGCCGGCCGCCGCCTCGGACGGGGAGAGCTGCTGCTGGGCGGGGTCGTCGGCCGGGGGCGGGGCGGCGAACGACGCCTCGGCCTCGCGGATGGTGCGCACGTAGTTCTGGGTCTCCTCGTACGGCGGCACCCCGCTGTACTGGATCACGGCGTACGAGCCGGCGTTGTACGCCGCCAGCATGTTGTCCACCGGGTCGCCCGGGACGTCCTCGACGTAGCCGGCGATGGTGCAGTCGTAGCGGGCCGCGGACGGGATGGCGTCGGCCGGGTCCCAGACGTTCGCGACGCCGTCGCCGTTGGCGTCGAAGCCGTGCGTGGCCCATGTGCCGGGGATGAACTGCGCGATGCCCTGCGCCTCGGCGTGGCTCTGCGCGTCGGGGTTGAAGCCGGACTCCTGGTTGAGCTGGGCCGCGAGCCGGGCCGGCGTGAGCGTCGGGCACAGGCTGCCCCACTCCTGCACCAGCCCCGCGTACTCCGCGGGCACCGCGTTCCGCGCCAACTGCCCGCCGGGGCGCGCGTTGTCCCCCAGTCCGCCGAGCAGCCCCGAGGCGGCGCTGTACACGCCGACCACGAGCAGCGCCACGAACGCCATCAGCAGCCCGAAGCCGATCCCCACCGCCGTCGCGATCCGCCGCATCCCCCCAGTATGCGGCGTGGACAGCGGCTGGCGCAGCGGCTTCTGAGCTCCTCTCAGGTGTGCGCCGTCTCACGTCGGCCGGCGCGTTCGCCGGCCCCGGTCTCAGTCCGTCGGGAGCGGCACGGGCTCCACCGCCGACAGCGACGGGGCCGGCAGGAGGGAGGCGAGGTCGGACGGGCTGAGGGTGTAGTAGTCGCCGAGGCTCGGGAGGTCGAGGTCGGGGGGAACGTAGGGGTAGCCGGAGGGGAGGTACGGGTTGAACGTCTCCCAGTAGCTGGGGAGGCCGCCGCTGGGGTCCAGGTCGATGTCGGTGAACGTGCCCTGGGGCGGATCCCACCCCGGGGTGTCGTCCCTCCCGAGGTACCCCCACAGCCACACCACCGTCAGCGCCGACAGCACCGCGACGGCGCCCCAGGCCACCCGCCGCGCCGGCACCGCGACGCGCCACGTGCGCCGCGGGACGCCCGAGGCGTCGCCCGGGTCGGCGCCGTCCCCGGTGCCGGCGCGGAAGGCCGCGTCCCAGTCGCCCACGGCCGCCTCCGTGTCCACCCCGCACGCCGCGAGCTGGGACCGCAGCCGCGCCATGGCACGCGACCCGCGCACCGCCTCCCGCACCAGCACGAGGGCCCGCTCGGCGTCCGCGTCGAGGTCGGAGAGCGCGCCGAGCTCGGTCCACGCCATGCCCCAGCGGGCGCGGCCGGCCCTGACCAGCGCGTGCGCGACGAGCAGCCGCAGCGCGTCGGTGAGCTGTTCGTCGGGGGTCGGAGCCCGCCACCCGGCGTGGCCCAGGGCGTCCGAGAGGTCCTGGCCGCGGCCCGCGGCGAGCAGGCCCAGCACGGTGTCCAACGTCACCGGCAGCAGGGTCGTGTCCGCGACGTCGCCCGCGACGGTGGCCACGGCCTGGGCCCGCCGCACGGCCTGGAGCTCCGCCGCCTCGTCGATCCACTCCCGCCAGGGCCGAGGCGTCCCCGGGCACAGCTCCCGCCAGACGCCCACCGGCAGCACCCCGGCCGTGTCGGCCCCGTCGGCCCCGTCGGCCCCGTCGGCGTCGGGAGCGGGGCCGGTGACGGGATCGGTGACGGGATCGGTGACGGGATCGGTGTCGACGAGCAGGACGCGCGCCGGCCGCTCGTCACGTGCGTCGGCCCACCGTTCCCTGGCTCCTCTCCCGGCCCTCCGCTTCCTGACCAGCAGCTCCACCCGTCGGTGCGGGCTCGGATGCGCGTCGAGGAAGGGCCTGGGCGGGTCGGGCAGCTCGCGCCGCCACGCCGTCGTCATCCGGGCGTACCCGGGGTCGGCGAGCATCTCCTCGACGACGCGCAGCGGGTCGTCCGGGATGCGGCCCGCCTCGGCCATCGGGTCGAGGAAGCGGAGGCGGAAGTCCTCCCAGGCCCGCGCCAGCGCGTGCATCGACGCGATCGCGTCCGCCGTCGCCTCCGCCCCCACGACCCGTGCCGCCGCGGCGTCGGCCTCCAGCTCCTGACGGTGCCTCACGGCCAACGACAGCCGGTCGTACACGGCGCCGTAGAGGGCGAGCACCAGGCGCTGGAAGCCGGAGAACATGTCGGTGAACGGGGCGCGCCACGTCGTGACGCGGACCGCGTCGCGCGAGGCGCGCAGCGCCTCGGAGCCGCGGTACACCGTGGCGGCGAACCACAGGTGGCCCCGCGCGTAGTGGCCCAGCTCGTGACAGAGCACGGCGCGCATCTCGTCGGCCTTCAGCCCCGCCAGCAGCGGCACCCCGAGGTAGAGGCGCCGCTCGCGCACCCGCCACATCCGGCCGACGCCGCCGACGTCCTCGGTGACGGCCGCGTTGGCCTCCATCGTCAGCCGGATCTCCGTCGGTGCGGGCGCCCCGACGCGCTCCGCCAGCTCCGTGACCGTCCGCCACAGCGCGGGGGCCGCCTCGCGGTCCACCGGCACGGAGCCGGGCCAGGGCCGGGAGGACGCCGTGCCGACGCCGTGCGCGGCCCTGAGCATCGCCTGGACCGGCAGGGCGCCGGCGACGACGAGGAACAGCGGCTGCGGTGTGCTCAGCTGCGTGTCCTGGGCGAACGTCGCCCACAGGACGAGGGCCGACAGCGTGACGTAGACCAGGGCCAGGGTCCAGGCCAGCAGGTAGAAGCCGACGAGCAGGCCCACGGCCAGCACGGCCCGCAGGCTCACGACCACTCCCCAGCCCCACCTCCTCGCTGCACGCGCGGCGTCCCGGGGCCCGGCCGTCGACACACGCGCGTCCCGTCCCGCCTCTCCTCCCGTCCCCGCCTCCGCTTCCGTCTCCGTCTCCGTCCCAGCCTCTGTCTCCACCCCGGCCTCCGTCCCCTCCACGTCCCCTCCCACCTCTCGCTCCCCTCGTCCGGCCGTCCCGCCGGTGACGTCCCCCCTCGTTCCCGCCCGGTCTCGCGCGTCGTGCCTCCCTCCCCTCATGGCGAGCCTCGCGAGCCTCCCCCGCCCGCCCGCCGCGCCGGCCGCCGCTCACGCGCCGGCGTGCACCAGGGAGGACCACGTCCACGGCAGGTGCGGCAGGCCGGCGCGGACCTCGCGGATCACGGCGTGGAGGGCGTGCGCCGCCGGCAGCCGGCCGGGAGCGGCGAGCGCCGCGCCGAGCCGCCCGTAGAAGTCGGACCCCACCGAGGCGGCGAAGGCGTCGCCTATCTCCCAGAGCGTGGCCACGACCTGCCCGTATCCCGCGAGCTGGAAGGCCGAGGCGACGTGGATCGCCTCGTCCGCCAGCCGCGTGCTGCCACGGGCCGTGCCGCACGCCGACAGATACGCCAACTCGGCGCGCCCCAGCCGCAGCTGGCCGACGTCCACCAGCCCGAGCGGCCCGTCGTGCAGCAGCAGCCGGCTCTTCTCGGGGCTGGCGGGATCACTCGCCGCGTGGCAGGCGAAGTGCGCGACGGACGCGCCGTTCAGCGCCTCCAGGACCGCCGCGCGCGTGGCCCGCGGCCCCGTCAGCGCCACGGCGCCGGGCAGCCGCCCCGACAGTCCCTCCGCCTCGGCGACCGTGTGCGGCAGCGGGGCGTGGCCCGGCGTCTCGGGCAGGGCCGTGACCAGCGCCGTGCGGGAGGAGGCGGCGCGCTCCGGGTCGTGGGAACGGCTGAACAGCAACGCCCGCAACGTCGGCGTGTACGAGGAGACCACGCGGTCGAGGACCGCCTCGCCCGGCACCTCGTGGTGGCCGGCGGCGTGGAGCGGGAGCGAGGCCAGCGGCCCGCCGGGGGACCACCACACGCGCGGCCACGCCGCCTCGCCGGCTGACGGCGTGTCGGTGAAGCCCAGGGCGTCGAGCACCGGCTTCGCCACCACGTCCCACAGCCAGCCGAGGGTCTCGGTGACCACCTCCGCCGCCGCTGCCGCCTCGACCCGGCCCCGGCCCCCGCCACCGGTCAGGGCCGCGATCGCCTCGTGGAACGCCGCCGCCCGTGCCAGGACGTCCGCGGCGCGCAGCTCGGGCAGCGGCACGTTCCTCACCCCGTCCTCGCGCACCAGCAGCGCGTGGCAGCGGGTGGGGGTGACGTTGACCATGACGACGGGGCCCTCGGCCGCCGCCGGCAGCAGGTCGCGCCAGCCCAGCCGCCTGGGCAGCATGAAGCGCCTGCGGTCGAAGCCGCCCAGGCCGTCGAGGTCCGCGCTGAGCGCCGCCCACTCCTCGGCCAGCGCCCGCTGCTCCGCGACCATCCCGACGTCCGGCACCCAGCGGCGGTGCAGCGCGGTCAGCCGGTCCCTGACGTCCTCGAAGCGGGCGGCCAGCGCTGGGTCGGCACGGCGCAGCGCGTCCAGCTCGCGGCGGGCGCTCATGGCCCGCGAGAGCATGAAGGACCGGCCGTCCTCCAGGGTCTCCAGGGCGCCGGGCGCGTCGTTGACCGCCACCGCGTCGGCCGCCATCGCGGCGGCCTGTCGGGCGACGCTGTGGGTGGGCAGCTCCTCGGCGTCCCGCCGGGCGTCGAGGCGTCCGCTCTGGAGCACGCTGAGCGTCGCCTGCGCCCAGGCCATCACGTCGATCGCCGTCAGCGACGAACCGGCGGCCAGACGGCGTGCGACGGCGGCCCCCTCGCCGTAGTCCCCGGGATCCTCCAGCATCATCGCCCGGTTGAAGTGCCAGAACGCCAGCGAACGCAGCGCCTCGACGCGTTCGGGCGCGTGCTCCGGCGTCCGCGCGGGCAGCGCAGCCAGCCGCTCGCGCAGCTCCCGCACCATGGCGTCGGCGGTGGCCATCGCCTCGAAGGGCGAGGCCACCGACGCGGTGAGGCTGTTCATCGGGCCCACCAGCTCCGCCGACATGCCCATGGCGGCCATCGCGGCGGGCAGGTCGCTCATCAACGCGACCAGCTCACCCATCCTCTCGCGGTACCGCTCCGCCACCGGCTCCCCCGGCCCTCCCGCCGCCGAACCGGCACGCGGCGGCGTCCACGGCAACGGGCCCTGAACGTACAGCCGCAGCAGGGTGCGTGAGGAGCGCAGGAGGACGTGGTCCCGGTGACCGCTCGGCAGCTCCCGCATCATCCGCTCGGCGACGGCGATGACCTCCTCGGCCATCGCGACACCCGCGGGCTCCGGGGTGGGCAGGATGCTGGGCATGCTGCCGGGTTCGTCGCTCTGCTCCGGCTCGGCGAGCATCGTCCTGAGCAACGCGCGGGCGCGCTCGCGCTCCGGAAGGTGGGCGTAGCGCTGCTCCGTCTCCTGCCACCAGCGGTCGGCCAACTCGGCGATCGAGCCGCCCTGGAGGAGGGTGTGGAGCAGGCCGCCCTCGGCCAGCCCCGCGTCCTCCAGCACGGGGCCGAGCAGGGCACTGAGCGCGCCGGCCGCCTCGGCCACCCCGGGACTCGGAGGCCGCTCCGGCCCGGGCTCGGCCTCTGTCGGCGAGGCGTCGGCGCCCGGTGGCGACGGGCCGCGGCCTCGCTCCAGATACGCGCGGCGTACGAGGCCCTGGGCCTCCTCCAGGCGCTCCAGGAACGACGGGTCGACGGCGGCCTCGACGGCCTCCCGTCCCGGGGCGTCCGGGGGAAGCTCCTCGGCCAGCCGCCGCAGTCGTTCCATCGACTGCCGGACCTCGGCGAGGCCACGGGCCTGCTCCTCGACGTACGACTCGACCAACCCCGCGCCGCCGCCCCCGAGCCGCACGTGCTCGCCCAGCTGCTGCGCGAGCACGTCGAGCAGGAGCGAGGGCTGGTCGTCCGGCACCGCCGCCGCCATCCTGCGGACGACCGCCATCAGGTCGTCGTCCGGGCCGTCGCCGGGACGCTCCGCGCCGGACTGCTGCCCCTGGTCGAGCTGCTCGCGGGTGACCAGCGCGCCCGTCAGCGTCTCCGCTCGGAACGCCAGCTCGGGCGCGCCGTCCTCCGTGAGCTCCACGGAACGCCGCAGCGCGTCGACCGCCACCTCGACGACGGCCCGCCGCCTCGCCGCCAACCGGCTCGCGGCGCGCCCGCCGTCCGCCGCCGCGCACGGCAGCCAGGCGAGCAGCGTGATGCCGAGCCCGTGCAGCACCTCCGGCAGCTCCTCGTGGTCCTCGGCGACGGCGTCCGCGACCTCGCAGAACAGCTCGGCCGCCTCGCGCAGCGTCGCGGCGTCACCGCCGCCGAGGACGCCCCGCGCTCGCAGCGCCACGGCCAGCCAGGACGTGCAGTGGAGGTGGTTCGGGTGGTCGGGCGGGGTGGCGCGGTGCGCCTCGCGTAACGCCGCCGTCGCCTCCGCCAGGTGGGGCATCTCGGGCGGCCGTCCCAGGGCCGGGGCCGTGGGCGACGGCGGCGCCCCCGCCGAGGCCCGCCGCTCGTCGCGTACGAACAGCAGCTGCCCCAGGTACGCCAGCAGCACCGGCCGCGAGGGGCGCTCGCGGGGCAGGGCGCGCGCCGCCTCCCGCAGCAGCTCGACGGCGAGATCGCCGGCGGCCACGTCGCCCAGCCGCAGGAAACGGTCCATCAGCAGCGTCATCGCCACGTCGGCCTGCGCCTCGACGAGGGCCCGCGTCCGCTCCTCACCCTCCGGCTCCGGCCCCCACACCTCCTCGGTGAACACGACCTCCCGGAACCACACCCGCAGCGGCTCCGGCAGCGACGTGGGCGCCGACAGGTACAGCGGAACGAGCAGGGTGCCCGCGCGCTCGGCGTCCCCCGGATCGTGCTCCTCGCCGTCGAAGACGACCCGCGCCCAGTGCAGGACGCCGACCGCGTACATCACCTCGGGGCCCAGGCCGTCGGGCGTGGCCAGCCAGGCGAGCAGCCGCTCGGCCTCCGCCTCCGCCTCCCTGCTGAACAGACCCGCGGCGTTTCCGCTGCTCAGCGCCGTCTCCACCCGCCCCACGAGGGCCGCCACCAGCGCGTCCCGCGTCTCCCGCGCGGTGCCCCTCGCCACGCCCCCCTCGCCGTGCTCCGTGGGCTCGGACATGCGTCACCCCCTCACTCCCCGCCCTACAGAGATGACGCTCCGACACCGCGTGAAGTTCCTCCACGCACCTCCCGCCATTCCTCGGGTCGTTCCTCCGCGTACCTCCCGCCATTCCTCCCGTCGTTCCTCCCGCCACCGGCGCCCGCGCCCGTTCGCACGGCGCGCGTCCGATGGTCATACGAGCCTCACGCCTCGGGCGACCCCGTTCGCTCCCTCACGCTCACCGTCCCCACGTCGTTACTTTGCGCTATGAGGTGAACGCACGTTCCTGCGGACCCTCCCGTTCCGCGAGCTCCGTTCCCGACTCCCGCGACTCCCGAAGGAGTTACCTGATGGGCGCCCCGAACAGGACATCGAACACCCCGTCGCGACGCAGGTTCCTCGGCCTGGCCAGCGCCGCGAGCACCGCGACGCTGCTGGACGTCATGACCGGCGCCGCGCCGGCCTCGGCCGTCACCGGGCGCCAGACCAGGCCCGCCCAGTCCGGCCAGCCCACCCAGGCGGGCGGCACGGTGGCGATCCTCGGCGCGGGCCCCGCCGGCCTCGGCGCCGCGCTGAGCCTCCTCGACGCCGGCTTCGACGTCACGATCCTGGAGGCCCAGGGCCGCGTCGGCGGCCGGACGCTCTCCGCACGCCCGGGCGACGAGATCAGCGAGGTCTGGGACGACGGCGTCCGCACCCAGACCTGCCGCTTCGACGAGGGCCTCTACCTCAACCTCGGCGCCGGCCGCATCCCGTACCACCACTACCGGGTCCTCAGCCTCTGCCGGCGCCTCGGCGTCCCGCTGGAGGTCTACGTCCACACCTCCACGGCGAACCTCTTCCAGACCGACGACGTCTGGGGCGGCGCCCCCCGGCACAACCGCAGGATCGCCAACGACACCCGCGGGTACGTCGCGCAGTTCGCGGCCGACGCCGTCGCCAAGGGCACGCAGGCCGAGGACGGCCTGACCCCGGAGCAGCGCGAGCAGTTCCTGCGCCTCCTCACCAGCTTCGGCCAACTCGACCCCATCGACCACAGCTACCACGGCTCGACCCGGTCGGGGCTCGCGCACCCCCTGACGGTGCAGCAGCTGGAGGAGCCCGTGGACCCGCTGCGCCTCGCCGACCTGCTGGCGGCCAGGTTCTGGGACTACGGCTTCTACCAGGACTCGGACTACAAGTGGCAGACCACGTCGTTCCAGCCGGTCGGCGGCATGGACCAGATCTGGCGGTACGCGGCAGGCGCCCTCCCCGCCGGCACCCTCCGGCTCCACTCCCCGGTCACGGCCATCGCTCTGGACGGCGACGGTGTCGTCGTGGGCTGGACCGACGAGAACGGCTCCCCCTCCTCCGGCCGCTTCGACTACTGCCTGAGCAACATCCCGATGAGCGTGCTGCGCGCCCAGGTGGAGATGACCGGCTTCGACGCGGCGTACACCACCGCCGTCAACGAGGTCCCCTTCGCGGCGTCCTGCAAGGTCGGCTGGCAGGCCAACCGCCGCTTCTGGGAGTCCGAGCGGCACCAGATCTTCGGCGGCATCAGCCGCAACAACCGCGAGACCACCCAGATCTGGTACCCGTCCAACGACTACTTCTCCCCGACGGACAGGGGCACGCTCACGGGCGCCTACGCCCAGTACGACAACGCGGTCCGGCTCGGCGGCCTCCCGCACGAGGAGCGGCTGGTGGTCGCGCGCGAGGCCGGCGTCAGGATCCACGAGGAGTTCGCGAGCGAGGCCATCATCCCGAACGACCTGGGCATGTCGATCACCTGGGACAAGGTGCCGTACCAGCTGGGCGCCTGGGCGTGGTGGCAGCGGAACGACCCCCAGCACAAGGGCTGGTACCAGACCCTCCTCTACCCCCAGGGCCAGGACAACTTCCTCGTCATCGGCGACCAGGTCTCGGTGCTGCCCGGCTGGCAGGAGGGCGCCCTGATGTCGGCCGAGTGGGCCCACCAGTGGCTCACCGGCCCCGACCCCGCCGCCCGCACCCGCGCCCCGGTCCGCGAGGTCCCCGACGCCCGTGAGCTGACGGAGGGCCTGGGCTGACGGGTTCCGGGCCGGGCAGACGTTCCGGGCCGGGCAGACGTTCCGGGGCCGGACTGACCGGCCCGGGCTGGGAGCCGGCGCTCCGTCCCTCACGCCCGCCGCACGCAGACGGCGGCGCGGTGGTGGCGGGGCGCCTCGACCTCGTCGACCAACGCGACCGCCAGGTCCGCGTAGGTCATCCGGTCGGCGGGGTCGGCGTGTTCGGCGATCCGGTACGCCCCGCCGGGCGCGCCCGCCCGGTCCTCCCCCGCCGCGTGGTCGAAGTCGCCGGCCGGCGCCACGTACGCCCAGTCCAGCTCGCTCTCCCGCAGCACGTCGAGCCCGGCCGCGTGGCCGAGGGAGAAGCGACGCCAGGCGTCGGGGAAGTCGGGCTCGTCCATCAGGGCGACGCCCGAGGCGCCGGGCATGATCGACGCGATCCCCACCACCACCAGGCGCCGCACCTCCGCCGCCGCCAGGCCGGCGAGGAGGGCGCGGGCCGACGTGGTGAAGAAGTCGTGGGCGGGCACGGCGAGGTCGGCGGCGGCGCTGATGGCGGCGTCCTGTCCGGCGGCGGCCCGTTCGACGCTCGCCGCGTCCGTCACGTCGCCCGCCACGATCCGCGCCCCCGCCAGCTCGCCGTGGCGCGCCGGGTCGCGCACCACGGCGGTGACGTGGTGGCCGCGTCGCCGCGCCTCGGCGACGGCCCGCCGCCCGGCCCGACCGCCCGCGCCGAAGACCACGATGTTCATGGGGAAACCACCTCTCACCAGGGCCGGAGCCCATGCGCCCGGCCTCGTCCCGGCTGCCGATCAGCTACCTGCACGGCCTTTGCTCGGCCTCTGTTCGGCCTCTGTTCGGCTTTCGTTCGGACGCTACCGAGGGCCCCGGTTACCGTCGGGATACCGGTGAGGGCGGCTAGGGTGAGGCCATGAGCCTCAGGGAGAGCGCCAGGGAGCCCCTACCGGCCGACATGTTCGACGAGCTCTGCCCGTCCTCGCTCAACCCGTTCCGCTTCGGCGACAAGTGGGCGGCCCTCGTCCTCCGCTGCCTGGAGCACGGGCCGCGCCGCTTCTCCGAGTTGCGCGTGCCGCTGCGCCGCGTGACCCCCAAGGTGCTCACCCACTCGCTGCGTTCCCTCGAACGGGACGGGCTGGTCAGCCGCACGGTCCACGCCGGTACCACGCCGCACGTCGAGTACGAGCTGACGCCGTTGGGGCGCAGCATGCTCCAGCCGATCGCGGTCGCGTGCGCCTGGGTGGCGGAGCACTGGGACGAACTCCTCGACGCCCGCGAGTCGTACGCCGACGGCGGCGCCCTCACCACGGCCGCCCCACCGGCCCAGCGACCGGCGCGAGCCTGACACGGGCTCGGGCGCATGGCCGAGGTCGTTCCAACGAACCCGCAGGCGGAAGCCGCCCAGGGCCGTGTCGCGCTCTGGCTCGACTCCGAGGATCTGCGCTGGCTGGCACGCCACTGCTGCTGTCCCGAGGACGCGTCACGGGAGGTGAGGGAGCGCTGTGACCGCCTCCGTTTCCGTGCGAGTGCCGCGCTCCACAAGCACGGCTCGGGCACGGACGCGACCTGCGGCTGAGGCGGCACTCCACCGGGTCCCGGCGGTGCGGCGAACCTCCGCCGCGCAGGGACGGGTCAGGGATGTTGGCTGAGCATGCGGCCCGTGTGCGCGTCGATCGCGCCCTCGACGAGCTCCGGCACCTGTGCGACGAACTCCTGCACCAGCGCCGTCGCGTGGTGTCGGTCGAGATCCTCCTGGGACGCCCAGACCTCGTAGAGGAAGAAACGGCCGTCGTCCTGCTCGTGGAGGTGGTACTGGAGGTTGCCGGCGTGGCTGCGGGAGGGCTCGACGAGGTCGCTGAGCACCCGCCGCAGCGCGTCGGCACGTCCGGGCCTGGGAGTGACGAAGCCGTAGAGGGACACGGGCGTTTGCGTTCGGGATGTGGTTGTCATGCCATGAACGTTAGGATGTGACACCGATGTGAGATTCAAGTCGTCGCACTGTGGGGTGGGTCACATGAGGATCGGCGAGCTGTCGCGCACGACGAACGTGCCCGTGCGTCTCCTCCGGTACTACGAGGACCAGGGCCTGCTCACCTCCCATCGCAGCGAGGGCGGCCACCGTCACTACGACCCCGAGGCCCGCGCCACCGTGGCGCGCATCCGCACCCTGCTCGCCGCCGGGCTCCCCACGAGGGTCATCCGCGAGCTGATGCCCTGCTTCGTCGGCGACAGCACGGAGCTTCAGCCCTGCGTGTTCGACCACCTGAGGGACCAGATGGCCGAGCTCGACTCCCGCATCGCCGACCTCACCAGGGCACGGACGACCCTGGGTGAGATCTTCGAGGCGTCCACCCGCTCGCCCGGAGCCACCGGCTCACCCGGCGCCCGCGAGCCCGACGCCCACGGCGGCGCCCCCCTCCCAGCACGGGACCGCGCGCCGGCTCGGTCGTAGCCTCGGGCGCGGACCCGACCGCCGGCTGAGGCGGGGATCCGGCGTTCCGAGGCTCCGGCGATCAACGGGGGTCAGCGCAGCGCCAGCCGCGACAGTTGGCCGGCCGCCGTCACTGTCCACAGGCTGTTGACGGACGCGAACACCTCGGGAGCGGAGTCGGGGAGGTCCACGGGTACCGGCACGAGTTCCGGCGCCGACGCGAGCGCCGGCCCCGCGCCGAGGGGCACACGCCACAGCCCGCCGGCCGCCTCGCCCCCCGGTAACCACAGGCAGCCGGCCGCGTGGACGAGCCCCGCGCCCTGGTCACCGCCCCCACCCGGCCCCCAGACCGGTACCGGCGCCTGCCCCGGCACCACCACGGCCCCGACGCCACCTGAGTCCGCGACCCACAGCCGTCCGGCGTCGTCCCATGCCAGGCCCGTCGGCTGGCGCAACCCGAGGGCGTGGACGGGCGAGCCCGGGAGAGGAGCGTCCGCCGGGACGTCGCCGAACGGCGTCAGGCGGAGGATCTTCCCGGCCGTCGACTCCCGGTCCCAGGCGAGCGCCGGCCGCCCGGCGTCGCCCGTCGCCACGTACAGGCACCCGTCCGGCCCGAAGGCGAGGACCGCGAGGGCCTCCGCGCCCGGGTCCGGGTCCGGGTCCGGGTCCACGGGAACGTCGCGCAGGAAGGCGTTCGGATACACGCCGAGCTGCTGCCCGGGGGGCGCCGACGGGTTGTAGGCGTGGCTTGCCACGGTGATCGACGACGCCTGCGCGTAGGCCGCGTAGATCCTGCCGGGCTGGTCGGGATCGACGGCGAGGGCGAGCAGGACGTTGGCCGGGTCGAGCGCCACTTCCCACACGACGCCGACCTCGGTGAGGGTGTGCGGGTGGTACGGGTCGAGGCGGTGGACCCGGCCCGCGTCGCGGGTCCCGACCAACAGGTCACCGCCCGGGAGCTCGGCGAGGCAACAGGCGTCGCTAAGGACGTGGGAGAGGTCGACGGCCACGGTGACGTCGGCGGAGCCGTGCGCCGCCGGCACGCTCCTGGTCGGCGTCGGTGCGGGGGTGGGGGCGGGCGCGGGGACAGGACCGGGGCGTGCGGGATCCGCCTCGCCCTCGACACGGTGCGCGGCGGGGCCGACCGTGCACCCGCCGCCCGCCACGGCAACGAACGCCACGACGGCCGCCGCCGCCACCGCCGCGCCCCTCACCGCGCGCCGCACGGCCCCGACTCCCCGCCCGGCACGAGCTCGGCCCACACGGCCTTGCCGCCGTCGGGCATCCCGTACTGCCCCCAGTCGGCCGCGATCCTCGCGATGATCAGCAGGCCGCGCCCGTGCTCGCCGTCGGGCGAGGCCACGACGGGCCGAACCGGCACGCGCGCCGCCCCGGCGTCCCACACCGTGACGCGCAGGCGAGCGAGACCGCCGTACCAGGCCACGCGGAACGAGACGGGCGCACACCCGTGCTGGACGGCGTTGGTCATCAACTCCGACGCGACCAGCCCACCATCGGCGGCCAACTCGCGCGCCAGGCCGTACTCGCGGACCGCGTTGACGACGGACGCCCGGCACAGGCGAGGCGCGTGGAGATCGGCGGGCAGGTGGACGTTGACCGACCAGTCACGCGCAGGGCACGCACCCACGGCGGGCGGCGCGGGGGACGTGGGGGAGGTGGGGGTCAGGGGCATGTGGGTGCCTCCGTTCACACGGCGACAGGCGCCAATGCGCGTGCCACGGCGAGTGGTTGACTGGCCACACAAGGTAGAGCAGATCGGGGACTATTTGCTACAAAGCAAGAGTGATACTGGCTCCGACAACTGACACACCAAAGAGGGGGAACACCCATGCCGCCAAGGAGCGCCCCGACCGCACGTCAACGACGACTCGGCGCTGAACTGCGGAAACTGCGCGAACGGGCAGGATTGACGAGCGTGGTCGCGGCCACCCAACTGGGCGTCACGCAATCCCGGCTGAGCGCGATCGAAGGAGGGCGCTATGGGGTGAGTGGGGAGCGCGTACGCACTTTCGCGCTCCACTACGGCTGCTCGGACGAGGCCCTGATCGACGCCCTCGCGGCGATGACAGTGGGCCGCCAACGCAGGTGGTGGGACGAGTACCGCGACGTACTGCCAGCGGACATGCTCGACCTGGCCGAGTTGGAGCACCACGCAACCGCGATCCGCACGACACAGGTCTCGCACCTTCCGGGACTTCTCCAGACCATCGACTACGCCCGCTGCATCTTCCGGCAACACGTCCCGAAGCTCCCTGCTCCGCTGCTGGAGTACCGCACCTCGCTTCGGATCAAGCGGCAGCAGATCTTCCTCGGCCCTCATCCCACCCCGTATCAGGCGGTCATCCACGAGGCGGCACTCCGCATGAGGTTCGGCGGGGCGAAAGTGACACGCGCGCAGCTCACCCACATCAACGAGATGAGCGAGCACGACCACATCACCGTTCGCGTCGTCCCCTTCGCAGCCGGAGACTTCCCAGGGTCGGGTCAGACCGTGCTCTACGCGGAGGGTCCCGTACCACAGCTGGACACAGTGCAGCTTGATACAGAACATGGATGCGAACTGCTCGACGCAGAAGCCGAGCTTGTCAACTATCGGACATCCATGGACCGTTTCAACGGACTCGCCCTCAGTCCCGCCGATTCACGGGAGTTCGTCCACCAGATCATCAAGACTCTCTAGGGAGCTGTCGTGCACGCCCTCGACAAGCCACGCTGGCACAAGTCCTCGTTCAGCAGCGCGGGCAACAACTGCCTCGAACTGGCCACTGTGTCGGAGAGCACGTTCCTCTTCCGCGAGTCCGACGAACCAGGCACCATCCTCACCACCAGCCCCTCTCGCCTCGCGGCGCTACTCACTCTCGCCCGAAGCGGCCCTCGCCTGTCCTGATTCGGTGCGGCACCGACGCCGCTCTGTCACCCGGCCGTGGCACAATCCGTGGGGAGCGCAAGAGAGCCAGCAAGGTGGTGAGTATGTTCCTGGCGCAATCAGAAGAACAGTCGGACATCAACAACATCATCGGCGGAATCGCACCCAACTGGGGCCCGTTCGCCGACCTTGGTCGCGAGGCCCGGACCATGGTGCAGGTGATCATGGCCCTGGCCATCCTGATCTGCATGGCGATCGCCATTTGGGGCGCCGCCAAGCAGCGCATCGGCTCCAGCGCACTCCGGGACTCGTTCAGTGCGGAGCAGGGCAAAGGGCTCATCGTCGCCGGCCTGACTGGCGTCTTCATCATCGGCTCGCTCGGCACGCTGTTCACGATCATCTACGGCATGGCCATCTAGCGGACGGGCGAGGAGAGCCACCGACCCATGTGGGGAGCCAGCCGCTGGCAGCGCCTGTCACGGGATGTGATGTTGGCCGCGCTCACCTCAGCAGTCGTCCTGGGCTGTTCAGTCGGCCCTGCCTCCAACCGCGTGGCTGACACGCCTCCATCGCTAGGGGGACCCGCTCCTACAGAAACTCCCGGCCACGAGGGCACAGAACCCCCAGCCGAACCCACAGGAGCCCCCTCCTCCCCTGCTGTGCCCCTCCCTGATCCTGCGGATGAAGAAGGGAGCGCATCGGTCGGGGACAGCCTGATCGAAGGGACCAGCAGTCTGAGCGACGTCTGTTGCACTGTCGCACTGCCTGACGGCAGTTTCCTGGTCGCCCACACAAACAGTTGGGCCATCGATCTCGTCAGCCCAGCGGGCGTTGTCACGAGTGCTGGTGCGGTGCAGGACTCATCTCTCGCCGGAGACGGCCTCGGCATCCTGGGCATGGCGGTGCATCCGAACGCAACGATGGATGACCTGGATGTCTACGTCTACCTCGCAAACGTTCCCAACAGCTGGGTCGCCAGCTACTCATACGACGCGGGGGCCCCTGAGGGGCAGCAGCTGATCGCTTCTGGAAACGTCCTGATACGCGACATTCCGCGAGCGAACGCTCACAATGGCGGAGCACTGGCGTTCGGCCCGGACGGAAACCTTTACGTTGGGACGGGAGACACAGGCCAGCCCGGCCTCGCTCAAGACCCGGCCTCGCTCGCCGGGAAGATCCTGCGACTGGAGCCAGACGGCGCCATCCCCTCGGGCAACCTTGACCCGAACTCCTACGTGTACGCCTCTGGCTTCACTGATGTCGAAGGCTTGACGTGGGATTCCCTCGAACGGCTCTGGGTCGCGGACTCAGGTGACGGGACTGGCACGGCGCCAGCCGAGGTCAACCGGATCGCCCCCGGTGGGGACTACACCGTCGAGGAGCCGGTCCTCAGCTGGTCGCCGGACGACCCCGACGCCCCTCAGCCCACCGGGCTCGCCTATGACGACGGCTCCCGTTCGCTCTGGATGACCTCGGGCACGGACGAGGGCGTCTGGCGTGTGCCGCTCGACGGGGAGGGCGGCGTCGTCGGGGGCGAGGGCGGGCCCGCGTTGCTCACCGCCGACGGGCTCGGGGTCGGGCAGGACGTCGTTCCTGGCCGGGGCGACGGGAGCCTCTACGTGCTCGACCAGACGAGCGGTCAGATCCTCGAACTCACCGTCACCTGACGGGCCCGGCCCCGGCCGACGGGAACTGCCGGGGTCAGAGCGGGTCGCGGCCGAAGAGCGCGGCGAACGCCGTCGGGCCCGTGTCCTCGAATCCACGCATTCCGGGCCGGAACTGCCACAGTCCCAGCCCGTCCCGCACGAACTCGCCGACCGTCGCGGCCGTGCACGTCGCGACGGCGGCGAAGTCGCCCTTCAGCAGCTCGGTGTACCCCTCGGCCACCCGGTACTCGGCGCCGCGCACGTCGCCGAAGGCCGTCGGCCCGCTGCGCTGCTGGATGGCCACGCCGACGACGACGCGGCCGTACTCGGGGGCCAGGCGGCCGAGTTCCAGCACCATGACCTCGTCGTAGCCGAAGCCCTGGCCCGTCCCGCTCTCGCGGGTGAGGGTGATGGTGCCGTCCGGGGAACGGCTGTCGTGGTGCACCAGGTAGGCCGGCGCGCCCTGCGGGTCGTCGGCGCGGAACGTCCCGGCGATGATGTCCAGATCGACCGGGGCATGCCCCATGGGACTGGCGTCCCACCTGAGTCCGACCTCGACCTTCTCGATTCCCTTGCTGGGAACGCTCACCGTCGTTTCCCCTCCCTGGGCGGCACCACGTGTGGTTCTCATGGTGTCACGCCGGCTGCCTGAGGGGGAGTCAGCTGGGCGAACGCGGTGGAGCGTGGTGGGGGCGTCCGGTCTGGCCGTCACGACCGAGCGGAGGGACGCCGCCACCACGCCTCTCGGTGGGAGCTCCACGTGAGCCGGTCAGTCGAGGTTCATCGAGAAGTTGTCACCTCCGACGTTGCCGTCGCCGTTGACGACGTTCCCGTCACCGCCGTGGTCGTGGTCGTCACAGTCGTCGTGGCAGTGGTCCTCGCAGTGGTCCTCGCAGTGGCCCCCGCAGTGGTCTCCGCGGTGATCCCCGCAGTGGCCCTTGTCGTGGTCCGGGGGACACGGACAGTCCGTGGGTGTCGGGGTGGGCGTCGGTGTCGGACCGTCCGTAGGCGTCGGACCGTCCGTAGGCGTCGGACCGTCCGTGGGCGTCGGACCGTCCGTGGGCGTGGGCTCCGACGTGGTCGGCGTCGGTGTCGGCCCGTCGTCCGTCTCGCACGCGAGCTCGGCGTCGAACGGGAAGTAGTGGATCTCGCCCGCGTTCACGGCCGGGGTGGTGTCCGTCGCCAGCGGGCCGGCGACGAGGGAGTTGACGATGATGTCGCCCTCGATGTTGGAGGCGGACAGGTCGGTCAGCAGCGCGCGGGGGGCAAAGATCGTCCCTTCGAGGGTGGGGCTTTCCTCGGTGATGGTGATGTCCGTCGCGTCGGCGAAGTTCCACAGGATGTACGGGGCCTGGTTCCCGCTCGCGCCGGCCATGTTGGGCGTCGTCCACTCGAAGACGCCGTCGGTGCCCGTGGTGTCGACGTCGATCAGCAGCGGGGTGTCCTCGCTCGGCTGGTTGACGAACGTCATGATGGCGATGTTGTTGAGCTGCTCCCCGGTCAGGCGCAGCACGTTCGTCTCGCCCGGGGTGAGCTCGACGAAGACGTTGGAGCCGGGTGGGATGTTGTCCTGGTCCGGCAGCGGGTCGCCCTCGGCGTCGAGGAGGACGACGTTCTCCTCGCACTCCGCCATCATGTCGGAGCGCTCGCGGTAGGTCTCGAACAGTGCCTCGAAGTCCATCAGGCCGGACTGGAAGACCGACTCGACCGGCTGCCGCGTGGTCTCCTCGATACGGGGCACCGATTCGTAGGGTTCGCCCTCGGGGACCTCGCGGGTGTTGACGCTCGCGCCGTTGCTGTCGGTGTTGAGCGCGTCGCTGCCGGCCGGGTCCCCGATCTTGACGTAGCCGTCCTGGAGGACCCGGAGAACGCCGGTCGGGCTGCTGCCGGCCCAGTCGACGGCGCCGCCGACGAGCAGGGCGGTCGGCTCGGTGTCGCCGGGCGCGACGAACGTGCCGGGGGTGATCAGGGCGACGTTGTATCCCTCGCCGAAGGTCAGGTCGCCGCCGATCGCGACCGGGCCCTCGGACTCGGTGCTGCCGAGGGTCGCGTCCTCCTCGGTGACCACGCCGAAGCCGTTGCTGCCCTCGACCGGGTTGCCGATCGTGGTGACCTGCAGGGGCACGGCCGCCACGCCGCTGGGGGCGGCGGCCAGGACGCCGGCGGCCAGCGCGCCCGCGGCGGCCACGGCGCTGGCGGCGAGGACAACGGTGCGCCTTCTGAGTCGCGTGGGTTCTTGGGGAGAATCCACGCATTGATGCGTATGTGTCATATGGGGGACGCTATGGACGCCGCGTGGACTCCGTCGGAGGCACGCCGCGCGGGGCGCCGCGAGCACCCGGACGGCGATCCCGGCTTGCGCCGACGCGGCCACACCGGCAACCCCGGCCACCCCGGCCACCTCCCCGGGGTGTGGGGTTCCGGGGGCGGCGGCGGGGGTGGCGGATTCGGCGCAGTGGCGGAGAGCCCGGACGGAAGGCCCGGAGCGACGCGATGCGACCACCGCATACGACTACTGACATATCGGATGGATCGCGCCCTCTCCCCGTGCTCGGCCGCCAAACCACCCGATCAGGCGACCTTTCGACCTCAACGCACGAGGCCCGCCACGCCCGCGTAGCCCTCGTCGCCGCCACCCCGCACGGACACACCGCCACCAACCGGTCGCCCGACACACTCCGTCGACATATGCCAGCCCCGATGATCTCCAGGGAATCCGCGGGTCAGACATGATCCAGGAACGGAAAAGCGGCCGTCGCGCACTCCGCGGTGTGCGCGACGGCCGTTCTTCGGTCCCCGAATCCCCGAACCGAGCGGAATGACTCCGCTTTTCAACGGGGTTTCGGTGGCAATTCGTCGGATGACTCGCTAAGCGCCTCGTGGAGACCTCAGCAGGGCTTCACCGACATGCTCAGCGTGGTGCCCGGCACCTGGGTCGAGTGCATCGCCATGACGCTGGGCTCGCCGGTGGACGAGCCGGGGTTGACACGCAGCTCCGTGTTGACGTTGAGGTTGACGTCACCGCCGCAGGGGGCCCAGATCTGGTCACCCTGGGGGATGGAGTCGCGGCGGTCCAGCGAGCCGTCGTACGGACCGCTGAAGTCGTGCGTGACGGTCGTGGTCCGGGACTGGCCCTGGAAGTAGTACTGCGCCTGCTGGAGCCCGGTCGCGCCCTGCGCCAACTCGGCGAAGCCCTGGTACTGCAGGCCCGTGATCGCGTAGGTGTAGCCGTCGGGGACGTCCACGTCGATGCTCAGGAAGCAGTTCTTACGCTGCTCGGTGACATCGGAGCCCTGGCCGGCCCACACGAGGTACTCGCTGTAGAGCACGTTGATCGACCTGCCGTCGGGAGTCGCGGCGACCCGCGCCGAGCCGGCCGGGCAACCGGAGCCGTTCACGCTGTCCAGCGAGACGGTGGCTCCGGGGGCACTCTCGGCAGGGGCGGTGTCCGCTGAGGCGACATGGGGGACGAGCAGCGCGCCGAATAACGCGGCCGCGGCACCTGCGGCAGCCAGAATGCGAGCCATGTCTGTTCTCCAATCAACAATGGGGGGGTGCGTCCCATGGAGACGGTGGGAGCGCTCCCACCTTAGAGATGTATGCGCCCGTGCGGAAGAGGTTGAGCCACACTCGTCTCGCCGATTCCATACGAGTGTGCGCATTTGAAGAAGTGAGTGAATCCGGGCGGCCGTTTGTCGCTCGTCATCGGTCCGCGGACGTCCGGGAGATACGGGACCACAGCCGGAAAACGGACAGCCGAAATCCCGGACAACGGCCGGCGCCGGCGGCCCTCGACGCGAGCCCGCCCCCGTCCGCCACCGCCCCCACCGTTCCGCCCCGGCCACCCGCCCCCGTCCGCCACCGCCCCCACCGTTCCGCCCCGGCCACCCGCCCCCGGCGCCGGCCGGCGCGCCCCGTTCCCGCCGCGCCGCGACGTCTCGACAAGCCGTGAAAAACCCTTGTCGAATGCCTTTTCACCCCATCAGGGGATTACCCACCGCAAGGCCGCGACGCCCGGCCATCACCTCCGTGTCCGTGCGGTGGAGCTTCGTGGCGCACGGGCCGGAGGACGGCAGTCCCGTGTCGGCGCGTCACTCGTTCGGGCGATTCCCCAGCGGGCCGGCATGAGCGCACCGTAGTAGGGCGATCACTCAAACGTATGCATCCATGCGTTCGACCCCGTGGAGGTGACGGGCGATGAGGACGGCCACGGGCAGCGGGCCTCCTGGCGGGAGGCGGAGCCTCTGGACCTCGGGTGACCGGCCCCCCGCCTGAGGACCGCGGCGCGCGGGTGCCGTGGTTCGTGGTCCTGCCGGACCGGGAGCCCGCCCGGTCCGTCGCCGCCCGGCTGGCCCCGTACGCCTGCCATCGGCTGCCGCATCCCTCGGGGCGCCCCTGGCTTCTGGGCTGCTGGGACAGCGGGGCGGTGTCCGTGGCCGTCTCCGACGGGCGGGGGCGCCGGGGCCGCGTCACCGTGCTCGGCACGCACGCGCTGACGGACACCGAGGTCGCCCGGCGGGTGGCCGCCCTGGTGCGGACGTCCGCGCGGGACGCCGAGTCGGTGGTCGCGGGCGCGGCGGGCAGCTTCCACCTCCTCGCCTCGGTCGACGGCGAGGTCTACGCACGCGGCACGGCCTGCGGTGACCGCCGGCTGTACCACGCGGAGGTGGACGGCGTGACGGTCGCGGCCGACCGGGCGCGCACGCTCGCGTGGCTGACGGGGGCCGCGCCGGAGCCGGCCCGGCTGGCGGCCCGTCTCCTCCCCGCGCCGCCCCATCCCCTGGACGTCGGCTCGGCCTGGCGGGGCGTCACGGCCGTGCCGCCCGGCGAGGCGCTCCGAATGCCCGGCTCGGCCGGGGGCGGCTCGGCCGGGGGTGACCCGACCGGTGCCGGGGGTGACACGGCCGGCGTCGGGGGTGGTTGCCACACCGTGGCGTGGTGGCGTCGCCCCGAGCCCGAGCTCCCGCTCGACGAGGCCGCGCTCGGGCTGCGGCGGGCGCTGCGCACGGCGGTGGGGCTGCGCGTCACGGCGGGCGGGACGGTCGCGGCGGACCTGTCGGGCGGGCTCGGCTCCACCTCCGTGAGCTTCCTGGCCGCCGAGGCCGGTGCCCGTCTGGTGGCGGCGACGCTGGACTGGTCGGCCGCGGGCAACGAGGACCGGCACTACGCGCGCGTGGCCGCCGCCAGCCTTCCCGGCCCGTTCACCCACCTCGTCCTGGACCCGCGCGACCTGCCGGCGCACTTCGCGGGCCTCGACGAGCGCCGCGAGCCGGGTGACGAGCCGACGGTCGCGCTGCGGGCCAGGTCGGCGCAGGCGGAGGTGGCGCGGCTGCTGCGCGCGCACGGCGCGGCTCACCGGCTGTCGGGGCACGGCGCGGACCGCGTCGTGACGCCGCCCCCCGGGTACGTGCACGGGCTGCTGCGGCGCCGTCCGGCGGTGGCGCTGCGGCACGCGGTCGCGCACCGGGCGCGGTCGCGTTGGTCGTGGGGCGAGACGGGCGGGGCGCTGCTCGGGGGGCGGTCGCTGGGGCGTTGGCTGACCGCGCAGGCGGACGGCGTGTCGGCCGCCTCCCCGCCCGCCGGAGCGGAGCGCGACGCCGTCGGAGGCGTCGGCCCCGTCGGCGCTGTCGGGGCCGGCGGCGAGCGGGTGACGGGGCCGTGGTGGGGCCACGGGTGGGGGCCGCGCGTCGCGTTGCCCCCGTGGGCCAGCCGGGAGGCGCGGGAGATGGTGGCGCTGTCGCTGTGTGAGGCCGCCGCCACGGCCCAGCCGCTGGGCGGGGGCGACCGAGGCGTTCACGCGTGGCTGCACCTGGTGCGCCAGGCGGGGCGGAGCGCGGGTCACCTCGCCGAGTGCGGCAGGGCGAGCGGCCTGCCGGTCCACTCCCCGTTCTGCGACGACGCGGTGGTCGCGGCGGCCCTGCGGGTCCGCCCGCACGAGGCGGGCCACCCGTCGCTGTTCAGGCCGCTGCTGATCGCGGCCATGCGCGGCGTCGTGCCCGACGCG
This sequence comes from Streptomyces sp. 4N509B, assembly GCF_052245655.1. NCBI lineage: Bacteria > Bacillati > Actinomycetota > Actinomycetes > Kitasatosporales > Streptomycetaceae > Streptomyces > Streptomyces sp. 4N509B. The sequence goes on from NZ_JBQQBZ010000002.1 coordinate 423,971, forward strand.
CTCCTCGGCCGCGGCACCAGGGACCACAGCGGCGAGGAGTGGTACGCCGGCATGGCCGCGCACCGCCGCGAGCTGGCGGCTTGGGCCGCCGACTCGCGGCTGGCGGCCCTCGGGCTCGTCGAGCCGGACGCGTTGCGGCGGGCGGTGCTCGGCCCCGGGCTGCTGACGGGCGGCGTCGCCGCGCTGGAGGCCGCCCTCGGGGTCGAGGAGTGGCTGCGTGACCTCGACGCCCATCCCCATCCGCGCTATCTCCGGGAGCACACCCGTGACCACGATCCTGCGACTACGGCCTGACGTCGCCGCCTGCGACATGGACGACGACCCCGGCGGGGGTCCCGGCGCCAGAGCCCGGGGCGAGCCCGGAGGCGGCCGGGCGAGCGACGCGCGCGGCTCCGGCTCCGGCCCCGGCCCCGGCACGGGCACGGGCACGGGCACGGGCGGGATGGTGCTGCTCGACGAGCGCGCCGGCCGGTACTGGCAGTTGAACGCCACCGCCGCGCACATCCTGCGGCGACTGCTGGCGGGCGCCGACCGCGACGGGCTCGCGGACGAGCTCGCCGCCGGCCACGAGGGCGTCACCCGTGAGGCGGTCGCCGCCGACATCGACGCCCTGGTGGAACAGCTCACGAACGCGAGGCTGGCCGAGGTCGTGAGGGCCGAGGAATGAGCTGGTCCCCCCACAGGTCCGGCGCCGGAGGGCCGCCGCGCGGCGGGCTCGCCCGCCGGCTGTGGCGCGGGCTCCGGCTCCGGGCACGCACCCGGCTCGCGGTGGCGTCCGCCCGGCTCCTGACCCACCTGCCGTCGCGCCGCCTCCGGCGGGCCCGGCGCGTCCTGGCCGCGCTGCGGCGTGGCGCCTCCCCCGCCGGGCACGACGCGAAGCTCGCCGCCCCACGGGAGGGGGCGTCCGCCTCCACGTTCTGCTCGGGCAGGTACTGCCTGCGACGCTCCCGCGCCACGGCGCTGCTGTGCCGGCTGCGCGGCGCGTGGCCGACGTGGTGCACGAGAATCCGCGGGTCGCCGTTCTCGGCGCGCGCCGGGGTCGCGGCGGACGGCCGCCCCGTGGACGGGCCCGCCGGCACCGGCACGTATCGGCGTCGCGCGATCACCGTCGCGCCCGCGGCCAGCGCCCCGGCCCGCGGTCGGCGACGGGGCCGGCGGCGGGGTCGCCGGCATGGGTGGCGGCAGGGATGGCGGCAGGGGTGGCGGGGGATGAGACGGCGGGGGCCGCGCCGACACGCCCCGGGGCCCGAGCCCTGAACGTCCCCGAGCACGGACCGATCCCGAGCCCTGGCCCCTGTCCGGAAACGGGTCGGCTGACGGGCCAGGTGGCGGGTCGGGTGACGGGCCAGGCAACTGGAGCGCCCCGCCCTGTCGTCCTTCGGGCATGAGCTCCCCGTCCCCCGCCCCACCCGACGGCCTCCCCGTGCGGATCCTGTGCTTCACGGAGGGCTGCCGTGGCGTCCGCGTCGGCGACCGCACGGCGTGCCTGGCTCACCTCGACGAGATCGACCTGATGCTCTACCTGGACACGCTCGGCCCCGGCTCGGACGTCGACCACCACGGGACGACGTTCACGCCCGAGCTGCTCGACCGGCTCCTCGGCGCCCTGCTCGACCCCGACACCGGGCTCCACACCTTCGGCGCCGCGGACTTCGGCGAGGCGCGCTTCGCGGGCCCGGCCTCGTTCGAGAGCGCCGGCTTCGGCGGCGCCGCCGTGTTCACGGGGGCCGCCTTCGAGGGCGAGGCGGCGTTCCGGCGGACACGGTTCGACAGCGAGACGTGGTTCGGCCGGGCCACCTTCGCGGGGGCGGCCCGGTTCGGTGGCGCGAGCTTCCGTGCCGGCGCCGACTTCACGGAGGCGGAGTTCGAGGGCGAGGCGCGGTTCGAGCGGGCCGACTTCACCGGTCCGGGTGTCTTCGTGCGGGCGGGCTTCGCGCGGGCCGCGCTGTTCCGCAACGCGCTCTTCCACACCGTCGTCTCCTTCGCGGAGGCCCGGTTCGAGACGGCGCCGGAGCTCGGGCCGCTCGCGTGCGCCGGCACGGTGAACCTGAACGCGGCGGTCTTCGGCGCGCCGGTGACGGTGGACGTGACGGCCGCGAAGGCCCGCCTTGAGCGCACCCAGTGGAGGTCCACGGCCGCGCTGCGGCTGAACTGCGACGACGTGGACCTCTCCGGGGCGGTGATGGAGTTCCCCGTCACCATGACCGCGAGCAGCGCCCCGTTCCTCGGCCCCGCGACCATCCGCAGGCCACAGGCCGCGCTGCGGGTCACGAGCCTGCGCGACGTGGACGCGGCCCACCTCTCGCTGATCGACGCGGACCTGACGCGCTGCCGCTTCGCGGGCACCGTGCACCTGGACCAGATCCGGCTGGAGGGGCGGACGGTCTTCGCGCGGCCGCCCGACCGTTGGCGACGGCGCGGGCCGCTGCCGACGCGCTGGTCCAAGCGGCGCACCCTCGCCGAGGAGCACCACTGGCGGGCCGTCGTCGAGGGCGGGACGTCTCCCTCGTGGACGCCGGGGCCCACCCACCCGGCCCCGCCGCCCGGCCCCGAGACCGTCGCGGCGCTCTACCGGCAGCTGCGGAAGGCGCTGGAGGACGGCAAGAACGAGCCGGGCGCGGCCGACTTCTACTACGGCGAGTGCGAGATGCGGCGCCACGACGTGAGCGGGACGCCGCGCGCCGAGCGCTGGCTGCTGGCCGCGTACTGGGCCGTGTCCGGGTACGGGCTGCGCGCCTCCCGCGCCCTCGCCTGGCTGCTGGCGGCCATGACGGTCACGGTCCTCGCGATGATGCTCTGGGGTCTGCCGGCCGAGGAGCCGAAGCCCACGACGCGCGGCCGACAGGTCGAGGCGGGCCAGGAGCTGGTGCTGACCAACGACACCCCCGACCCGACGAACCCCTCGGGCCCGCTCGCGGAGCGGCTCACCAGCGAACGCTTCGAGAAGTCGCTGCGCGTCGTCATCAACAGCACGGTGTTCCGCTCCTCGGGTCAGGACCTCACGACCGCCGGCACCTACGTCGAGATGGCCTCCCGCCTCAGCGAGCCCGTCCTGCTCGGCCTCGCCGCGTTCGCCGTGCGAGCCCGCGTCAAGCGCTGATACGGGGCGGCGTTGCTAGCGTCCGGGCGCGTGGACGCCGACGACAGCGCAGCAGGCCAGGGCACCGTGCACGTGGGGAACGCCGCCGAGGACGGGGCGGCGGACCGGGGCTGGCTGCTCGGGCACTTCAAGGACGTGCCGGACCTGCGCCGCGACACGGCCGTCGAGATCAAGTGGAGCGTCCACCCGCCCGGCGACGAGCGGGCGCGGTGGGTCACGGGCGAGCGGCGCACGACGTTCCTCGTCCTGGTCAGCGGCCGGTTCCGCGTGGAACTGCCGGGTCGCGACGTGCTGCTGACGCGGCAGGGCGACTACGTCGTCTGGGGTCCGGGCGTCGACCATCGCTGGCGGGCGGAGGAGGCGTCGGTCGTCCTCACCGCCCGCTGGCCCTCGACCCCCGACGGCTACGCGGCGGGCTGACGGGCCGCAGCCCACCGGGCCCGGGCCCGGTGGGTCAGGGGCGACGGGTCAGGGGCGACGGGTGAGGCCCGCCAGCTTGTCGGGGTTGACCTGGAGACGCAGGCTCGTGATGCGACCCTCGACGATCTCGTAGGTGAAGGCGCCGGTGAGCCGGGAGCCGATGTACACGAGGATGCCGAGTTCGCCGTTGATCACGGCGGGCTCCAGTCGGGTCCCCGCGTACTCGGGCTTGTTCAGGCCGCTGATGCCGAAGCGGGCGACACGGTCCGCGCCGTGGACCGGGCGGCGCGCCGCGGTGACCTTCCCGCCACCGTCGGACCAGAAGGTCACGTCCGGGGCCAGGACCTCCATCATCGCGGCGAGGTCACCGCCCTCACAGGCCGCGATGAAGCGCGCCGTGACCCGTTCGCGCTCCGCCGCGTTGGTGGCGAAGCGGGGGCGGCGTGCCTCGACGTGGGAACGGGCGCGGTGGGCGATCTGGCGGACCGTCGGCTCGGGCCGCCCGAGGATGTCGGCGATCTCGGCGTGGGCGTAGCCGAAGACCTCGCGGAGCAGGAAGACGGCGCGCTCGACCGGGCCGAGGGTCTCCAGCACCACCAGCATCGCGTACGAGACCTCCTCGGCGACCTCCGTCGCCTCCTGCGCCGTGTCGGGCGCGGTCAGCAGCGGCTCGGGCAGCCACGGGCCGACGTAGGTCTCGCGGGTCGCGCGGGCCGAGGTCAGGCGGTTCAACGACAGGTTCGTCACCGTGCGGACCAGGTAGGCCTTCGGGTGGCGGACGGTGGAGCGGTCCACCGCGTTCCAGGCGAGCCAGGCGTCCTGGAGCACGTCCTCGGCGTCGGCGACGCTGCCGAGCATGCGGTAGGCCGTGGCGAACAGGAGCCGACGGTGTTCGGTGTACGGGTCCTGCGCCGCGTCGGCGTCCTGGGCGTGCGGTGGGGTGGTCTCCGGCATGTTCCGATCATCTCTCGCGGGCGGCGCGGGCGCCGTGGGGAACGGAACACGAGAGGGTCACACCCTGCCGCACGCGGTGGGGCGCGGGCTCCCTCACCGTGCTGGAGTACGCGGCGGGGCCGGCCGTCCACGAGCCGCGGACGGCGGCGGACGGCGGCGGACGGCGGCGGGCGTGACGGGCGTGACGGGCGTGGCGCGGGATCCCCGGGTGGTCGCCGCGCCGCTGACCCCGCTCGGCAGCCACCCGGGGTGTTCGACGGGGCGCGGCGCCACGCCCCGTCGACGACCCGGACCGGACACGACCCGGACCGGACTCGGCTCAGACCGTGTCGAGGGCGTCGACGGCGTTGAGGTCGTAGCGCCCTTTCAGGTGGCGCCAGAAGTCGCGCGCCATCCACGTGTCGAAGCCGGTGACCTCGCTCGCCGTACCGGCCTTCATCAGGAAGCCGTCGACGCCGGTCGGCGTCCAGTCGTAGAAGTCGTCCAGGCCCAGCGTGTGCCCCATCTCGTGGAGCAGGATGTGGATGTTCTCCTGCCCCAGCGCCCCGAGGAGGTACTCGGTGCCGATGCGCTGGCCCCAGTCGCCGCCGTGGCCGCCGCCGAAGCCGTCGGTGAGCCAGAGCGACTGGTCGTAGTGGCGGGCCTCCCCGCCGGGGCACTGGGAGTAGTCGCCGTCCTGGTGGAAGAAGCGGCCGCACTCGGGGGCGCACTGCGGGGCGCCGCCGCCGTCGAGCAGACCGATGTAGCGGTCCACGGCGTCGTCGCTCCACTGGAGCTGACCGTCGCCGCGCGCGGCCCAGCCGACGACCTCCACCGGCACCTCGTCGTAGGGGAAGCCGTCGAAGCCGCGCAGGCCGTCGAACCACCTGGCCCACTGCTCCTCAAGCACCTGCTCGACGCGGTCGCGCGTCTCGGCGGTGACGGTGCGGGAGGAGTCCCAGCGGACGCAGTACGTGAACGTGCCGTCGTTGGCGACGAGCTGGTCCCAGCCGTAGTTCGGGAAGCCGAGCAGGTCGGGGTAGGTCTCCTCCATGTGCGCCCAGACCTCGTCGAGCCCCTGGGCGTACTCGGCCGGTGGGTTCCACGCCTGCTGGGCGGCGGTCGCGGGCGCGGTGGCGAACGAGACGGCCACGGCGGTGCCGAGGCCGAAGACCAGCACGGGCAGCCGAAGGGCTCTCCGCGCGGTGCGCGCGGTGCGCTTCGTGGGGGACGTCATGGCGGCTCCTGGGGGTGGGGTTGAGTGGGGGGTGGAGCGCGGTCGAGCGTGGGGGTGGGGGACGCGCGGCGGCGTGCCCTGCCGCGCGTCCCTAGGTCGCCGCCCACCCGGCGGGAGGTTGCCGCCGCCGTACCTCCCGGCTACGCGTCCCACAGCTCCGCGCTGCGGGACGCCACGAGCCGGCCGACGCGGTCCAGGACCCCGCCCGCCGGCCGCGCCGGCAGGCGCCGCCCGTCCCGCAGGCGCAGCGCGACGAGGTCGGCTCCGGCGGCGGCCTCCCGGTGGCCGATGACCGCGTGGTACGGCACGAGGCGTTCGGCCCTGATCCGGGCGCCGAGGGTGCCCTCCTCCGGGCCGGCCAGGCGGGCCCGCAGGCCGAGGGAGACGCAGCGTTCGACGAGGCGTGCGGCGTGCGGGAGCTCGTCGTCGGTGACGGGCAGGGCGACGAGTTGGGTGGGCGCGAGCCAGGCCGGGAAGGCGCCGGCATGGGTCTCGACGAGGTGGGCGACGGCCCGTTCGACGCTGCCGATGACGCTGCGGTGCACCATCACGGGGCGGTGCCTCGCCCCGTCGGGGCCCACGTACGCGAGGCCGAAGCGCGCGGGCTGGTGGAAGTCCACCTGCACGGTGGAGAGGGTGGTCTCGCGGCCCGCGGGATCGGTGACCTGCACGTCGATCTTGGGGCCGTAGAACGCCGCCTCGCCCTCCTCCGCCTCGTACGGGAGGCCGGCGCGGTCGAGGACCTCGGTGAGGAGGTCGGCGGCACGCCGCCACATCGCGGGGTCGGCGACGTACTTCCCGGCCTCGCCGCCCGCCTCGCCGCCCGCCTCCGCTCCCGCTGCCGCGGGCTCGGAGGCGGCGGCGGAGGCGAGGGAGAGGCGGTAGCGGGTGGCGCGGATGCCGAGGTCGGCGTAGGCGGCACGGATCAGGTCGAGCGCGGCCCGGGCCTCGTCGGCGACCTGCTCCAGGGTGCAGAAGACGTGCGCGTCGTTGAGCTGGATGGCGCGCACCCGGGTCAGGCCGCCGAGGACGCCGGAGAGTTCGGCGCGGTACATGCCGCCGAGTTCCGCCATCCGCAGGGGCAGCTCGCGGTGGCTGCGGGAGCGGGAGCGGAAGATCAGGGCGTGGTGGGGGCACAGGCTCGGGCGGAGCACCAGCTCCTCGGCTGACGCGCCGGCGCCGGCGTCGGCGCCGGCGTCGGCGTCGGCCTCGGAGTCGCCGGCCGCCGCCTGTCCGCCGCCGAGCCGCATCGGCGGGTACATGTCGTCGCGGTAGTGGGACCAGTGGCCCGAGATCTCGTAGAGCTCGCGCTTGGCGAGCACGGGCGAGTACACGTGCTGGTAGCCGGCGCGGCGCTCGGCCTCCCTGATGTACTCCTCCAGGGTGTGGCGCACGGCCGCGCCGTCGGGCAGCCAGTACGGCAGGCCCGCGCCGATGAGCGGATCGGAGTCGAAGAGGTCCAGCTCGCGGCCGAGCCGGCGGTGGTCGACCGGACGGGCGGGGCGAGCGGACTGCGCGGAGTGGGACGAGTGGGCGGTCATCAGTGTCTCCTCGGGTGGGCGAGGCGAGTGACCGCGTGGACGACGAAGCCCCGGGGCACTCGCCCCGGGGCTTCGTCTGAACTGGATCAGGCTGTCAGCGCGCCGCCGGGACTCACCGGCGTCGTCGTCTCGACGGGGATGACGAAGATCACGTCCACACGCTGCATATCGTTAACGTTAGCAGGCAACCACGCGAGCGACCGCGGCGTTCTACCGGTCAGCCCCCGCCCACGGGGCACGTCAGGGAACTCTCCACGGGGGATCACACTTGTCCTCGGCCTCCTCCTCGGCCTCGTCCGCGTCACCGTCCGCGCCGTCCGCGCCGTCCGCGCCGTCCGTGCCACCCGCGGCAGCCGCGCCCGCCGCCGCGACGCGCCGCCACTTCCTTCGTCACTGCGCCGCGTTGGTCGGCGCCGTCGGAGCGGGAATGGGGGTGGCCGCGCTGTCCTCACAGACCACGTCGGTCCCCGCCCCGCGCGAGGCCCGCGCCGTCACCGACGCCCAGCGCGCGGGCTCCGGCGCCCGCACCGGAGCCGGAACGCCGCGCCGCCCGCCCAACATCGTGCTGATCACCGCGGACGACCTCGGCTACGGCGAGCTCGGCTGCTACGGGCAGCGGCTCATCCACACCCCGCACCTCGACCAGCTCGCGGCCGAGGGGATGCGCTTCTCGCAGGCGTACTCGGCGGCGCCCGTCTGCGCGCCCTCCCGCGCGGCGCTGATGACCGGCCTGCACGTGGGGCACGGGACGGTGCGGCACAACCCGTCCGACGGGATACAGGCCGGCTTCGCCGCGAGCGACACCACCTTCGCCTCGCTGCTGCGCGGCCACGGGTACCGCACGGCGTGCGTCGGGAAGTGGGGCTTCGGCCCCGAGACGGCCGCGCAGCCGTCGCACCCGAACGCGCAGGGCTTCGACGACTTCTTCGGGTACATCGCGCACGGCCACGCCCACGAGTACTACCCGGAGTACCTGTGGGAGAACGGCGACGCCGTCCCCGTGCCCCGGGGTGGCTACGCGGTCGACCTGTTCGAGCGGCGGACGCTGTCGTTCCTGCGCGAACGCGCCACGCGCTCACGGCGACACGGCGAGCCGTTCGCGCTGATGCTCTCGCCGAACCTCCCCCACGCCCCGAACGTCGTCCCGCCGTCGGGCACGGCGTACTCCTCCTACGCCGCCCTGCGGGGCTGGAGCGAGCCCGACGTGGCGCACGCCGCGCAGGTGACGCGGCTGGACGCGCTGGTGGGCACGGTGGTGCGGGAGCTGCGGCGGCTGGAGCTGGCCGAGGACACGCTGGTGCTCTTCACCAGCGACAACGGCCCGCACGAGGAGGGCGGGACGAACCCGGACCACTTCGACGCCAACGGCCCGCTGCGCGGGTACAAGCGCAACCTCTACGAGGGCGGCATCCGGGTGCCGCTGATCGCGTGGCGCCCAGGGGCGGTGCCGGCGGGCTCGGTGTGCGGACGCGTCACGTCCCTGACGGACGTGTTCCCGACCGTCGCGGAGCTCGCGGGGGCCGGGGCGGCGGTGCCGAGGGGGATCGACGGGCTGTCGATCGCCGCGCTGCTCGGCGGCGGCGCGACGGCCGCGGAGGCCGGCGGCGGTGCCGGGGCGGGCACGGGCGCCGGGACGGGGACGGCCCGTCAGACCGGCGAGGCGCGGACGTCCCAGGGATCCGGAGGGCAGCCCGTCGGGCCGGTGCGGGACCACGAGTACCTGTTCTGGCACCGCAACAGCAGGAGCGCGACGCCACGCGCCGACGCCGAGGACCGTGGCCGGTGCGCCCAGCTGGCGGAGGCGGTGCGGCGCGGCGACTGGAAGGCGGTGCGCTTCGCGCCGGGACGGGATCTCGCCGCGCCCGACGCGGCGTGGGACGTCGAGCTCTACGACCTGGCCGTGGACCCGGGCGAGACGCGGAACGTGGCGCGGACCCACCCGGAGGTGGTGGCGGAGCTGACGGCCCTGATGCGCGCGGCGTGGTCGGAGCCGGCGCCGCCGACGGGCGTGGGCCAGGGGCCCGGCACGGAGCGGCCTGGGCCCGGCACGGGTCAGGGACCGGGCACGGGACAGGGCACGGACCCGGGAGAGGGGCCCGGCGCGGTCCAGGGCACGGGCCAGGGCACGGGGCGCGAGCCGGCGACGGCCTGAGCGCGACCGCCGCCGGCGGGTGGTGCGGGCCGCGCCCGACGGGCTCAGCCCGTCAGCGCGTCACCTGACACCCGATCAGGCCGGACGATCAGGGCAGTCCCACGCCGTAGGCGTTGGCCGCCTCGACGATGGGCTGGTAGAAGGTGGTGCCGCCGACCGAGCAGTTGCCGCTGCCGCCGGAGGTGAGGCCGAGGCCGGTGGAGCCCGAGAAGAGGGGGCCGCCGCTGTCGCCGGGCTCGGCGCAGATGTTGGTGCGGATCATGCCGGTGACGACGTCGCCGCCGCCGTAGTCGACGGTGAAGCCGAGGCCGGTGACGCTGCCGCACTGGAGTCCCGTGGTGCTGCCGGAGCGGCAGGCCTGCTGGCCGTTGACCGGGTCGGCGAGGGAGGTGATCGGCTGCGAGCTGCCGTTGTAGAGGTTCACGGCGCTGGAGACGCCACCGGGCTGCGGGTCGTACACGACGATCCCGAAGTCGTTGCCGGGGAAGCTGGAGCCGGCGGTGGTGCCGTGGAGGTTGACGTTGTCGAACGACCACAGCGGGTAGGGCGGGGTGGGGCCGTACGGGTCCCTGGTGCAGTGGCCGGCGGTGATGAAGTAGTACGTGTTGCCGGAGCGCACGTTGAAGCCGAGGGAGCAGCGGGAGCCGAGGTCGCTGTAGATGGCGTCGCCGCCGATGGCGTAGTTCTCGAAGGTGCCGGGGACGTGCTCGATGGTGAGTGCCGGTGCGAGGTCACCAGCGGCACGGGTGAGCTCGTTGAGCTCGCCGCGCGAGACGGTCTCGTCGACCAGTACGGTCACGGTGTTCGCGGACTCGTCGACGGCCCAGGCGACGCCACCGGGGCTGGCCTCCGCGACGGCGTCGCGGGCGGTGTCGAGCTCCCTGGCGGTGAACGTCTGGTCGCCCGCGTCGGGCGCCGTGGGGGTGGCGGCCTGCGCGGTGCCGGGGACGAGCAGGGCGAACGCGGCCAGCAGGCCCGTCGCGACGGCGGCGAGGGCTCTGCGGGGCCGTAAGTGTCTCGTACTCACGTCAATGCCTCCAGGCGGGAACAGGGGAAACAGAACAGTGGTGTTGTGCTCTGCGGTGCACATGTGCTCGATGGTGCGAACGTGCCTGATGGTGCGCGGATCGACCATGGCGCGGGTGCCAGGTGCAACCATGTGGCAACGACCATGAGAAGGCCGTGAAGGTCGCCGAACGAGCGTGAAGAACATGGACCTGACAACACACTCCCCCGAGGTTTCCCCCAGACTCTCCCCCCGCCAAACGTCCGTACGGAACCTGTCCGGTCGAGGACACGTCTCATCGGCATGATGACTGCATTGAGGACAATTCGACGGACCACGCGCGGCAGGCTGGCCGCGGGCACCCTGGCCGCGGTCGCGGCCGTCGCCCTCGCCGGCTGCGGCACCGAGACCGCGGGAGCGGGCGGCGACGGCGGGGGCGGGGGCGGGGCGGCCGCGAACGACAGCGGCGGCGGAAGCAGCGGGAGCGACGGCGCCACCGGTGGGGGCGGGGGCGACGGTGACGGCGGCTCGTCCGACGAGGAGACGGTCGCCAGCGTCCGATGGGTCCCGCAGACCATCACCGTGGACGGCGAGGAGACCCCCCGCCCCGCGTGGGCGGACCGGGCGTTCCTGACGATCGAGCCCGGCAGGGCCGAGGGCGGCGGTGGCAACTCCGGCGGCCACACGGGATGCAACTACCACGGCGCCGACGTCACCGTCGACGGCGACCGCCTCAGGGTCAGCGACCACGTCTCGACCATGATGGCCTGCCCCGGCAGGCCGGCCGACTTCGAGCGGAACCTGCTGGACGTCTTCCTCAGCGACCCCACCTTCGAGGTCAGCGAGGACGGCCGCACCCTCACCCTCACCAACACGGACACCGGTGACTCCATGACCCTCCAGCGCGACGACAGCGCCGCCCGCGAGGTCGTCGGCGCGCGGTGGGTCGCCCAGAGCGTGACCGCGAACGGCGAGGAGAAGCGCTGGCCGGCGGAGGTCGACGACGGCCACGTCACGATCGCCGAGGACGGCACCATGGAGGGCGGCTCCGGGTGCAACTCGTTCAACGGTGAGGTCCGCGTCGAGGGCACCCGCTTCCACGACGTCGAGTTCATGGTGACCGAGATGGGCTGTCCCGATCCGGCCATGGAGTTCGAGGGGCACTTCCAGGCCGTCCTCGCCAGCGAGCCCACCTTCGAGCTCTCCGAGGACGGCCGCACCCTCACCCTGACCGACATCGAGACGGGCGAGAACATGGTCCTCACGCGGGACGAGGCGGAGCCGGCCACCTGAGCGACGGGCCGACGAGCAACCGACGACGAGCAACCGGGGGAGAAACCACCTCGTTCGCGTGAAAGCGCGGTGAAAGCCGGCGCCGTGATGATGCGTTCCACGGCGCGTCCCACGGCGGCGCACGCGCCAACGGCCGCTCCCCCGCGCTCCCCTGAGCGCGTTCACGAGCCGGTCGCGCGCACCCACCCGCGCGCGACCCGTCCGAGCGCGGTGTGCCCTACCGATCCGGGGCGCACCGCGCTCGCGGCGTTTCCGGGCTCGACGCTGACCGTTACGCTCCCACACGGCCCGGTCACCGCCGCACCGGTACGGTGAGGGCCGCCCGAGGAGACACGACACCACCCGACACCACAGGACGCGACACGCAGACACGGAGACCCCGGGGGAGGACGGAACGCGATGCCCCAGATCACGCCGGAGCAGGCCGAGAAGCTGGACTGGATCAGAGCCGAGGTCGAGGACGGCAGCGACGAGCACTGCTTCGAGGTGGCGGCCGGAGAGGGCGACCTCATCCACATCCGGCAGACCGACGAGCCGGAGAAGATCGTGACGACGACACGCGCCAAGTGGCACGCCTTCGTGCTCGGCGTGCAGAACGACGAGTTCGACCACTTCGTCGAGGGGGTCGCCGGCCCCGACGACACCCGTTGACCGGCGGTGCCCCGAGGCCGCACCCCTACCGGCCGCGCACCCCCAGGCCCCGCGCCCCCAGGCCGTTCACACCCGCCGGCCGCGCACCGCGACCCGTCACACCCCGAGGCCCCGCACCACGAGGTCCGTGAGGGCGAAGGCGAACAGGCTGATCCCGACGAAGCCGTTGACGGTGAAGAAGGCCCGTCCCACACGGCTGAGGTCTGTGGGACCGACGATCGCGTGCTCGTAGACGAAGGCCCCGGCGACGACGGCGACGCCGACCCACAGCGCGATCCCGCCGTCCGTGGCGACGGCGTACCAGGCCAGCAGCGCCAACGTCACGGCGTGGCTGACGCGGGCCGCGTACAGGGCGGCGGCGACGCCGAAGCGGGCGGGAACGGAGTGGACGCCGTTCGCGCGGTCCGCGTCCACGTCCTGGCAGGCGTAGATCAGGTCGAAGCCGCCGATCCACAGGCCGACCGCCGCGCCCAGCAGCACCGCGTCCCAGGACCAGGCACCGGTCACGGCGAGCCAGCCGCCGACCGGCCCGATGGCCTGGGCCAGGCCCAGGATGGCGTGGGGGTAGTGCGTGAAGCGTTTGCCGTAGGGATACAGCACCATCGGCCCGACGGCGACGGGCGCGAGCGCGAGGCAGAGCGGGTTGAGCAGCGCGGCGGCGCCCAGGAAGACGACGAGGGAGACGAGGGCACCCGTCCACGCGGTGCGGACGGAGACCGCCCCGGTGACGAGCTCGCGCTGCGCGGTGCGCGGGTTGCGGGCGTCGATCTCGCGGTCGATGATCCGGTTCGCCGCCATCGCGAAGGTCCGCAGACCCACCATGGCGAGGGTGACCAGCAGCAGCTCCGCCCAGTGCACGGTCTCGTCGTCGAGGTACATCGCGGTCAGCGCGGCGATGTACGCGAAGGGGAGCGCGAACACCGAGTGCTCGATCATCACCAGGCGCAGGAAGGAGCGGACCCGCCCCCGACCGGTCCCGGCGGCCACCGTCACTGCCCGTGCCCCTTCCGCCCCGCGCCCTTCGCGCCACGCCGCAGCAGGCCCCGCCCGAGGCCCCGTCCGGGCCCGTGGCCCTCGCCCGGCTCCGCCAGCCCGTACTCCGCCCACCGGCGGGTGACGAGCTCGGCCGTCTCCGGGTCGGAGACGATCATCTCGGGCCAGCCGCCGTCGCGCGTGTACCCCTCCTCCGGCCACTTCGCGGTGGCGTCGATCCCCGCCTTGCCGCCCCAGAACTGCTGGTAGGAGGCGTGGTCGAGGTGGTCGACGGGGCCGGAGGTGAGCAGCAGGTCGCGGGCGTAGTCCACGTTGCCAAGGGCCCGCCAGGCCACCTCGTGCAGGTCGTGCACGTCGCAGTCGGCGTCGACGACGATCACGAGCTTCGTCAGCGACATCATGTGGGCCCCCCACACCGCCGACATCACCTTCTGGGCGTGCTTGGGGTACTTCTTGTCGATCGAGACGATGGCGCAGTTGTGGAAGCCGCCGGCCTCGGGGAGGTGGTAGTCGACGATGTCGGGGACGATCACCTTCAGCAGCGGCAGGAAGAACCGCTCCGTGGCGCGGCCGAGGGGCCCGTCCTCCGTCGGGGGGCGGCCGACGACGATCGACTGGAGCACCGGCTCGCTGCGGGTGGTGACGCAGTCGATCGTCAGCGCCGGGAACGGCTCCCGCGGCGTGTAGAAGCCGGTGTGGTCGCCGTAGGGGCCCTCGGGGAGCATGACGCCCGGTTCGAGCCAGCCCTCCAGCACGACCTCCGCCTGCGCCGGGACCTGCAACGGGACGGTGAGGCAGTCCACCAGCTCCACCCGCCTGCCCTGGAGGAAGCCGGCGAGCAGGTACTCGTCGATGTCGCCGGGGAGCGGGGCGGTCGCGGCGTACGTCACGGCCGGGGGGCAGCCGAACGCGATGGCGACGGGGAGGCGCTCTCCGCGGCGGGCGGCGACCGCGTAGTGGTTGCGGCTGTCCTTGTGGATCTGCCAGTGCATGCCGATGGTGCGGCGGTCGTGGCGCTGGAGGCGGTAGAGGCCGAGGTTGCGCACGCCGGTGTCGGGGTCCCTGGTGTGGGTCAGGCCCAGGTTGAAGAACGCTCCGCCGTCGCCCGGCCAGGTGAAGGTCGCGGGAAGGCGGTCGAGGTCGACCTCGTCGCCCTTGTGGACGACCTGCTGGACGGGCGCCGCGCCGGCCCGGACCTTCTTCGGCGGCACGTGGCTCATGGCGGCGAGCTTCCCGAACGCCTCCCGCATGCCGACGAAGCCGTGGGGCAGCTCGGGCTTGAGGAGGGAGCCGATCTTCTCGGCGATCTCCTGGTAGGACTCGATGCCGAGGGCCTTCGTCAGGCGGCGGTCGGTGCCGTAGACGTTCATGGCGAGGGGCATGTCGCTGCCGCGGACGTTCTCGAAGAGCAGGGCCGGGCCGCCCGCCTTGTTGACCCGGTCCGTGATCTCCCCCACCTCCAGGTGCGGGTCGACCTCGGTCGTGACGCGCACCAGGTCACCGTCGCGCTCCAGGGCCTTCAGGAGCGACCGCAGGTCGTCGTATGCCATGCGCCTCAGTATTCACGACGCATTACGCTGGCTGTGTCAGGGGGCTTTGTCCGGAAGCCACATAACAGCCCAGACAAGCGCGGGAGACTACGATGGTCAGGGTGTTGCTGATTCTGCTACCGCTGGCGCTGGCGGTCTACGCGCTCGTGGACTGCGTGACGACCAAGGACGAGGACGTCAAACACCTGCCGAAGGTGGCGTGGATCTTCCTGATCGTGCTCGCGACCGTGATCGGACCGCTCGCCTGGATCTTCGCCGGCCGCGAGCGCGCACGGCGCACCCCCGGAGGCCGCCGCGGCGGCGGTGGCTGGGTGGCACCGGACGACAACCCGGAGTTCCTGGCCTCGCTCGGCGGCTCCGGCACGGCGGACACGGACCGTGACCGGGACGACGCCCGGGGCCAGAGCGAGGAGGAGCTCCTCAGGGAGTGGGAGGCTGAGCTCCGCAACCCCAAGCGCTCCGAGCGGTCGGAGAAGAAGGACCGCAAGGACAGGCGGGACCGGAAGGACCACGAGGACGGGTCCTCCGCCGACGAGTCGCCCGAGGCGCAGCGCGAGGAGGAGCGCCAGCAGGAGCGTCAGCAGGAGGGCCGGGAGCGCGGCGGCGACGACGACCCCGGCGGCTCAGGACCGGACGACTCCCCCGGCTCCTCGCGCTGAAGCCGCGAAACGCCGCTGAACGCCGCTGAACGCCGGAGCCGGTGAGCATCACGCTCACCGGCTCCGGCGTTTCCGCGGACGGGGAACGCCCGCGGCGGCGCGGTTCACACGCCGTCGTAGGAGTGCTTGCCGTCGACGAACAGGTTGATCCCGTAGTAGTTGAAGAGGAAGCACAGGAACGCGGCGATCGCCAGGTACGCCGCCTTCCGGCCACGCCAGCCCGCCGTGGCACGGGCGTGCAGGTAGCAGGCGTAGGCGACCCAGGTGATGAAGGACCAGACCTCCTTCGGGTCCCAGCCCCAGTACCGGCCCCACGCGCTCTCGGCCCAGATCGCGCCGGCGATGATCGTGAACGTCCACAGCGGGAAGACGGCGGCGTTGATCCGGTACGCGAACTTGTCGAGCGAGCCGGCGGACGGGAGCCGCTCCAGGATGGACGTGCCGAACGAGCCGGACGGCGTGCCGGCGGCCAGGCGGCTCTCGTAGCGGTCGCGCAGCAGGAACAGGCCCGTGCTCACCGCGCCGAGGTAGAAGAGGGCGCCGCAGGTGATGGCCAGCGAGACGTGGATCCACAGCCAGTACGAGTCGAGCGCGGCCACCAGCTGCGTGCTCTCGTTGTACAGCACGGTGACGGCCAGGCCCAGGTCCAGCAGGACCGTCGTCACCAGCGGCAGGCCGAGCCAGCGGACGTTCTTCCCCGCGAGAAGGAAGGCGAGGAAGGCGCCGACGACCACCATCGAGAAGGTGGTGGAGAACTCGTACATGTTCGCCCACGGCGCGCGCTCGACGGCGACGGCGCGGGCGCCGACGGCGGCGGCGTGCAGGCCGAAGGCGAGGACCGTGAGGGAGACGGCGACGCGACCGAAGGCGTCGCCCTGCTCGTCGCCGCCCGCGGCGCCGGGGCCGTCGGGGATCTGGTCACGGCCGGGGTCGGCGGAGCGGGTGACCACCCGGGGCGCGGCGGAGCGCTCCAGGACGGCCGTGCTGCCGCCCTTCCTCACGGTGACGGTGACGGCGGGCGAGCCGGCGCGCTCGCGCGCGTCGTTCTCCTCCGCCGCGTCGGACGCTGTGTCGGACGCCGCGTCGGACCCGGCCGCCTCGCCGGCGTCGCTGGTCAG
This sequence comes from Streptomyces sp. 4N509B, assembly GCF_052245655.1. NCBI lineage: Bacteria > Bacillati > Actinomycetota > Actinomycetes > Kitasatosporales > Streptomycetaceae > Streptomyces > Streptomyces sp. 4N509B. Next base: position 440,624 of record NZ_JBQQBZ010000002.1, read on the forward strand.
GGCTGCGGCGGTGCGGGCGACCCGGCTGCGGCTGCCGAAGATCCACTCGGCGATGTAGGCCAGGAACGCCAGGGCGTAGACGGCCATGGCCGAGTAGACCAGCAGGTTACTGGTGTCGACCAGGCCCTCGTTGGCTGCGAGCGTCATGTCGGTGCTCCTTGGGCTCCTCGGGCGTTACGGCGTTACGGGGCTTCGGGTGGACGAGCGGCGGTGCTGTTCTCGGGGTCTGCGGGTTCGTCCTCGTCGGACGGGCCGCCGCCCTCGGGCGGCAGCATGGGCGCGGCGGGCTGGAGCGCGAGAGCCAGGGCGGCCAGCTCCTCGGGGATGCGGGGCGACTCGCTGCGCCCGAGCGAGGCCATCTCCACGACCGTGACGCGCTCCGCGCCGCCGTTCCCCCCGCCCTCGCCGGACCGAGCTCCGGCTCCGGCTCCGGTCTCCTGGTGGGCGCGGACCCAGACGCGGCGGCGTTGCAGCAGGAGGGAGGCGGCCAGACCGACGACGGCGGCCAGGGAGCCGGTGAGCGCCCAGCCGTTGCCCGCCTTGGTGGAGATCTGGAACGTGGCCCACTCCTCCACGCTCTCGAAGGTCAACGTGCCCTTGCCGTCGGGCAGCTCGATCGACTCGCCGGGCCGGAGGTCGAAGCGGAGGATGTCGCCGTCCTCGCTCCGCAGCTGCTCCATGTTGCGGGGGTTGAGCTGGTAGACGTTCTGCGGCAGGCCGGAGTTGATGCCGAGGTCGCCCTGGTAGCCGGTGAGGGTCAGCACCGGGTTCTCGGGCTCGGGGAAGGTGGAGTGCGGGCCGCGCTCGGGGGTGAGGTTGTACGTCGGGTTGAAGAAGCCCTGGAAGCCGAGCTGGTCGGGCTCGCCGTTCTCGTCGAGGTAGTCGGCGACCTTGATGACGCCCGTCGAGGTCAGCGCCGCGTCCTGCGGGATGAACGGCACCGGGCCGCGGAAGACGGTGCGGCCCTGCCCGTCGGTGACGGTGACGACGGGGGCGTAGCCGTGGCCCAGGAGGTACACCTTGGCGTCGCCGACGCCCAGCGGCTCGTTGACCTTGATCGTGGCCTCGTGCTCGGTGTCGCCCTCGCCCGCCCTCCAGTAGCTGACGTGGGCCTCGAAGTCGGTCGGCGTGCCGAGGTCGGGCCCCTCCCTGACGAAGTCCGCCTCGAACTCGTCCAGCGTGAAGCCGAAGCGCTCCAGCTCGTCGACGTCGAAGAGGGTGCCGGAGGAGAAGTCGTCGTACTGGGTGAGGGTGTTGGCGAAGCCGTCGCCCTCGACGACGAGCTTGCCGCCCTCCGACTGGTACAGCTGCCCGTAGGCGAAGGCCACCAGCATGACGATGAGCGCCAGGTGGAAGACGAGGTTCCCCGCCTCGCGGAGGTACCCCTTCTCGGCGGCGACGTAGCCCTCGCCCGCGTCGGTGCGGAAGCGGCGGCGGCGCAGCAGGGCGCGGCTGGCCTCCAGCACCTCCTCGGGCGGGGCTGCGGTGCGCCACGTGGTGTACGCAGGCATGCGGTTCAGGCGGCGCGGGGCGCGGGGCGGGCGGCCCCGCAGCTGCCCCACGAACTGCCAGCTGCGGGGCACGATGCAGCCGACGAGGGAGACGAAGAGCAGGAGGTAGATCGCCGAGAACCAGACCGAGGAGTAGACGTCGAAGAGCTGGAGGGCGTCGTAGACGTCGGCGAGGGTGCCGTTCTCGGCGCGGAACTCCTCGGCGGCCAGCGCGTTGACGTCGTCCTGCGGGACGAGGGAGCCGGGGACGGAGGCGAGCGCGAGGAGGAAGAGGAGGATCAGCGCGACCCGCATGGAGGTCAGCTGGCGCCAGAACCAGCGGGCCCAGCCCAGCAGCTCGCGGCCGAGCCAGGCGGCGCCGCCGCCGAGCCCCGGCTCGCGGGTGCCGCCGAAGGAGCCGGCGCCGCCGCCGGCGGTGGGGGCGGCGGGCGAGGCGTCCTCGGCGACGGGCGCGGTGCTCAGGCCGGCGGCCGCCTCGGCGGCCTCGGCGTCGACCTCGGCACCGGCTCTCGCGTCGGCTGCCGCGCCGGCTTCCGCCGCTGCCTGGCCGGCGCGGTTCCTGTCGCTGTCGGGGGTGACCGTGGTCATCGCTCTCACACTCCCACCGTGAACTCGGACGACCACACCGTCAGGTCGTAGACGATCTCGTTCCACAGGCCCGTGACCAGCAGCAGCCCGGTGACGACGAGCATCGCGCCCCCCAGCCGCATGACCCACACGTTGTGACGGCGGACGAAGGAGAACGCCCCGAGGGTCCTGCGGAAGGCGAGGGCCGCGACGACGAAGGGCACGCCCAGGCCCAGACAGTACGCGGCCATCAGCAGCGCGCCGCGCGCGGCGGTGGCCTCGTTGAACGCCAGCACGTTGACGGCGGCGAGCGTGGGGCCGATGCAGGGCGTCCAGCCGATACCGAAGACGACGCCGAGCATGGGCGCGCCGGCCAGCCCGACCGCCGGCCGCGTGTGGAGGCGGAACTCGCGCTGCGTCAGCCGGCCGAGGCTGGAGGCGAACAGGCCGGTGAAGGCGAGGCCGAGGAGGATCGTGAGCACGCCGATGACGCGGGTCAGCGTCTCCTGGTGCTCCAGCAGGCGGGCGCCGGCGCCGCCGAAGAGCGTGCCGAGGGAGACGAAGACGGCGCTGAAGCCGAGGACGAACAGGGAGGCGCCGGCCAGCATCCGGCCGCGCCTGGCCTCGGCGAGGTCGGCGCCGCCGACGCCGGTGACGTAGGAGAGGTATCCCGGGACGAGGGGCAGCACGCAGGGGGAGAAGAACGAGACGAGGCCGCCGAAGGCGGCGACGGGCAGCGCGAGCAGCAGGGCTCCACTGAGTACCGTCTCGTTGGGGCCCGTGATGGCGGCGGCCAGCGCGTCGGGGGGCATGGGATGGGTCAGCTCTCGGCGTTCTCGTTCTCGGTCGTCCCCGCGCTGCCCGACGTCTCCGCGTTCCCGGCGGCCGCCGCGTCCCCCGCGCCCTCGGCGACGATGGGTTCGATGATGGAGCGCAGTTCGTCGTCCGTGAGCGCCAGCAGGGCACGCGCGGCGATGCGGCCCTCGCGGTCGACGACGATCGTGGTGGGGATGGCCTGCGGGTTGAGGCTGCCCGAGGGGAACTCCAGCAGGAGCCGGCCCGAGGGGTCGTAGAAGCTGGGGAAGCCGATCCCGTAGTCCTCCTCGAAGGTCAGGGCGGGCGTGCGGTCCCGGTCCCTGGTGTTGATCCCGAGGAACTGGACCCCCTGGTCGGCGGTCTCCTCCGCGACGGCGACCAGGTGCGGCGCCTCGGCGCGGCAGGGCGCGCACCACGAGCCCCAGATGTTGAGGACGACGACCTCGCCGCGGTAGTCCGACAGGGACAGCTGCCCGCCGTCGAGGGACTCGCCCGTGAGCTCGGGCGCCTGCTCGCGGTCCGCGACCGGCACCGTGGTGATCTCGCCCGTGCCCTGCACGATCTGGGTGTCGCCGCCGGAGGGACCTGCCTGGTCACCGGAGCAGGCGGTCAGTCCGGCGGCCAGCAGCACCAGCGAGCCGGCGGCCGTCGCGAGCTTTGCCCGGTTCTGGATCATGTGAAAAGTTTCCCATGCACCCTTCGCGATCTTCGCCCGGGGGCCCGTCCGGCGGACGGTCCCCGCGGGCCGCCTACGCCCCGAAGCCCTGACGGCCGGGGAGGAGGTCGCGGGCGGGCTCCGAGTAGCTGATGGCGACGATCTCCTCGCCGTGGAAGGTGAAGGAGGTGAGCGAGGCGAGGCTGCACTGCCGCTTGCGCGGGTCGTGCCAGAGGCGGCGCCGCTCGACGTGGCTGCGCAGCGTCCAGATCGGCAGCTGGTGGCTGACGCAGACCGCCTCGTGGCCGGCCGCCGCCGCGCGGGCGGCGTCGAGGGCGGCCCGCATGCGGACGACCTGGTCGACGTAGGGCTCGCCCCAGGAGGGGCGGAACGGGTTGCGCAGATGGCGCCAGTTCCCCGGGTGGCGCAGGGCGCCGTCGCCGACGCCGAAGGGCTTGCCCTGGAAGATGTTCTCGGCCTCGAGGAGACGGGCGTCGGACGCCACCTGGAGGCCGTGCGCCTTGGCGATCGGCTCCGCGGTCTCCTGAGCCCGTTCGAGGGGGGAGGCGACGACGTGGGTGACGTCACGGTCCGCGAGGTGGTCGGCGACCCGCTCGGCCATGCGCCGCCCGAGCTCGGAGAGGTGGTACCCGGGCAGGCGGCCGTAGAGCACGCCGCTCGGGTTCTCCACCTCGCCGTGGCGCATCACGTGGACGACGGTCAGCTCGCGCGGGTCACTGCTCGACATATCGACACATCTCTCTTCTTTCTCGTCCTGCCCCTGAGCGGCCACGGTGGCCAGGGGGTTCGGAGGTCTGCGGTCGGGCGGCCGGGGGCCCGGAACCGGGCCCGTCCCTCCCGCCCCGCCTCAGTCGTCGTCGCCGGCCTCCGCGGCGGCGCGGGCGGCGGCCGGGAGCGCGGCGGCGACCCGTTCGAGCGCCTCGTCGTCGTGCGCGGTGGAGACGAACCACACCTCGAACGCGGAGGGCGGCAGGTAGACCCCCTGACGGAGCATGGCATGGAAGAAGGCGGTGTAGCGGAAGGTCTGCTGGGCCCTGGCGGCGGCGAAGTCACGCACCTCGGTGACGCCGTCGGCCGTGAGGAAGACGGAGAACATGTTGCCCGCGTGGTTGATCACGTGGGAGACGCCCTCCTTGGCCAGCGCCTGGCCGACCATGCCGCGCAGCTCGGCCGCGGTGGCGTCGAGCCGGGCGTAGGCGGCGGCGTCGAGCTGCCGCAGCTGCGCCAGGCCGGCGGCGGTGGCCACCGGGTTCCCCGCGAGGGTGCCGGCCTGGTAGACGGGCCCGGCCGGGGCGAGGTGGGCCATGAGCTCCGCGCGGCCACCGAAGGCCGCGGCCGGGAAGCCGCCGCCCATGACCTTGCCGAAGGTCACGAGGTCGGGCACGACACCCTCGACGCCGTACCAGCCCTGGCGGCTGACCCGGAAGCCCGTCATCACCTCGTCGGAGACCAGCAGCGCGCCGTGGGCGTGGGCGAGGTCGGCCAGGCCCTGGTTGAAGCCGGGCAGCGGCGGCACCACGCCCATGTTGCCGGGGACGGCCTCGGTGATCACGCAGGCGATCTCGTCGGGGTGGGCGGCGAAGGCGGCGCGGACCGCGTCGAGGTCGTTGTAGGGCAGGACGATCGTGTCGCCGGCCTGGGCGCCCGTGACACCCGGGGTGTCGGGCAGCGCGAAGGTGGCGACGCCGGAGCCCGCGGCGGCCAGCAGGGAGTCGACGTGCCCGTGGTAGCAGCCGGCGAACTTGACGACCTTCGCCCGTCCCGTGACCCCACGGGCCAGCCGGATCGCCGACATCGTCGCCTCGGTGCCCGAGGTGACCAGCCGCACCTGCTCGACGGGGTCGACGCGGGCGACGATCTCCTCGGCGAGGGCCACCTCGCCCTCGGTCGGCGTGCCGTAGGAGGTGCCGCGCGCCACCGCCGCGAGGACCGCCTCGGTCACGGCGCGGTGGGCGTGGCCCAGAATCATCGGGCCCCAGGAGCACACCAGGTCAACATATGTTCGACCGTCGGCGTCCGTGAGGTACGCGCCGGCCCCAGAAGCCATGAACCGGGGCGTTCCGCCCACGGCGCCGAAGGCGCGCACCGGGGAGTTCACGCCACCCGGCGTCACCGCTGCGGCACGGGCGAACAGGGTCTGCGACACTGGTGCTTCAACGGGTCCGTCAGGTCCGTTGGTAAGGGATGCGGCGGATTCCGCGGAGTGGGTCACGCGAACCATGGTGGCAGAGAGCTTCACGCTTCCCGGCGTCGGGCGTTTCGCCGTCGCCTGACGGGGGAGGTCTCTGAAACGATGATCGGGTAGCACCAGCCGGGGGGCGGTGCGCGTGACGAGCGCCGAAGAGTGACGAGCGACGACTGGTCGGGTGGTGACATGCAGCGCGGTGGCGGACTCGGCGAGGGCACCGGTGACCTCGGTCCCGACCCGGTGCCGCGCGCTCGCGCGTCGCGTCGCGGGCGCCACCGCCGCCGGAGCGAGGGCGGCGAGGGTGAGCTGCGCGGCCGTGCCGGACGCCTGTCCGTGACGTACAAGTACTTCGGCGCCCCCGACGGCGCCACGGCGGCCCGCGTGCCGCTGTCGATGCGCCCCGAGGAGCTCGGCGGGGACGAGCTGGGCCAGGGCGGGATGTTCACCCGCATCAAGCCGGAGACCATGGCGGCGATGGTGCTCACCGGCATCGAGGGCATACCCCTGCACCGCGTGCCCCCGCTGGAGCTCGTCGTGCTCCACCCGGACTACGCGGTGGTGAAGCTTCCGATGACCGTGGTGGACCCGCTGCGCGGCATCGGCGAGGAGACCATGGGCGCCGCCGCGTTCATCTGGTCCACCGTCCCGGACCGCAGCGGCCCGAGCGACGCCTTCGGGGTGTACAAGCTCCTCAACGAGTGGCAGGACTTCTCCCGCCGCCTCCACGAGGCCGGCCACCAGCCGTACTGCCTGGTCTGGCCCTGATCCGGCGGCCGCCGGGCCCCTGGCCCGCCCCGGCCCGGTCCCCCGCTCACCACCGCGCACCACAGCATCCCCACCCCACTTCCCCGCGGCCCGCATGGCTCGGCACCGCCCCGGTGCGATAGACATGGAGGGCGCGAGGCGCTCGCGCGACCGCAGACGTGCGCAGGGGAGGCCGATCCGGTGGTGGGCAGGACGTTCGTCGTCCGCGGGGCTGGCGCCGGGCTCGCCGCCGTGGCGGCGTGTGTGGCGCTGGTCGGCTGCGAGGCGGACCTCGGCGGCACCGACGACGCCGGGTCGGCGCCGTCGGGCACGGTGGCGGAGGCCGTCGAGCCCGGCGAGTTCTCGGTCCTTCCCGAGCCCTGCGTGGCGGTCGACCCGGAGACGCTGAACCGCCTGCTGCCCGGTGCCGACGAGGAGGCCCACGAGGGCGAGCCGATGGCCACGTTCGACACCGGGCGCCGCGTGGGCTGCGAGTGGCACGGGCCCACGGCCTCGGTCACCCACCGCCTCGCCGTCGACCTGGAGCGGGTCATCTCCTACGACCCCGAGGTCAGCGACGACGACCAGGCCAGGCTGGACTTCGAGCAGCTGGCCGCCGAGTCGGGCGTGACGCTGGACGGCTCCACGACGGAGCCGGGCGTGGAGACCGACACCGGGGCCGGCACCACGTTCATGGGCGAGGACGTCGACGCCGACGGGGAGGGCGGGGACGGCGCGGACAGCGGTGGCGAGGGGTCGCAGGACACGGCGCCGCCCTCGGTGAGCGACCCGATCTCCCACCCGCTGGATGACATCGGTCACGTCGCGTTCCTCGACGACCAGCTGACCAGCCTGAACACCGGGGCCAGCCGCGAGGTGGTGGTGGCCTTCCGCAGCGCGAACGTTATCGTCACCGTGACCTACACCGTCTCGACGACGGTGGCGGGCGAGTTCCCGGACAGCACGCAGCTCCAGGAAGGGGCGCAGGACGTGGCCCGGCAGCTGGCGAGCGGCTTCGAGAGCTAGACGCCCGAGACCGAGACCGGAGCCGCGACCGCGCGGACCGGCCGCGGCGGCGGGACGGGCGCGCGGGCACGTGCGACGGATCGCCCCGACCGACGTCGACCGGAGCCGACTGGAGCGAGACAACGCCATGAACCGAAACCTCCGCACCCTGCCGCGCCTCGTCATCACCTCGGTGGCGTGGGCCGCCGTGCCCGTGCTGCTGGTCGCCGGCTGCTCGGGTGGCGGCTCCGACTCCGAGGGCTCGGGCGACGCCACCGAGAGCGCGTCGGACGGCTCGGGCGGCGGCTCGGAGGACCAGTCGCCGTCGAGCGAGGCCCCGAGCCCGGCGGAGGTGCGGTTCACCACGCTCCCCGAGGCGTGCTCCACCGTCGACGGGGACACCGTCGAGCAGGTCGTGCCCGAGGTCGACCCCAGGCGGGGCGAGACCATCGAGACCACGGACCCGTCCCTGTCCGGCACCTGCCTGTGGACGGGACTGGACGACTACCAGTTCCGGTCCCTCACCGTCTCGCTGCGGCGCTTCGACTCCGAGGAGGCCATCGGCACCGGCGACGAGCGCGCCGAGGCGTACATGACGCGGCTGGTCGAGGAGGTCACCGGCGAGGACTCCCACGAGGACGTCGAGACCGCCGAGCTGCCCGATCTCGGCGACGGCGGCGCCACCTCGATCGGCTACCGCGTCACGAAGGACTCGGACGAGGGCGACGCGCAGCGGTACCACGAGCAGCGGGTCGTCGCCCGCACCGGGAACGTCGTCATCACCGTCGACTACTCCGGCGCCGGCTTCGAGGACGCCGACATGCCGAGCCGCTCGCGCGTCAGGGAGAACGCGGAGACGGCCGCGGGCGTCGTGCTGGCCAACGTCGACGCCTTCGCCGACGAGCAGCCCGCCGACGGCGGGGACGGCCAGAGCGAGGGCCAGGGCGAGGGCGAGGGCTCCGCGCCGCCCTCCGACGACACCTCGGGCGGCTCCTCGGGCGGCTCCTCGGAGAACTCCTGACCGGCCGCGAGTCCTGAGCACGCGTGAGACGCCTGGTCCTGAAGGTGCGTCCGAACTCACCAGGATCGGCGCGTACATGACCGTGACGCGTGTGCCAGGCTGTGCGGGTGGCCACCTACAAGCTGAACCGCTCACACCGGATCCTCGTCGGCGTCGTGCTGGCGGGCGCCGTGGTGATCGCCACCATCGGCTTCGCCGGCTCCTACGCGGCCGTCCGCGAGCTCGCCGAGGAGAAAGGATTCGGCGAGTTCGCGCCGTACTTCCCCATCGGCATCGACGCCGGGATCGTGGTGCTGCTGGCCCTCGACCTGCTGCTGACGTGGCTGCGCATCCCGTTCCCGCTGCTGCGCCAGACGGCGTGGCTGCTGACGGCCGCCACCATCGCGTTCAACGGCGCCTCCGCGTGGGGCGACCCGCTCGCGGTCAGCATGCACGGCATCATCCCCGTGCTGTTCGTGATCACCGTGGAGGCCGCCCGCCACGCCATCGGGCGCGTCGCGGACATCACCGCCGACAAGCACATGGAGGGCGTCCGACTCTGGCGCTGGATCCTCGCGCCGGTGCCGACGTTCCGGCTGTGGCGGCGGATGAAGCTGTGGGAGCTGCGCTCCTACGAGGAAGTCATCGGCATGGAGCGCGACCGCCTCGTCTACCAGGCCCACCTGCGCGCGGAGTACGGGCGCCGCTGGCGTCGCAAGGCCCCCATGGACGCGCGGATGCCGTTGAAGCTGGCGCGCTACGGCGTGCCCGTGGCCGAGGGCAGGAGCCTGGTCGGGCAGCAGCGGGAGCCGCTGCCCGCGGCGCCGGAAGCCAACCCGCTCTCCGCCCCCGCCGCCCCGGGCCCCGCCGCGGCCGTTGAGCCGCCCGCCCCCGCGCAGCCGGCGCCGCGGCCCGCGCCCGCGCCCGAGCCGCAGCCGCAGCCGCAGCCGCAGGTGACCGTTCCGCAGCAGCGCTCCCCCCAGGCGCGGTACGCCGAGCAGCCCCGGCCGGAGCGGGAGCCGGATGCGGAGCCGGTGCCACAGCCCGAGCCGCCACGCGTCACCGTCCCCGCGGGCCCCGGACGCCGCCGCGCGCTCGGACGCGCCCCCGCCAACGGCCACCTCCCGCAGCCCGAACCCGAACCCGAGCCCGAGCCGTTCCCCGCCGCCTTCGCGGACCCCGAGCCGCTGCCCCTCCCCGACCCGGACCCGGGGCCGGTTCCGGGCCCCGAGCCGCTCGGACTGCCGGACGACGTCTCCCACGCCGACGCGTACTTCGCCGCCTACCGCCAGTACGTCATGGAGCACGGCGGCTTCCCCAACGCCCGCCAGCTCGCCCGCTTCCTCAACGAGCGCTTCGGCGTCACCAGCTCCGACGGCTCGCTCCTGAACGAGCAGTACCTCAGGGAGTTCCTGCGCGGCTTCCGCGAACGCTACAACGCCGAGATGGGCCTCGCCGGCTGAGGCATCGCGGGCTGAGGCATCGCCGGCTGGGCACCCGCCACGGCGGCTACGGCAGCGTCAGCAGCCGCCGCACCCGCTGCTCACCCACCGCCAGCAGCAACGTCGGCAGCCGCGGCCCCGTCTCACGCCCGATCAGCAGCCGGTACAGCAGCGCGAAGAACCCGCGCTGCGCCACCTTCAGCTCCGGCGTCGGCTTCGCGTCGAGCGTGAGCCCGGCCCGCAGCTTCGGCACCCCGTACACCAGCGTCGTCAGCCCGTCGAGCGACCAGTGCTCCGCCAGGCCCTCCAGCAGCAGCCGCAGCGCCTCCCGGTCCTCCGCCCCGAGGGAGCCGAGCAGCTCGACGTCCGGCTCCTGCCGCACCCACGTGCGCTGCTCCGCCGGCACCTGCGTGGTCACCCAGTGCGCCGCCCGGTCCAGGCGCGGCCTGGCCTCGTCCAACGAGGCCACCGGCTCGGCCGGATCGACCTCCCGAAGAATCCGCAGCGTCTGCTCCTCGTCCCCCGTCGTGATGTCCACCACGGAGGCCAGCATGCGGAACGGCAGCGGGCGCGGCGTCGCCGGCAGCGGCCCGGCAGCGGTGGCGACCGCGCGCGCGTACGCCGCCGCGTCGGCCGGCTGGGCGGAGCCGTCGGCCACCTTCCTCGCCAGCGCGTCCCACTCGTCGTAGGTCCGCTGGATCTCGCCGTCGAACGCGATCTTGAACGACTGGTTCGGGCGGCGCCGCGCGTACAGCCAGCGCAGCAGCGGCGCCTCCATGATCTCCAGCGCGTCGGCGGCGATCGGCACGCCGCCACGGGAGCTGGACATCTTCGCCATCCCGCTGATGCCGACGAAGGCGTACATCGGGCCGATGGGCTGCTTGCCGCCGAAGATCTCGCTCACCAGCTGCCCGCCGACCACCCACGAGGAGCCCGGCGAGTGGTGGTCGACGCCCGAGGGCTCGAAGACCACGCCCTCGTAGGCCCAGCGCATCGGCCAGTCGACCTTCCACACGAGCTTGCCGTGCGTGTACTCCGACAGCTTCACGGTCTCGGCGTGCCCGCACGCGCAGACGTAGGACAGCTCGGTGGTGTCGTCGTCGTACGCGGTGACCGTGGTCAGGTCCCGGCCGCAGGCGGAGCAGTACGGCTTGTACGGGTAGTACTCGGTGCCCGCGCCCGCCGCGCTGCCGTCGTCCTCGCCGGCCGCGCCCGAGCCCTCCAGCGCGGCCCGCTCCGCCTCGTCCGCCTGCTGGCCCTGCTGGCTTTGCTGGCCTGGCTGGCCCTGCTTCGCCTTCGTGCGGTACCGGTCGAGCACGGTGTCGATGCGACGGCGTTCCCGCATCGCGAACAGGATCTGCTCCCGGTACGTCCCCGCGGTGTACCGCTCGGTCTGGCTGATCGCCCGCATCTCGACGCCCATCGCCTCCATCGCGGCGAGCAGCGGCGCCTTGAAGTGCTCGGCCCAGGAGCCGTACGGGCTGCCGGCCGGCGGCGGCACCGACGTCAGCGGCCGGCCGATGTGCTCCTCCCACGACGCGTCCACGCCGGCCACGCCCGCGGGCACGCGGCGGAAGCGGTCGTAGTCGTCCCAGGAGAGCAGGTGCACGCAGGGGACGCCGCGCCGCTTGACCTCGTCGGCGACGAGGTGCGGCACCATGACCTCGCGCAGGTTGCCCAGGTGGATCGGCCCCGAGGGGCTCAGGCCCGAGGCGCAGACGACGGGTTTCCCCGGAGCGCGGCGCTCCGCCTCGGCGATCACGTCGTCCGCGAGTCGGGAGACCCAGTCGGCGGTCTCCGGGGTGGTCTGGGCCACGGCCTCTCGCACTCCACTCTGGGTGTGGGGCTCCGGGGAACGGGCCACCGGAACCGGGCTTACGGGTGTACGAGGGCCCATTCTCCCACCGTGGAAACCACGCGAGGACCCTTCTCCCCCCGTGGGAGAATGCCGCCATGAGTCCCGTTCCCTCGCTTGCCGCCACCGTCCACCAGCGTCTCGCCGACGCCTTGGCCGTCGCCCGGCCGGAGGCCGCCGGCGCCGACCCCCTGCTGCGACCGAGCGACCGAGCCGACCTCCAGGCGAACGGGATGCTGGCCCTGGCCAAGCGGCTGAAGGGCAACCCCAGGGAGCTGGCCGCCGAGGTGGTCTCCGGCATCGAGGCGGGCGACCTGATCAAGGAGATCGAGGTCTCCGGCCCCGGCTTCCTGAACATCACGCTGACCGACCGGGCGATCCTCGCCACGCTCGCCGCCCGCGCGGACGACGAACGGCTCGGCGTGCCGACGGCCGAGACGCCCGGCACCGTCGTCATCGACTACTCGCAGCCGAACGTGGCCAAGGAGATGCACGTCGGCCACCTGCGGTCCACCGTGATCGGGGACGCGCTGGCGCGGATCCTCACCTTCCGCGGGGACACCGTCGTCCGGCGCAACCACGTGGGGGACTGGGGCACCCAGTTCGGGATGCTCGTGCAGTACCTCATCGAGCACCCGCACGAGCTCGACCACGAGGGCGGCGAGGCCGGCGAGGGCGGCAAGGCCGGGGAGGCCGCGATGTCCCGGCTCAACCGCCTCTACCGGGACTCCCGGACGCTGTTCGACTCCGACGAGGCGTTCAAGGAGCGGGCCAGGGGCCGGGTCGTCGAGCTCCAGGGCGGCGACGCCGAGACCCTCGCCCTCTGGCAGCGGATCGTCGACGAGTCCAAGATCTACTTCAACGCGGTCTACGACCGGCTCGACGTCCTCCTCACCGACGAGGACCTCGTCGGCGAGAGCGCGTACAACGACGACCTGACCCCGCTCTCGGAGGAGCTGGAGCGCTCGGGCGTCGCGGTGCGCTCGGCCGGCGCGCTCTGCGTCTTCTTCGACGACGTGCGCGGCGCGGACGGCGAGCGGGTGCCGCTGATCGTGCGGAAGGCCGACGGCAGCTTCGGGTACGCCGCCACCGACCTGGCCGCCATCCGGGACCGGATGGGCACGCTCGGCGCCGACAGCGTGCTGTACGTCGTGGACGCCCGGCAGGCGCTCCACTTCCGGATGGTGTTCGAGACCGCCCGCCGCGCCGGCTGGCTGCCGGAGGGCGTCGCCCACCACCTGCCGTTCGGCACCGTCCTCGGCACCGACGGGAAGCCGTTCAAGACCCGCTCCGGCGACGTCGTGCGGCTGATGGACCTGCTCGACGAGGCCGTGGCGCGGGCCGCGGAGGTGGTGCGCGAGAAGGACAGGGACGGGCGGCTGAGCGAGGCGGAGATCGCCGAGCGGGCCGAGCAGGTGGGCATCGGCGCGGTGAAGTACGCCGACCTGTCCACCTCCCGCGCCCGGGACTACGTCTTCGACCTCGACCGCATGGTCTCCCTCAGCGGCGACACCTCGGTGTACCTCCAGTACGCCTACGCCCGGATCCAGTCGATCCTGCGGCGGGCGCCGGAGGGCACGCGGGCGGCGGCCCACCCCGAGCTGCCGCTGGCGCCCGCGGAACGGGCGCTCGGGCTGCACCTCGACGCGTTCGCGGCCACGCTCGACGGCGTCGCGGAGACGTACGAGCCGCACAAGCTCGCCGCGTACCTGTACGCGCTGGCCACGCACTACTCCGCGTTCTACGAGACCTGCCCGGTGCTCGCCGCGGGCGACGAGGCCACGGTGGCCAACCGGCTCTTCCTGTGCGAGCTGACCGCGCGCACGCTGCGCCTGGGCATGTCGCTGCTGGGCATCCACACGCCCGACCGGCTCTGAGCCGGCCGGGGGCACCGGCGGCCGGACCGCCCCTGGTCAGGCCGTCGGTTCAGGCCGCCGGTCTCTCCACTGGTCGGGCCGCCGGTCAGGTGGCGCGGTGCACCTTGGTGTTGGACGCCTGCGCGCGGGGCCGGAGCACCAGCAGGTCCACGTTGACGTGCGGCGGCCGGGTGACGGCCCACCCCACGGTGTCGGCCACGTCCTCGGCCGTCAGCGGCTCGGCGACGCCCTCGTACACCTTCGCCGCCCGCTCCGCGTCGCCGCGGAAGCGGGTCAGGGAGAACTCCTCGGTCCGCACCATCCCGGGCGCGATCTCGATGACCCGGACCGGCTCGCCGACGATCTCCAGCCGGAGCGTCTCCGCGAGCACGTGCGCGCCGTGCTTGGCGGCGGCGTACCCGGCGCCGCCCTCGTAGGTGCCGAGGCCCGCGGTGGAGGAGAGCACGACGACCGTCCCGGCGCCCGAGGCCCGCAGCGCCGGCAGCAGGGCCTGCGTCAGGTGCAGCACGCCCAGCACGTTCACCTCGTACATGGCCCGCCAGTCGGCCGGGTCGGCCGAGGCGACGGGGTCGAGGCCGACGGCGCCGCCCGCGTTGTTCACCAGGACATCGCAGCGCTCGAGGTCGGCGGCGAAGGCGTCCACGGCGGCCCGGTCGGTGACGTCCAGCCGCTGGGCGACGGCGTCGCCTCCCGCGTCCGTCAGCTCCGCCGCGAGCGCGGCGACGCGCTCGAAGCGGCGGGCGGCCAGCACCACCCGGTATCCCTCCGCCGCCAGCCGCCGCGCGGTGGCGGCGCCGATCCCGCTGCTGGCCCCGGTCACCACGGCGACGGGCTTCGTGCTGGTGCTCATGCCGGCTCTCCTTGACGTTCCGTTCCCTGGCTTCGCCGCGCGTGCCGCGCCTGCCGCGCCGGTCACAGCCGCGCCGCGACCTCCGTGGCCCAGTAGGTGAGGACCATGTCCGCGCCGGCCCGCCTGAAGGCGGTCAGCGTCTCGTCGATGGCCCGCTCCCGGTCGATCCAGCCCTTCTCCGCCGCCGCCTCGACCATCGCGTACTCGCCGGAGATCTGGTACGCCGCCACCGGCACGGGCGAGGCGTCCGCGACCTGCCGCAGCACGTCGAGGTAGGGCAGGCCGGGCTTGACCATCACCATGTCGGCGCCCTCGGCGAGGTCGAGGGCCAGCTCCCGCAGCGCCTCCCGCCCGTTGGGCGGATCCTGCTGGTAGGCGCGGCGGTCGCCGGAGAGGGAGGAGTTCACGGCCTCGCGGAAGGGCCCGTAGAACGCCGAGGCGTACTTCGCGGTGTACGCCAGCAGCGCCACGTCCTGGTGGCCCGCGGCGTCCAGCGCCCGGCGCACGTGCCCGACCTGGCCGTCCATCATGCCGCTGGGCCCCAGCACGTGCGCGCCGGCCTCGGCCTGCGCCAGCGCCATCTCGGCGTACCGCCGGAGCGTGGCGTCGTTGTCCACGCGCCCCTCGGCGTCCAGGACGCCGCAGTGCCCGTGGTCGGTGACCTCGTCCAGGCACAGGTCGGACATCACGACGAGGCCGTCGCCGACCTCGGCCCGCACGTCCCGCAGGGCCCGCTGGAGGATGCCCTCGGGGTCGGTGCCCGGCGTGCCGACCGCGTCCTTCTTCGACTCCTCGGGCACGCCGAAGAGCATGATGCCCGCGACCCCGGCCTCGGCCGCCGCCACCGCCGCCTTCCGCAGCGAGTCGCGGGTGTGCTGCACGACGCCCGGCATGCTCGCGATCGGCTCCGGCTCGGCGATGCCCTCCCGCACGAAGGCGGGCAGCACCAGGTCGGACGGGTGGAGGTGGTGCTCGGCGACCATGCGACGCATGGCCGCGGTGGTGCGAAGCCGCCGGGGCCGCACGTCGGGGAAGCCGCCGGCGGGCCCGCCGGCCGGGCCGCCGGGGGTGCCGGCGGTGGTCGCGTCGTTCGGCCTGCTCACGCTGTCCGTGTCCTCCTGCGCTGCGCGCGCTTCTCGCTGGGGCGCTTCAACGGCTCGCCCGCCTCGATCGCCGCCGTCCTGCGCTGGCCGCCGAACTCCGCGAGCGCCTCCGCCAGCTTCCTCACCGACGGCTCGGGCGCGACGACGTCGACGCGCAGGCCGTGCTCCTCGGCCATCTTCGCCGTGGCCGGGCCGATACACGCCACCACCGTCACCGGGTGCGGCTTGCCGGCGATGCCGACCAGGTTCTTCACCGTGGACGAGGAGGTGAACAGCACGGCGTCGAAGCCGCCGCCCTTGATCGCCTCCCGCGTCTCGGCCGGCGGCGGCGCCGCGCGCACCGTGCGGTACGCGGTGACGTCGTCCACCTCCCAGCCGAGCTCGACGAGGCCGGCGACCAGCGTCTCGGTCGCGATGTCGGCGCGCGGCAGGAAGACGCGGTCGATCGGGTCGAAGACCGAGTCGTAGGGCGGCCAGTCCTCCAGCAGCCCGGCGGCGGACTGCTCGCCGCTGGGCACCAGGTCGGGCCGGACGCCGAAGGCCGTCAGCGCCCTGGCGGTCTGGTCGCCCACGGCCGCCACCTTGATGCCGGCGAAGGCGCGGGCGTCGAGCCCGTACTCCTCGAACTTCTCCCTGATCGCCTTCACCGCGTTGACCGAGGTGAACGCGATCCACTCGTACCGGCCGGTGACCAGGCCCTTCACGGCCCGGTCCATCTGCTGCGGGGTGCGCGGCGGCTCCACGGCGATCGTCGGGACCTCGCTGGGCACCGCGCCGTAGGACCGCAGCTGCTCGGAGAGCGAGGCGGCCTGCTCCTTGGTGCGCGGCACGAGGACCTTCCAGCCGAAGAGCGGCTTGGACTCGAACCACGCCAGCCGCTCCCGCTGCGGGTGCGCTCCGCGTTCGCCGACGACGGCTATCACCCGCCGGCCGCCCTCCGCCGACGGCAGCACCTTCGCGGACTTCAGGGTCCGCTCCACGGTGCCGAGCGTCGCGGTCCACGTCCGCTGGCGGGTGGTGGTGCCGGCGACCGTGACGGACAGGGGCGTGTCGGGCTTGCGGCCCGCGGCGATCAGCCGGCCGGCGGTGTGGGTGACCGCCTCCAGCGTGGTGGAGACGACGACGGTGCTGTCGGAGGCGCCCGCCTCCGACCAGCAGCGCTCGTCCGCGACGCTGGCCTCGACGAAACGGACGTCGCCGCCGTCGGGGTCGCGCAGCGGCACCCCCGCGTAGGCGGCCACGCCCAGGGCGGTGGCGATGCCGGGGACGACCTCGAACGTGATGCCCTCGGCGGCGAGGGCGAGCATGTCGGCGGTGGCGTCGGCGTCCATGCCGGGATCGCCGGCCACCGCTCGCACCACCCGCTTGCCGCGCCGCGCGGCCCGCATGACAAGATCTGCGGCATCGTCGTCGGTGAACTCGGGGGATGCGATGTCGGTGTCGTCGTCGCTGTGCGTGTCGCCTTCGGTGTCGGTGACGCCGTCGGCGTGGGCCACGCCGTCCCCGTCCACGGAACCCGCGGGACCCGTGGATCCCAGGGGACCCGAGGGCCCCGTGGCCGGGGACGGCCCCCGCGACACGGACCGCTGGAGCGGCGTGACGGTGCCGGGGCTGAGGTGCGTGCGCACCACCTCGTACGCGTCCTGGTCGGCGACCACCACCTCGGCTCTGCGCAGCGCCTCGACCGCGCGCAGCGTCAGCAGGCCCGGGTCTCCGGGACCCGCGCCGAGGAAGGTGACGTGACCGTGCTGGTCGGACGGGGTCGGCTGTGGGTGGTGTGGGTGGTCGACGGGCATGGCGCGCGTAGCGCGGGCGGGTACGGTGCGTGCGGTGGTGGGGCTCACTTGGTTCGCTCCCCCATGAGACCGGCCGCGCCCTTGGCGAGCATCTCCTCGGCGAGCTCGCGCCCGAGCCGTTCGGCTCGGACGGTCGCCTCGTCAGCTGATGCCGGCGCGCTTCCGGTGGTGGACAGCTGCACGAGCGTGGTGCCGTCGGTGGTGCCGACGACGCCGCGCAGGCGCATTTCGGTGACGTCCTGCTCGCCGTTCGGCTCGCCCTCCGGATGGTCGGCGAGCGCGCCGACGGGTGCGCTGCACCCGGCCTCCAAGGCGGCGAGCAGGGTTCGCTCGGCGGTCACGGCGGCCCGGGTGGGCGGGTCGTCGAGCGCGGCGAGCTGGGCGGCGAGGTCCGCGCGGGTCGCGGCGCACTCCACCGCCAGCGCCCCCTGGCCGGGGGCGGGCAGGATCAGGTCGGGCGGGAGAGCCTCGGTGATCTCTCCCTGGCGCCCGATGCGGGTGAGGCCGGCGACGGCGAGGACGACGCCGTCGAGTTCTCCGGAGCGGACGTATCCCAGGCGGGTGTCGACGTTGCCCCGGATCGGCACGGCGTCGATCTCGCAGCCGAGGGCGCGGGCCCAGGCGTTGAGCTGCGCCATGCGGCGCGGCGAGCCCGTGCCGACGCGGGCCGGGCCGCCTCCTCTCGCCGATCCGGCCACGACGAGCTGCTCGAACGCGAGCCCGTCGCGGGCGACGAGCGCGTCGCGCGGGTCGGCGCGGCGCGGCACGGCCGCGAGCGTCAGCTCGGCCGGCTGCCCGGTGGGCAGGTCCTTGAGGGAGTGCACGGCGAAGTCGATCTCGTCGCGCAGCAGGGCGTCACGCAGCGCGGAGACGAAGACGCCGGTGCCTCCGATGCTGGCCAGCGACTCGCGCGACACATCGCCGTAGGTGGTGATCTCGACCAGCTCGACGGGGCGGCCGGTCAGGCGCGTGACCTGCTCGGCGACGCCGCGTGACTGGGCCATGGCGAGCTGGCTGCGCCGGGTGCCCAGGCGCAGCGGGGCGCCTGCGGCGCCGGTGTGGGGGGCGTTCATGACCGCTCCTGTTCCATCGCGCCGGCTGGCTGCGGCTGGGGCGGCGCGTCGAGGGCGAACAGCTCGCGGAGCGCGGCGGCGTAGTCCGCGCCGCCCGGTTCTCCGGCGAGCTCCTTGACGCGCACGGTCGGCGCGTGCAGCAGCTTGTCGACCACCCGACGGACGGTGCGGGTGATCTCGGTGCGCTCCTTGTCGTCGAGGCCGGGCAGCCTGCCGTGGAGGCGGGCGAGCTCGCTGGCCACCACGTCGGCGGCCATCGAGCGCAGCGCCACCACGGTGGGGGCGATCTGCGCGGCCTGCTGGGCCGCCTCGAAGGCCGCGACCTCCTCGGCGACGATCCGCGTCACGGCGTCGACGTCGGCCGCCATCGGCGCGTCGACCGAGGCCTCGGCCAGCGACTCGATGTCGACCAGGCGGACGCCGTCGAGCCGGTGCACGCCGGCGTCCACGTCCCGTGGCATCGCGAGGTCCAGCACGGCGAGCGGGCGCACCTGCGCCGAGCCGGCCCGCGTCGTCGTCGACGCCGACGCGCCGTCCGCGCGGGCGCGCGTCCGCGCGAGGGCGGAACGTTCTGTCAGCGCTCCGGCCACGGCCTCGGCGGTCAGCACGAGCCCCGCGGCTCCCGTGCAGGAGACCACGACGTCGGCGAGCGCCAGCTCGGCGGCGATCGAGATCGCGTTGATCGGCACCGCGCGGGCCCGCGGCAGGCCGCCCTCGCGGCCCGCGTGCCGCCCGTCGAGGGAGACGGCGAGCCGCTCGGCACGCTCCAACGTCCGGTTGGCGATCACCAGTTCGGACACACCGGCCCGCGCGAGGACCGCCGCGGCCAGCGAGGACATCGAGCCGGCCCCGATCACCAGCGCGCGCTTGCCGGCGAGCCACCGCTCCACCTCGGGCGTGCCGGCCGGGTCCTGGCCGCCGTCGGCGAGCTGCGTCAGGCCGAAGGTCACCAGCGACTGTCCCGCACGGTCGATGCCGGTCTCGCTGTGGGCTCGCTTGCCGACCCGCAGCGTCTGCTGGAACAGCTCGTTCAGCAGCCGTCCCGCGGTCTGCTCGTCCTGCGCGAGGGCAAGCGCTTCCTTGATCTGACCGAGGATCTGTCCCTCGCCGACCACCATCGAGTCCAGCCCACACCCCACCGTGAAGAGGTGGTGCACGGCGCGGTCGTCGTAGTGCACGTACAGGTGCGGCGAGAGCTCCTCGCGGCTCACGCCGCCGTGCCGCGACAGCAACGCGGACAGCTCGGCGAGACCGGCGTGGAAGCCGGTCACGTCGGCGTAGAGCTCGATGCGGTTGCACGTGGACAGGACGGCCGCCGACTGGATCGGCTCGCGGCCGACCATGTCCCGCAGGAGCGCCACCCGGGCCTCGGGGGCGAGGGCGACACGCTCCAGCAGGCTGACGGGGGCACTGCGGTGGCTGACGCCTACGACCAGCAGGGTCATGCGGGCATCACCGCCGGGACCTCCCCTTCCGGCCCCTCGTCCCGGCTCCTGCCCCCGCCGCCGGCGCGGGTGCCGGCTCGGGCACCGGGCCTGCGGGCGGCGCGCCGGGCGACCGCCGTGGCCGGAGGCTCGACCGGCGGCGCGACGTCCTCGGGCGCCTCCACGCCACCGGCGCTCCCCGCGGGAAGGTGCCCGCCCTCCTGGGCGAGGTTCTCCGCGGCCTTGCGCTGCTCGTGGAAGGCGAGGATCTGGAGCTCGATCGACAGGTCGACCTTGCGCACGTCCACTCCCTCGGGAACGGACAGCACGGTGGGCGCGAAGTTCAGGATCGAGGTGATCCCCGCGGCCACGAGCCGGTCGCAGACCTGCTGCGCGGCGCCGCCCGGCGTCGTGATGACGCCGATGGAGACCCCACCCGCCTCGATGATGGCCTCCAGGTCGTCGACGTGCTGCACGGGAATGCCCGCCACCTGCTTGCCGGTCATCGTCGGGTCGGCGTCGATCAACGCCGCCACGCGGAAGCCGCGCGAGGCGAAGCCGCCGTAGTTGGCGAGGGCGGCACCGAGGTTACCGATGCCGACGATGACCACGGGCCAGTCCTGGGTGAGACCGAGCTCACGGGAGATCTGGTACACGAGGTACTCGACGTCGTATCCCACGCCGCGCGTGCCGTAGCTGCCCAGGTAGGAGAAGTCCTTCCGCAGCTTCGCGGAGTTCACGCCGGCGGCGCTGGCGAGCTCCTCCGAGGAGACCGTGGGCACCGAGCGCTCCGAGAGCGCCGTGAGGGCCCGCAGGTACAACGGAAGCCGGGCGACGGTCGCCTCGGGGATTCCTCGGCTGCGGGTCGCCGGTCGGTGGTTTCGGCCAGTTGCCACGGTGCTCCTGCCGGTCGGGCCATACGGAGAGCGGCCACGGATCACGTGCGCCGCGCTCGACGCCGCGCATGCGCCGGGACCACTCCGTCGCGCCCAGGCTATGTCTTTGTGAACGCGTGCACAAAGATGCTGTCCGCTTTGTCCGTCCAAAGTGACCGGTGCCACAAAAGTCAACGAGGACACCCGGTCACACTCCTCACCTATATAGCCGTCCGGAAAACCGCGGAGAAAACGACCTCGAATGCTAATCGAAACCCGGCTCAGGCTCCCAGCGCCCGACGCAGCCGGGCCGGGTCCACCCGCCAGAAGTCGTGCTGCTCGCCGTCCACCAACACCACGGGGATCTGCTCCCAGTACCGCCGGTGGAGCTCGGCGTCGACCGTGATGTCCCTCTCCTCCCACGCGACGCCGACTTCGTCACAGACCGCGGCGACCACGGCGCGCGCGTCGTCGCACAGGTGACATCCGGGCTTGCCGATCAGCGTCACCAGCCGCCCCGCACGGCCCGCACCCGGGCCCGCCTCGTCGACGGCGGCGGCCTCGACGCGGGTCACGCCCGCGGAGGCGTCGGCGGCGGCCGCGTCGTCGGAACGGGAGGGGGAGCGACGGAAGGCGCGCAGCGGCGGTGTCATGGCGCCCATTGTGCCGCGCACGGCAACCGTGACGACATTCCCGCGCAACCGGGGTCCGGGACGCGGCTGGCTATGCTCGCTGTCATGGCCCGAGCCCGCGCCCACGCCCGCGACCGGAACACCGACCGCCACGTCCTCGCCGGCACGGCCTCCGCCGAGGCGGCGCTGCGGACGGCGTCCGGCGAGCCGGAGTTCCCCGCCCCCGGCGAGCCGCGCGCGGCGGCCTTCTTCGACCTGGACAACACCGTGATGCAGGGCGCCACCCTCTTCCACTTCGGCCGCGGGCTGTACAAGCGGAAGTTCTTCCGCAAGCGCGAGTTGCTGAGGTTCGCCTGGCAGCAGGCGTACTTCCGGCTCGCCGGCGCGGAGAACGCGGGCCACATGCGGGACGCCCAGGACAGCGCGCTCTCCATCGTCCGGGGCCACCGCGTCTCCGAGCTGACGGCGATCGGCGAGGAGATCTACGACGAGTACCTGGCTGGCCGAATCTGGTCGGGGACCCGCGCCCTGGCCCAGGCACACCTTGACGCCGGCCAACGCGTCTGGCTCGTGACCGCCGCGCCGGTCGAGACCGCCGCCATCATCGCCAGGCGGCTCGGCCTGACCGGTGCGCTCGGCACCGTGGCGGAGTCCGTCGGCGGCGTGTACACCGGACGGCTGGTCGGCGAGATCCTGCACGGCGAGGCCAAGGCGGTGGCCGTGCGCGCGCTGGCGGAGTCCGAGGACCTCGACCTCGCGCGCTGCGCGGCCTACAGCGACTCGGCCAACGACATCCCGATGCTGTCCCTGGTGGGATTCCCCTACGCGATCAATCCGGACCGGAAGCTGCGCACCCACGCCCGCGCGATGGGCTGGCGGCTGCGCGACTACCGCACCGGCAGGAAGGCCGTGCGCGTCGGCGTGCCCGCGGCGGCGGGCGCCGGGGCCGTGGTGGGCGGGGCGGCGGCCGCGTTCGCCCTGCAACGCCGCCGGCGCTAGGCCCGGTCCGATGGGTCCTCGTGGGTCAGCCCGCGGCGTCAGACGCGGCCCGTCGCACGGCGGAGGGTCGTCCTCGCACCGCGAAGCCGTGGCGGCACCTCCCACGCGGGGCAGCGGCGTGGAGGAGTACGTGGGCGGTCCCGACAACGCGGCGAACGGTCGTAGCCGGTGTCGCGGGCCCGCGACGATCCACCGGACAGGGCCTGGGCGTTTCTCCGTAGCGCCTCGCCGCGTCTCCCCCGGCGAGGGGACGGACGGCTCCAAGCCATTCAAGTCCCTTACCCCGAACCGCGGGTGGCCAGACCCGCGACCTCGCCGACTCCTTCCGATGATCGACGTATCGGTCAGGTTCTAACTGGCCTTGAGCAAATCCGATCATTCGGCGATCACTTTGACCGTGGCGTAGCCGTGGCGTAGCGACCACAACCTGTAACAGATCAAACCGATTCGGCGATTTTCGCAACTAGGCGTAGTACCGTCTGTACGAAGCGTTATTCTCCTCAGACGCGATTCAGACGCGTTTCCGGTCCCCCACGCGTCGCCAGCCAGGTGACGGGTGACGGACCCGCCACTGCACGTGTTGGAAGCTCTGCCTCTGGGAGTCCCGTGTACCCACACGTCGGGGTTGACGCCTCAGGCCTGGCTACGCTGCGCACCACGGTCGTCGACCGGATGCGCGCCCTCGTCCCCACCGCGTACGCCACCCCCACCCTCGCCGCACCCGTCCCGCCTGTCCCACCCGCCCCCACGGGCCCTGCCCTCTCCCTCACCGGCGGCGCGATCACCCCCCGCGCCGCCCACCGCGCGGCCGCCTCGGCCCCCTCCTCCGCCCCCGCCACACGGCGTCCGGGTGCCCCCACGAGCAGCGAGAGCCGTCGGATGATGGACCTCGTCGAGCGGGCCCAGGGCGGAGAGGCGGAGGCCTTCGGGCGCCTCTACGACCACTACGCCGACACGGTCTACCGCTTCATCTACTACCGCGTGGGGGGCCGGGCCACCGCGGAGGACCTCACCAGCGAGACCTTCCTGCGCGCCCTGCGCCGCATCGGCACCTTCACCTGGCAGGGCCGCGACTTCGGCGCCTGGCTGGTCACCATCGCCCGGAACCTGGTCGCCGACCACTTCAAGTCCAGCCGCACGAGGCTGGAGGTCACCACCGGGGAGATGCTCGACGCCAACGAGGTGGAGCGCAGCCCCGAGGACTCCGTCCTCGAGTCGCTGGCCAACTCGGCCCTCCTGGAGGCCGTCCGCAAGCTCAACCCCCAGCAGCAGGAGTGCGTGACGCTCCGCTTCCTCCAGGGCCTGTCGGTCGCCGAGACCGCACGCGTCATGGGAAAGAACGAGGGCGCCATCAAGACCCTCCAGTACCGGGCGGTCCGCACGCTCGCACGGCTCCTGCCCGACGACGCCCGCTGAGGCCCACCCGCCCCGACCATCCCCCTCGACCCCCACACCCCCACCCGACCTCGACCCGCACGAGCCGAGCAGCCGGCTGCCAGCAGCCGGCCATGCGGCCTGCCCCGGCGCGGACACACCGTGACGCCACTTGGGCAAACGGTCACATTATCAGTCAGCCGTAACCCGTGTGCCCGTCCACTCGTTGTCGAGATCGCAGGCTCCCCCACAGCCAGGCGTTCGCCGCCCGAACCCGATCAGAGAATCACTCGTTCGGGTGAGTCTGGTGGCCACGTGCAACCGCCGGCCGGAGAACGGGAGTCGATCGTGCTGACGAGAGGAGGTGCCGCCCGTGATCGGATCCGTAGCGGCCACCCGCCGGGCCCACGCCTTCGCCCAGCTTCTCGACGCGTCGCCGCTCGGCGAGGAGGCGGCGACGACAGCGGAGGTGGACCAGGCCCTGACCGATCTCGCGAACGTCGCCGACGCGCCCACCCGGGCCGCCCTGGCGGTCGTGCGTGAGCTGACCACCCTGCCCAGGCCGTCGCTGAACGCCGCGACACGGACGGCACAGCGCGCCCAGCTGGTCGCGGCCGTGACGTCCGCTGCCGCCCCGTCGTCCCCCGCCCCGGCCCCGTCCCCGTCCCAGGAGCCGCAGGCGCTCCAGGAGCCCGCCCAGACGCCCGCTGAGGCGTCTCCCGAGGCCACCACCGCGCCCACCGTCCCCGAGCCGCTGCCGGAGCAGCGTCGCCGCCGGCTCCGCGCCGTCGGAGGCGGCCACCGGTCCCGCCCCACCGCTCCGCACGAGCCCGCCGCCGGCCCCGCGCCGGGCGGGGGCGGCAGGCCGGGCGAGCCGAGCGAGAGCACCGGCCTCGTCGCCCGGCTCCGGCCCAGGACCAGGCTGTCCAAGGGCCTCGCGGCGAGCGGCCTCACCATGGGTGTGGCCGCCGGCGCCCTCGGCGGCGCCGCGGCCGCCAGCACCGACGCGCTCCCCGGTGACACGCTCTACGGGCTCAAGCGCGGCATGGAGGACCTGCGGCTGGACTTCGCCAGGGGCGACGTCGACCGCGGCCGGCTGTACCTCGACCACGCCGCCACCCGCCTGAACGAAGCCCGTCGCCTGATGGAGCGCGGCCGCACCGGCCAGCTCGACGAGGAGGAGCTGGCCGAGGTCCGCCGGGCCCTCTCCAGCATGCGGGACGACGCCTCCACGGGACACCGCCTGCTGACCCAGGCATACGAGGCGGAAGGCTCGGTCGATCCCCTGCGTTCCCTCTCCTCCTTCGCCCAGGACCACCGGGACACCTGGCGGAGCCTGCGCGACCGCCTCCCCCTCGAGCTGCACGACATCAGCTCCGAGGTGACGGGCGTCTTCGAAGCCATAGAGGAGGGCATCGGGCCGCTCGCCGCGTTGCTGCCCCTCGAGCCCGACGACGCCACGGCGTCCGCCGGCCGGCAGCCCCAGGCCGGCGCCTCGGGGAGCGCGGACCTCACCGACGGCTCCGCCGGCCCGACCAGCAGCCACCCCACCGCCTCGGCGTCGGCCTCCCCGTCTCCCGGGCCCGGCACCGCGAACGGCTCCGCCTCGCACGAGGAGGGGCGCAGCAGCGCCGAGTCGTCACCGTGGGCCCAGGGCCTCCTCGGCAGCGCCGGCCTGCTCGGCGGCTCGTCGTCCGACGGCACCTCGGAGAGCCCCACCGCCTCCGACGAGCCGGAGGACGAGGCCTCACCCGAACGGCAGGTGACGATCCCCCCGTTGGTCGAGGAGCTCCTCCCCGACCTCGGCCTCGACGGCTGAGCCGCACGGCGACACCCGCCGGAACGGGCGGCGGGGCCGGCCCTCCGTCGGGCAGCGTGGCCCCACCGACCGTCCCCGTGTGACGACCGCCTCTGGACGTTTAGAAGAACACCGAACGCCGGCCGACCAGCAGCTCGTAGAGCGTGTGCTGGATCGTCTCGCGGACCTGGTCGGTCAGCTGGAACATCACCATCGGGTCGTCCGCCGCCTCCGGCGGCCACTCCCCGGTGTCGATCGGCTCGCCGAACTGGATGGTCCACTTCGTCGGCAGCGGGATCGCGCCCAGCGGCCCGAGCCAGGGGAACGTCGGGGTCAGCGGGAAGTACGGCAGTCCCAGCATCCGCGCCAGCATGCGGGCGTTGCCGAGGATCGGGTATATCTCCTCGGCGCCGACGATCGAGCACGGCACGATCGGCACCCGCGCCCGCAGCGCCGTCGCCACGAAGCCACCGCGCCCGAAGCGCTGAAGCTTGTACCGCTCCGCGAAGGGCTTGCCTATCCCCTTGAAGCCCTCCGGCATGACCCCCACCAGCTCGCCGCGGTCCAGCAGCTCCGCCGCGTCCTCGGCACAGGCCAGCGTGTGCCCGGCCTTGCGGGCGAGCTCGTTGACGATCGGCAGCTGGAACACCAGGTCGGCCGCGAGCAGCCGCAGGTTCCTGTCGGCCGGGTGCCGGTCACGGATCGCCGTCTGGAGCATCAGGCCGTCCCACGGCAGCGTGCCGGAGTGGTTGGCCACGATGAGCGCGCCACCGGACGCGGGGACGTGCTCCACACCCCGCACCTCCACCCGGAAGTACCGCTCGAAGACGGGCCGCAACAGCGTCAGCAGCAGCTCGTCCGTCAGGTGCGCGTCGTACCCGAAGTCGTCCACCTCGTAGTCGCCCGTCAGGCGACGCCGCAGGAAGGCCACACCCCGCGCCAGGGCCTGCTCCAGCCCGCCCGAGCCGCCCGTGCCGGACGCGCCCGGCGTCTCCGCCGCGCTCTCCTGCCCGCCGTCCCGTTCGGAGCGCTCTCCACGCTGCCCCGGCACCTCGGCCTCACGGGAACGCCGCCCCCTGGGCCCCCGCCTTCCGGGATCACCCAGCGGGATGACCTTCGCGTCACCCACCTCGCAACGCCTCCTCAAGCCGCCGCGCGGCACCCGCCAGGGCCGACGGCGGCAGCAGACCGGGCCCGTGGGCCGCGGCGAAGTCCGCGAAGGCCTCGGCCGTCGTGTACTCCAACGGACGGCCCAGGGCCTCACGGAGCCGGTCCGTGCGCACCACGCGCCCGTGGACGAGCGAGCGCACCTGCTCGGCGGAGAACGCGCCCACGCCCAACGCCCGCAGCCCCGCCCCCAGCCAGCCGGCCAGCGGCGACGCCACCGGCACCGTCGGCCGCCCCAGGCGACGCGCGGCCTGCGAGAGCACCATCACCCCGTCTCCCGCGACGTTGAACGTGCCGGCCGTCAGCGCGTCGGCCCGGTCGGGCGCGGCGACAGCCCTGCCCACCACCTCCACCACGTCGTCCTCGTGGACGAACTGGAGGCGCGGGTCGTAGCCGAGGACCGTGGGCAGCACCGGCATCCGCAGGTACGCGGCGAACGCCGAGTCCCCCAGGGGACCGAGGATGTGGGCGAACCGCAGCACCGTGACCGCCACGTCCGGGCGTCGACGTGCGAAGCTCCGCACGTAGCCCTCGATCTCGGCGACGTCACGGGCGAAGCCGGCGGCCGTCGCCGGCGCCGCCGGAGGGGCGCTCTCGCTGAAGACGGCCGGGTCACGGGCATCGCCGCCGTAGATCCGCGTGCTGGACCTGACGATGACCCGGTTCAGGCCGGGAATCCGCTGGCACGCTCCGACCAACTGGAGCGTGCCGAGAACGTTCGCCTCCCGGAGACCGCTCCGCGCGCCCCCGCCGGCCGAGCCCGACGCGGGCCCGTCGTGGACGTCCAGGTGCACCACCGTGTCCACGGCGTGCTCCGCGAGCACCGCGGCGATCTCCGGCCGGCGGATGTCCGCGCGAATGACGGTGACGTCACCCAGCGGTCCTGGCAGCGGCCGGGAGTCCACGGCGAGGACCCGGTCGACCTCCGGATCCTGCCGGAGGCGCCGGGCGACCCGCCCACCGAGCTGGCGGGCGGCACCGGTGACGAGAACGGTCCTGCCCACGGGACTTGGGGACTCCTCCGCCTGCGCACGACGTGCGATGCGTCGGCCCTCCCGCCGTGGTGCGGACGGGAGGGCCGCTCAGCGCCGCTCGCTCACTTCTTGTTGCGACGCTGGACGCGCGTACGCTTCAGCAGCTTGCGGTGCTTCTTCTTCGCCATCCGCTTGCGCCGCTTCTTGATGACAGAGCCCACGACTACCCTCGCTCACTTCGTTCACTCGGTGCGGGGCGTCCGAGCCCACACGACCTACATGCGGGTCAGCCTACCGGTCACCCAGTGGAACGGGTTAATCGAGGTACGTCCTGTGCCCAGGCACCAGGCAGCCGTACACGGACCGGAGTCGCGCCTACGCGCTCTCCGCCCCCACGAACGAGTCCTGGAGGTACTCGTGGACGGCCTGCTCCGGTACGCGGAAGGACCTCCCGACCCGGATCGCCGGCAGATGACCTGCGTGCACCAGGCGGTACACGGTCATCTTCGACACTCGCATCACCGCGGCGACCTCCGCCACGGTCAGGAACTTGGCTTCACTCAGAAGCCTTTCAGCAGCCATGTCACACCTGACCTTCCGCACATGTCGGACACCGGCTTCCCCTCCGGTGACTCCCTCTCGCATGTGCGCTCCTCCCCAGATTAGGGGCGGGTGATGCGAGTGGGGAAGAGGTGCTCCAACCGGTCTTTTACTACAACCGGCCATTTACCGTGACAGATAAGTCCCTTTGAGCACAAAGGGAGCACCGTCCTCATGCGCACGCCGTAGCGCCGGAGGCGCACCGCGTGGACAGGCGTCGACGAGACGCATCCCTACGTAAATCCTGCCCTCCAACAGCCCGGCGAACACCGCAGGATCAGACGTACCTATGTGCCACACAGCTCAGCAGCCGCCCGACCTGCGCCCCTACGCCATCAGCGGACGGCCGGGCGGACGGCGGCCCTCATCGTCGCGCCACCTGTCACATCCTCACCACACGCGTCAGTGGCGGATCATGAGCGGCCGTTACCGCCCAGGTCGACACGAACGAGGCGTTCACGAGGACCCGTCCGAAGCTGTCCGGTTCTCGTGCCTGGAGTCCAGGGGTGCGTAGAGGAATCGGGTCGTTATGTCGATTCGTCGTCACTACAGTGTGCTGAGACCTGCGCAGCCGTCGGTGGCGGCATGAGTGGACGCAAGCACTAGTCACGGCGAGCAGGCCTCCTTCACGACCATCGAGAGGCGGGGCCGGACAACGGCTCTGGAGAGGCGCGAACGGGCACGGGGTCACGTCGCCACCGGGATCGTATCCCTCCGCCCCGCCGGCCGGAGGCCCGTGCGGAACGGGGCCGCGCTCCTCCGTCGACGAGCGCCTGGCGCCAGAGCATGTGAGGAGTCGAGACGGCCACGGCGTACGACACCACCATGAGCGCGGAGGACCACCGCGCCCCTGACGGCCCACGGCGACGTCTCGGTGCACCGACACGTCCACGCAGAGCGGACCGCACACACACGTAGGGCCTGTCGGGATTTCTCCCAACAGGCCCTACGTCTATAAAAGTTGTTCGGCGGTGTCCTACTCTCCCACACGGTCCCCCATGCAGTACCATCGGCGCAGGGAGGCTTAGCTTCCGGGTTCGGAAAGATAACCGGGCGTTTCCCTCCCGCCATGACCACCGAAACACAAAAGTGTCACCGGCCTTGCGGAAATGTTCATAGTGGACGCGAGCATCTGCGGACAAGCCCTCGGCCTATTAGTACCAGTCAACTCCACCCCTCACAGGGCTTCCATCCCTGGCCTATCAACCCGGTCGTCTACCGGGAGCCTTACCCCCTCAAA